>LFTR01000022.1:17342-44027 GCA_001513425.1 Clostridiales bacterium DTU024
TGCGTGAGCAAGGCATAAAGATGGACAGAGCGAATGAAGCGCTGATCCAGTCGTTGCGTCGGGAACCCTCAGTCCAAGAGTTGTCACGGCATTTGGGGTGGACAGTGCAGCAGGTCTTGGACGTGCAGCAGATGCGCGACAAAACCACAATTGCGTCTCTTGATATGCCGGATGAAGACGGTCTGCTGCTGTTTGACCGTATTGGCGAAGACGATGTCAGTTTTGAAAACTTTGAAGCACGCGAAGACCTAAAAAAAGCGCTGTCTGTGCTGAGTGATGTGGAAAAGCAATTGCTGATGCTGCGTTTTTCCCGCCGCCTGTCACAAAGCGTCGTTGCCAAGCAATTGGGGCTGACTCAGATGCAGGTATCGCGTATGGAAAGGCGAACATTGGCGACCCTCAAAAAGGAAATGACTGAGGACTGATGGATAGCGCCCTTTGGAAAGGACCCCATGTTTGAACAGGATGACCAGAGCAGAATATTCGGCATAACCGCCGTGGAAAATCTTTTTTTTACCGAGTACCTTCCTTCGGCCGAAGGTGATGCCGTCAAAGTCTATTTGTGCGGCTTATTTCACAGCCAGCTGCACGACGAAGGCTATGGCATCAAAGAAATGGCCAAGGAATTGTCCATGGACGAAATCAAAATTGAGTCCGCCCTGCGCTATTGGGAGCGGCGGCGTCTGGTGTCGCGCCTAAAGGACAATCCGCCCAGCTACCGCTTCCACCATCTGGGTCAGCGCATGCTGACCGGGCAGGATGACTGGAAAGGCGACAACGCCTACATCGCTTTTTCGGAGGCCGTCTACGCGCTCTTTGGCGAGCGCCGCAAGATCCGCCCCGGCGAAATTGCCACGGCGTATGAATGGGTGCAGGAACTGGGTCTGCCCCAGGGAGTGGTCCTGATGCTCCTGAGCCACTGCGTGGCGACACGCGGGATCGGATTTACCTTCAAGTATGCAGAAAAATTGGCCACCGTACTTAAAGAAGAAGGAATCGCGGCTGAGGAAGACGCGGAAAAGTACTTCAATCACGACAAACTGACGCGTGATGGCACGAAAGCGGTGCTGCGCCGCTTCGGCCTGCGCCGCGCCCCGACGGAGGACGAACTGGACCTCTACCGCAAATGGACAGACGAATGGGGTTTTTCTTCGGAGGATATTCAGAACGCCTGCCAGGAGACGGTCAAAGCCAGCAATCCTTCGTTCGCCTACTTGAACGGCATTTTGGAGGGATTGCGCCGCCGCGGCGTAAAAGGGGCCCCGGTGAAAGAGCAGTTGGAACAGGAGAGCGAATTAATGAAGGCCACACGGGAAACGCTGAACGCCCTTGGCGTGCGCGTCAACCCTGTGGCCGTACAAAACGCGTACAAAGCGCTGCTCAGCCAGTATCCGCATAGCATGATCCTATTGGCCGCTGAGGCTGTGGGACGCAAGGGTGGCAGGTTTGAGGATCTGCCCGTCGCGCTTCAGGCGTGGTATACGCGCGGTATTGATGATGAACTAAAGGCGCGCGCTCACCTTGACAAGCAAAGCGCGCAATTGCCGCTTATCAAGCGCATAATGGATGCCTGCGGACAGGAAGGCAACCCCAGCGAAAAAGACCGCGCGTTTATCGACGCCTGGCTTTCCACATTTTCGCCCGAGCTCATTTTGCACGCGGCTGCGCAGGCACGCAACGCCAAACAGAAGTTTTTTTACGTCGACCGCGTGCTTAAAGCGTGGAAGGAAAAAGGCATCAATACTTTGGAAGAAGCCACGAAGGAACAGCCCGCGGCCGCATCCCAACGCCCTTCGCGGGAAGTTGGGGCGCACCGCTACGACCAGCGCCAGTACACCGAAGAGCAGCTGGAACGCAACACCCATGACCTGATAAAGGAGGCACTCAATAAACGTGAATCGTGACATCCTTATGCAGGCCCTGCAGGCTTGCCGACAAGAACAAGCGCCTAATCGCCTAAAAGAACAGCAAAACGAAAAGGCGGCTGTCAAAGTCTGCCCGCAAATAGGCAAATTGATGTCAGCGCGCAGGCAAGCCATCATGGACAATCTGCGCCTCGCGCTGAATGGCATCGCGCCTGATAAGTTGGAAGAAGCCACAAACAAACGCAACAAGGAAATCAAGCGCCTGCTTAAAGAAAACGGGTTTCCGGAAAATCATCTGGAGCCCATATATACCTGCTGTGACTGCCGGGACACGGGCTTCACGGGCGAACACAAAAAAGAGTTTTGTTCATGCGTCCTCAAACGCTATCAGAACATGGTGTGCGAGGCGATCGCCATGCCCACCACAGGAGAGACGTTTGAGAATTTCGATGAACGTGTATTTTCTCCGAATGTGATGGAGGGACTGGGCATTTCACAAAGAGAATACGCGCAGGTACTGCGCCACCGCTGCGAACAGTACGCGGACGCGTTGCCCTGCGGCAAAACGCGCAACCTTTTATTTTACGGTCGCAGTGGTTTGGGCAAGACGTTTCTTTTGCGCGCCATCGCAAAGCGCGCGAAGGATCGTGGCGTAGCCTCTCTGAGCGTATCGGCCAACACGCTCCTGAACCAAATACGCAAGGCTTACTTTTCCCATGAGGATGAGGGAATGTCCCTTTTTTACCGCACGGACTTACTGCTGGTGGACGACCTTGGCACCGAGCCCATGTGGGAAAACATCACCATTGAACAGCTCTTTGCTTTGATTGACGCGCGCCTGAATGACAACAAGAATACCGTTATCAGTACCAATCTGACGCTGACCGAACTGCAATCCCGCTATACGGAGCGCATCGCTTCGCGCCTCATGGACCCGCGCACCGGGCTGTCTCTCCATTTCCTGGGCGATGATATACGCAAACGTCCCCAGTAACTCAAAACAGTGGCCGAAGCCGCCGTTTCTAAATTTCCCATAACGCTTCTTTGCGCCGCGCCATTTCCCCTGCCCGCACAATGTAGTCCTGCACCTGTTTCACATTGGGGCTGCGAACGATTTTCTCGCGGCCGGGCCATACGCGCTTGGATATGGCCCCCGCGCCCAAAGCAAGGACGCTGCAAACATCCTCCATCATATCGATATTGTACAGGCACGCATGGTCCTTAAGCGCATAGCCCACGTTTTCCAGGTTGCCCGCCTGATGCTTCTGCCTATAAAGGTAATAGGGATGCATACCGTTTGCCTGCGCGTGTTTTCTGCCGCTTTCCACCATGTGTGATACCATTTCCCCGCCGGGCAAACGATCTCCCCACAAATGCATGAGACTTGAGCGCTTGACAGACAGGGTATGGATGGTAAGCGACTCAGGTTGCATGCTCCTTTCCCACGCAAGGGTCTGAGAAAACATGGCTTCATTTTCACCTGGAAGCCCCGCGATCAAATCCATATTGATATGATGAAAACCGATTTGTCTTGCCAGCGCGTAAGCGTTTTCGGTTTGCGCACGCGTATGTCCTCTGCCGATGAGCCTGAGTGTATCATTGTGCATGGTTTGCGGGTTGATGGAGATACGGGAAGCACCGGACGCCAGGATGATGCTGAGTTTGCGCTCGTCCAGCGTATCGGGCCTGCCCGCTTCCACGGTGGCTTCGCGGGCAGCGCTGATGAGCGGCCCGGCCGCGACCAACACGCTTTCCAACAAATCATACGGCAGCGCGGTGGGCGTGCCTCCCCCCATGTAAAAGGCGCGGACACTGAGGTCTTTTTGCTCGATGAGCTTCAGGACCTCAGCTACTTCGCCGCATAAAGCTTGCACATAGGGTGCCAGCATGCGGCCGTCCCCAACTTCGGCGGATAAAAAGCTGCAATAGCGGCACCTTGACGTGCAAAACGGGATGCCGATATAGATGTCCACGTCCCGTGGCATGGGCGGCGGCAGAGCGCTCTGCACCACGACAATGTCTCTGAGCAGTACCGCCTTTACGGCGGAAACGTCAAATGTCGTGACAATATGCTCCACCGCGGACCGAAGGCTCTTCCCTTGCCCCATGCTTTCATACAAAAGGCGTGTGGGGCGAACGCCTGTCAAGGATCCCCAGGGAGGCGTGAAGTGCGCAGCCTGCTTGAGCGCCGCGTACACGCAGCGTTTCACCTGGCGCTTGTGCAGGCGCTTTTCGGTCAGCGCATCCCCTTGCACCGTTTCATGGAGCGTATTGTTGCCCTGAAAAGTACCCGACATCGTCACGCGGCATTCGCGCACGCTGCCTTTCGTCCGTTCGGTATGCTCGATGATGAGATCGGGATCGCAATTCTCTATGTTGACGAAATAGTCCGCGCCCTCAAAAAAAAGGGCGATAACATCGCCCACTTCCTTAGCATAAGCCGAAACGGGTGTTTGAAACAGCACCTTCATTTGATACTTGTCTCCCCACCGTGCCCGGGATAAGCGCGATGACCTTGCAGTTCAAATATCCTTTTGAGAGAAGCACGCATCAATGTGGCACTGCCGCCCGGCAGGTCGGTGCGGCCGTAATCACCGTCAAACAGGGTGTCGCCGGTAAAGACCTGATTATCACAAATGAGGCACACACTGCCCATGGTATGGCCGGGCGTCTCCATGACGCGCAGCTTAAGGCCCGCCAGTTCGATCATCTCGCCCTCTTTCATGTGGTGCGTGGCGGCGGGCCGCGCCGCCTTATCGCCCATCAATTCGCCCACAGACAGCCGGTTATCCCTCAGCATAGGCGCATCCTTTGCGTGAATATAGATCGGAACATCCCGAAATGCCGACAGCGCGCCGGTATGGTCAAAATGCCCGTGCGTCAGCAGTACTGCCGCCACATTACGCTTCGCAATGCGGTCGAGTATTTTCTCCGCGTCGTCGCCCGGATCGATTACCAAAACTTCATCTGCGCCTGTTGTCGCGAATGCCAGATAACAATTGGTTTCCAAATCTCCGACGACTATTTTTTCTACTATCATAAAATCCTCAAAAATTCTTGCGGCTGTCCAGTAAAATGGTGACCGGCCCATCGTTGATAAGACTGACCTCCATGTGCGCTTGGAATACACCGGTCTCAACCGGCAAGTCATTTTCCGCAATGCGTGCGCAGACAATTTGGTAGAGTCTGTCAGCTTCATCCGGCGCAGCGGCCTTGGTGAAGCCGGGCCGATTCTGCCCCCGCGCGTCACCCAGCAGCGTAAACTGGCTCACCAACAGCGCAGCGCCCTCCACGTCCTTCAAGCTTAAGTTCATCTTGCCGTTCCCATCTTCAAATATGCGGAGTTTGCTGATTTTGTCGGCCATATACAGGGCATCCTTATCGGTGTCCCCCTCCTCGACCCCAAGCAGTACGAGCAAACCTTTGGCAATCTCGCCGCTTACTTGCCCTTCAACCAACACTTTGGCACCGGATACCCGCTGCACGACGCTTCTCATGATTCCTCCTTAACTGGCTGTACGGAACGCTTCGATCACATCGGTGCGCTTGCGCACTTTGGTCAGCACCTGCTGTAATTGTTCCTTACTGTTTACTTGCACGATCATGTGAATGGTGACAATGCCATTCTTGTTGACTTTTACAGATACGGCTGTCACCGGAGCCCCGGCATCTGACACGTAAACGGTGATTTCGCCCAACAAACTCGGATGATCGTACGCGATAATGCGGAGACTGGCGTTGAACACACCCATGTCAGACTTCGCCCATGACACCTGTACGCGGCGCTCGGGCTCAGAATTGAAAGCGTTGACACAATCCGCCTTATGTACGGTAACACCGCGCCCACGGGTGATATAGCCCACGATATCATCTCCGGGTACCGGATTGCAGCAATGTGCGAAGCGTACCAGCATCCCGGACCCCCCCTCGACATAGATACCATTGGTGGGTTTCCCCAGGCGGTCGATTTCGTGGGGTTCGGGCAGCGTTGGCTTTTTGGGCGCATCGCCTTCCGTTTCCTTTCGCTGCTCATCCAGCAACTGGCTGATGACGTAGATGGCCGGTACCACGCCGTACCCCACAGCGCCGTGGATGGCTTCTATGTCGGGGAAGCCATACTTTTTTAAAAGAGGTTCATAGCTTTCCGGCTTGCTGATATCCCCTAACTTGACCCCGCGTCGCTTGGCTTCCCTTTCCAGCATCTCACGGCCTATCTGGATGTTTTCGCCGCGCAGTTCCTTTTTGAAGAACTGGCGGATCTTCGCTTTGGCCTGCTGTGTCTTGACGATCTTCAGCCAGTCCATGCTGGGGCCCTTGGCGGTTTTGCTGGTCAGGATCTCCACACGGTCTCCCGTTTTCAATTCTGTGTCCAGGGGTACTATTTTGCCATTGACTTTTGCCCCGGTACAGGCATTGCCGACACCGGAGTGGATACGATACGCAAAATCCAGTGGCGTTGCCCCGCGCTGCATGTTGACAATATCGCCCTTAGGCGTAAAGAGGAAGACTTCTTCTGAAAACAGGTCTGTTTTCAGTCCGTCGATGAACTCTTTGGAATCCTTGGTTTCACTTTGCCAATCGAGGATCTGACGAAGCCAATACAGCTTCTTGTCCATCGATTTGTCCGTGCCGCCCTCTTTATAATTCCAGTGCGCAGCGATGCCGTACTCCGCGACGCGGTGCATGTCATAGGTCCTGATTTGCACTTCAAAGGGAGTGGGTATAGTGCGCCCCCCCACCAATGTGGTATGCAGGCTTTGATACATATTGTTTTTGGGTACCGATATATAATCCTTGAAGCGAAGCGGCATATGGTTCCACAGCGTATGTACCACGCCCAGCACGGTGTAGCAATCCGGTATCGTGTCCACCAGCACACGAACAGCAATCAAATCATAGATCTGATCAAAGTTCCTGTTTTGAATGACCATCTTGCGATAGATGCTGTACAAATGCTTGGGACGGCCCTCGATTTCAAAATGCTGCACGCCCATTTCCGCCAGCTTTTCAGTCAAAACGGCGATAATTGTTTTGATTTGATCCTCTCGCTCCAAGCGTTTGGCACCCACCTTGACCGCGACGTCCCGGTAGCCTTGCGGGTCAATATAGCTAAGGGACAGGTCTTCCAATTCCTGTTTGATGGTGTAGACGCCCAAGCGATGCGCAATGGGAGCATAGATGTCGAGCGTTTCGCGTGCGATGGCTGCCTGGCGGTCGCTTGGTTGATAACCCAGCGTCAGCATATTGTGCAATCGATCGGCCAATTTAATGATAACCACGCGGATATCGCGCCCCATGGCCAAAATCATCTTGCGCAGGGATTCCGCTTGCTGCTCCTCCCTGTCCTGGAAATTGAGACGGCCCAGTTTGGTGACGCCATCCACCAGCATGGCGATTTCCTGACCGAACTCCCTTTCTATCACTTCAACGGAGATGCCCTCAATGTCTTCCACCGTATCATGGAGCAAGCCCGCGGCGATAGTGGGCATATCCATGGTGATTTCTGTCAGGATACTGGCAACAAAAACAGGGTGCGTGAAATACGGTTCCCCGCTCCTGCGCATCTGCCCGCTATGCGCATTGGCAGCAAAATGGTACGCTTTTTCGATGATCGCGGCATCTTCGCCGGGTCGCACTCTGTTGATGGATTGGATTATTTCTTCCAGAGTCAGTGCTCGAAATGCGGAATGAGCCATATTCACACCTCCTTTTATGTCGATAGCACCCGATAGAGGGGGCTTTCCTGGGGATCGCACTTACGGAGGGGCAGCATGCAAATACCGCTGCCTTCCCCCTGGATAAGGGATAGCTCCGAAAGCATCACGAGCGCCGCCGTGCGTTTTTCATCCGTCCACGGAAATGCGGACAAACCGGTTTGCTTTTTGAGCGCAATGTAGGCTTCCCTCAGTTCATCCTGCGTGACGGCCAATTCTTCAATGCGCGTAGACAGCGTATCACTTATTGGGAATGCGTACAAGGTGGCTTTGGGCAAATGTGTGTGCGCCAGCCCGGCTTCGCTTGGGTGAATAAGTCCGTCAGCAAAAACGAGTTTTTCGTACGGCGCGTTAATGTCCTTGAGGCGTGCATTGTGCAATACCGTCTGGAACGCGCGGGGATCATTTATCCTGTGGATAGCGGCATCCATCCACCGAAATTGCTCCTTGAGCCGCATCGCCGTTTTGGCGGTACGACACAACAGCAAAGTGCCCTGGCTACCCGCAATTTGGAGGGATTCCGGCGATAGATTGTTCACGGGGTAAGAAACACTATTCAACAAAGCCGCCTGCAGTTCCTGCAGGATAATGCGGCGTTCCAGTGCGGCATCTTCTTTGAAGACGCCGGAAGAGATCACGATATTTTTCACCAGACACTGCCCGCTCAAGCGTCCGCGGAACTCGTTTTTCTGCGGCACAAACAGTACGTCGACACTGCCTGATAAACCACCAAATTCTTCGCCGCAGCCAAACGCAATGGCATCGCGAATGACATCGTCCTCCCCCAGAGTCATCTTTAGATGACGCATGTCCGCGCCCACGCAGCGCGCCGAGAGTACCTTGGCCTCCCTTTTCAGGAACACCGGGGCGGGATTGCCTACACCAAAGGGTGCCAAACGCATGAGTGCCTCGGACGTTTCCGGCGTGACCAGACTGAGCGGCATTTCATCGTCATATTCGGCGGTAGGGATCAATTCTCCCCCGGGCAGCTGTGCATAGACAGCTTCATTGAAACGCAGCTTGAAAGCGACAACATTGGCGCCTAATATGGTCAGCCCGGCAGCCTTGGTGTGGCCGCCAAAACGTTCAAAGAGATCCTCGCACGCTTTGAGTGCGGCATATAGATCTACTTCTCCCGCGCTGCGGGCACTGCCCACACACATGTCGCCGCTTTGCGACAACACCACCGCGGGGTAGCCGTACTTTTCCGCCAATCTCCCCGCCGCCAAACCCACCACACCCGCGTTCCACTCTTCGCCAACCACCACAATGGTACGGTCGTGCAGCAAATCGGCTTTTTCCAGTTGCTTCTCCGCCGCTTCCAGTACCAACCTTTCTTCCTGTTTGCGACGGGTGTTGAGGGTATTTAGCTCCTGAGCCAGTGGGACGGCATGCGCAGGGTTGGCAGCGTTGAGCAGTTCTATCGCACCTTGCGCAGTGGACAGCCGCCCGCTGGCATTCAACCGCGGTGCCAATTGGAAGGCAACTTGTTCACTTGTCAAAGGGTGGTGGTGAGCAATGTCCGCGGCTTCTTTTAGTGCAACAAGACCCGCTCGTTTAGTATCGCCCAGCGTTTTAAGCCCCAACGCGGCTATGACACGATTCTCCCCTGTCAATGGAACCATATCGGCTATTGTAGCCAAAGCCGCCAGATCCAATTGCTTTCGCGCGTACTCAAGTCCTTTCAACGCCTGTGACAGTTTCCACGCTACCCCCGCGCCGCACAAGTGGGGAAAGGGGTAATTATTCAAAAGCGGGCTGATAATCGCGTCCGCTTCAGGGAGCATTTCGGGCAAAGCATGGTGGTCCGTTATGATTACGGTCATCCCCAGCTCCTTCGCCCTTTGGACTTCAGCTTGCGCGGTAATTCCGCAATCCACGGTAATCAACAGGTCCGCCTGTGATGCAAGTTTTTCGACGCCGTCAAAACTCAAGCCGTAACCATCCGTATGCCTGTCGGGAATGAAGGTGATGACCGGAATACGCATAGCCTGCAGGGTTTCATACAATAGCGACGTCGCGCACATACCGTCCACATCATAGTCTCCCCATACGACGGCGCGCTTCTTGCCTTTGGCCGCGGCGCTTATTATGTCGACGGCCTTTTGCATGTTATTTAGATCAAACGGATCGTGCAAGTGGCTCAAATCGGGTTGCAGAAACTTTTCTGCCGTTTCCCTGTCATGTACCCCCCGCGCGTGCAGAAGCGAAGCCATCCAGTCGGGCAGACCTTCAATTTGGTATTTTTCGGCACGTCGGGAAAAACGAAGCATGCGTCGTCCTTTCTTGTTAGAGCATTACGGAAAAGGGAGCGCGCCCCCGGTTGAGGGGACGCGCTCCCAAGCTCTGGTTATCTGTATACTTTGCGGGTTTTGAGCTTTGCCGCGCTGCCAGCCCAAAGGGTGGGGGTAATCAGTTCGGCGGAGAAATGGGACACTGCCAACGCAACGGGCAAAGCGATAAGCACGGACAGCATTTGAATGCCGCCCGCCACAACAGCGGCCACAACGAGCAGCAGCACCGGAAGGGATACGGTGACGCGGAACGAGCGGGTTTCGGCCACGGCCATTTTTGCCGCGTCATCCAGCGACACATCTCTGCGGGATGTTGTACGCACAATATGGCGCGCCGCCCTGAGAATGGGGATCGATTGACAGAAGGTGAATGCAACGCTCAACAATACCGTGACCGCCAATGTTGTGGCCGCCGGGACCGCCGCAATTCGGGGCAGTACTGCGCTAAGCAGGACGACCAGCGCCATGGTGACCAACAGATCATGCAGCACAGCGGCGCTGAGCGCAATGGCGTTTGCCCTGTCAAACCTGAGAAATCCATAAAACAAGGCAAGTACTACGGCCGCCAGCGAACAGAATAACAACTGCGAGTAATCCACGGCCGCTGACGCTGCGGGATCAAGCTTCATGCCCACTTTGGTCAAAAGCACTACGGCACCAATGACAACGACAATAGCGGACAGGATCCAGGAACTTCTTTTCGTCTTGTTCATTTATTTCGCCTCCTCGGTTTCGCTCTCGGATACAAACATCGCGGTCTTATCTCCCGCCAGCTCAATAACGCTCACCATCATCACGCGCATCAGCAAATGCACGATGACCATATCAACGATAAGCGCAATGGCGAACAGCTGAGCAAAGCGCCCGATGCTCCCATTATCCATTATGATCCAGATGAGCGTCAGGACCAGGAGCGGAGCCAACACGTCCAGAGACGTGTGGCCCGGACCCGCATAGGAATCCTTAAGTGCCTGTTTGGCAGAGCGTCCGCGGCGCAAATCACCTTCCATGCCACGGAAGATGGACAGGATGCCAAAGACGGCCAGCGCGAATGCGCCATAAACCGCCAGGAGCGTCGATACATTGAAGCCGCCTCCTGCCAGCGCAGCGAAGAACCAATTGAGTATCATCGCGACGGCCAGTGCCCAAAGCGCAATAAGCCCGCCCAAACGGAACCGGATGATGAGATACAGGCCGATAAGCCCGCATGCAACCCACAAGGCAATGATCAGTCTATTCATCACGCCTTCACCCAATAGCGGAGAACCTTGTGCAACGTCGTTGACCGATAGCGCGTTGGGCAGCTCACCCGTTCGCATCAGCAATGCATTATAGAATGCGTCCTCGTAGGCGAAGCCGGGGATGGACGCCCCGCCCTCTGTGAGCGGTTCGCCGATGCTTGCCTGCGTGATCATTTGGCCGTCACGATTGAGGGCGATACTCTGACCTACCAACTCAGTGGTTTTGTCGGCGAAGATCTGCTTGCCTTCGGCGTCAAACTCAAACGCCAAATACCAGCTGGTCATCTGTTGGTCAACAGGAGCAATATTGGCGGCCGTGATGTGATCGCCCGACAGGAATTCCACTCCGGACGGGTCAGCAAACGCAAAGCGGGCGGGCGCAGTAAGTGTTTCGACGTTTTGCTTGTTGAGCGCGCCCTTGGGAAGCGTCAGCATGATATTGCCGTCATCCATCGTCTCAATCGCAACGCCGGAAATGCCGGTCTGCGCCATGCGCTCGGATAAAACGGCAACGGTCGGGGTGACCGTATCATCAGCTGCCGTGTCCTGCTCCTGCGGCAACGCCAACACATAGGCGTCGGTTTCTCCAAAGTCGGCGCCGGGAACCAGCGCTTCACGCCACGTGTATTTTTCGGAAGTGGTAGGGATCCAGGCAAGAAGCTTGTACAAGCCCTCATTATCCAGTTTTCTCCCCGTGACGCCCAGATAACCCACCACAATTGAGAGTACCAGCAATACTGCCACGGTAACCGCGGCAATCGCTTTTTTGTTGAATGTCTTTTTTGTGTTAACAGGTTTTGCCATGAGTGCATCTTCCTTTCAATTTTGGTTGATCCATCCACAAAAATCTGTTATCCGGCACTATCCTCCAACCGCACCACCGCGTACGCAGTACGGTAATAACACCTGTCCTGCAGCGGCAGCCCGTTGGCATCCGTTTGGGGAACATTTGCTATTGGCAGCGCTTCACTTGATGGCACAGCATTTCTCAGCCGAACGGAGGGCAACACGTCCCGCGGCAGTCCCTCCGCTTGCGTACGCATCTCTTGCGGCAAGGGAACCAGCGGCGGCATGCCGCGGTAGACGGGCACATCGCTCGGGGTTTCCTGTGCCGCGACCACCATGAGGCCCATCAGCAAGAAAAGGGCAACGGACAGGACAAACAACCACAGCAGGCGCTTTTTCATCCGTTTCCCTCCTTTGTGCTAAAGATTCTTAGCGATTATAACGTAATGCAGGCGGAATGTAAAGAAAACACGGGTTGCCCGGTACGTCACTCAGAGGAATGAATACCGTCAGAATGACCATGCACATGGGATGTCTTTGCTTGTATATTTATNNGAATGATATGCAAAGGGGTGCGAATGTTCGGATATCCACACTATCCACATAGTTGTCCACACGAACAGATGTTTTTCGCAAGCGATCAAGGGAAAAATGATTGATGTGTTTGTTTTTCCACAATGCATTCCATGTTTATCCACAAGTCCATATGCATCGTTCTCCCCCGTTCGTCCACAATGGGAGCGTGTTTTTGCCGCATCGCGGCTGTGGAACATTGCAGAGATTATGCACACAAAAGGCTGTCACCCACAGGGTGACAGCCTTTGAATATACGAGAGGATCATCTGTTGAGGATGGTCTCTTCGGTTTCCAAATCAAAGAAGTGAAGGCGGCTCGTGTCCATGACGCAAACAATGTCATCACCGGCGCGGGTAGTAGTGCGGGGGTCAACACGGGCAACAATGTTACCTTCCTTGCCTTCGGTAGTAAGATGCAGATAGGTTTCAGAACCCATAAGCTCTGTCACTTCCACGTGCACCTTGAACTGAGATTCGGGGTTGGCCGCGACGGTTTCGGGATTGTCGGAGATGTTCTCCGGGCGGACACCCATAGAAACGCGTTTGCCGACGTAGCTTTCATCCACGAACTTCTTCATTTTGCTTTCCGGGATGAGAATTTTGCTGTTCCCGAAGAGCACATACACTTTGCCGTTTTCGGCTTTCATCTCCACATCAAAGAAGTTCATCTGAGGGCTTCCGATAAAGCTGGCGACGAACTTGTTTTCGGGGAAATCGTAGTTGTTTTGCGGCGTCCCCACCTGCTGGATGAAACCATCCTTCATGATACAGATGCGGGAGCCCATGGTCATCGCCTCGGTCTGGTCATGGGTCACGTAGATGAAGGTGGTTTGCAGACGCTGATGCAGCTTCGTAATTTCGGTACGCATGGCAACGCGCAGCTTGGCGTCCAGGTTGCTCAGCGGTTCGTCCATCAGGAAGACCTTAGGTTCACGCACGATGGCACGGCCCAGTGCGACGCGCTGGCGTTGACCGCCGGACAGAGCTTTGGGTTTGCGGTTCAAAAGATGCTCAATGTCCAAGATATGGGCGGCAGCTTCCACGCGGCGCTTGATCTCGTCCTTGGGAGTTTTGCGAAGCTTGAGGCCAAAGGCCATGTTGTCATACACCGTCATGTGCGGATACAGCGCATAGTTCTGAAACACCATCGCGATGTCGCGATCCTTGGGAGCCACATCGTTGACCAATTTGTCGCCGATGTATAGTTCACCATCGGAAATTTCTTCCAGCCCCGCTACCATGCGCAGCGTGGTGGACTTGCCGCAACCCGACGGGCCGACCAGGACGATAAATTCTTTGTCCTCGATGTCGAGTGTAAAGTCACTGACAGCGGTGACGCCGCCGGGATAGACCTTGTAAAGATGCTGCAAAGACAGACTTGCCATGAAATGCCTCCTTAAAGTGATCAGTCACATAGAAGTAGAAAAAAGGAGCGGACCTCCTAATTGAATCGCCCTTATTATACTGCAATATCACAACAATGATAGTGCTTGAAATCCACAAAAATGCAAGGGCAAGTTTGTGCAATACTGGTAAAAGACGGTAATCCCTTGACCACATTGCGCATGGTCAACTGACAAAAGCTATGGTGGAATTGCTTTTCGCGGCTTCCCGGAACACTTTCAGCATGGTCTGCCCGTACCCCCCCAAGGCATTGAGCATGGAATCCTGATAACGAAGCACGATTTTGACATCGCACAATTCCATCAAGCAGTCATGCAAGGCATCCAAATTGTTGCCGTAATACGCAGGGAACTTGAGCATTTCCTTCAAATATGCGTGCGTTTGTGCGCGGCTGTCCATACGCCGCCCATCCAGTTCTATTCTGTTCACGGCGTTGCCTCCCCGTAGAGCCGGGTAAACGACTCATAATGGTCATCTGTATAGAAAATGAGCCCGTCATTGGAATAAACGATACGCTTGGCGCCGCGTGAAACAGCGTTCAATGTGTCAATGTCGCATTCGTAATAGATGCGGCCGGCCTCTATAGGCAGCAGCTCTTCATAATTGCCAAAGCGGTCGCCGCCTATCGCGCTATCAGGAGCAATGTCTTTCAAACCGCCGCCCTGCCACCCCAAAGCGCGCGCCTCGTCCTTGGTGATGAAATTTCCGGGAAGTTCCCCGTAGGTATGGAGATATGCCGCCACATCCTCTTTGGTCGTGTAGGTGCCATCTTCAACGATTGCGGGTCCATCGCCCTTTGGGGCATCACCCACCGGTCCTCCTCCGCCCGTAAACCACCACAGAGCGGCAGCCGCTATCAACACAACGACGGTACTTAGCATGGAGCGTTTCTTGTACACGTTTAATTCCTCCGCTGTATTCCACTCTTACGACGATTATAGGCTCGCTTTCTGCTTACGTCAAACAGTCGAAGCGTATTGAACCCTTTTTGTGAGTATGCTAAACTGAACAGGAGGAGGATTGCCTCATGCCAGACCAAGAGTGGACCGGTTTCTACCGGCAGGCTGACCTGCAAAAGTGGCTGGCAGCCATTCCGCGGCGCTATTCCTGCCGCCGTTTTCTGTCAGAAACAGGTGTGCCTCTATTGAGTGCGTTGGAATATACCGCTGCACGCCTGCCGCTGCGTGGTGTTCGCGTTGCCATCGAGCGATGTGGCGAAGATGATCGATTGTTGCTGCCCATTCCTTTTCTGGCGACTTTCCGAGGCGTCAGCCAATACGCTGCCATCATTTGTGATAAACAGATGCCCTATGCGAACTTGTACGCAGGCATTTCGGGGGAAGCGTTCATCCTGGAAGCTACATCGCTGGGCGTCGCCACCTGCTGGGTGTCCGGCACTTTCAGGCGTGGCGCCTGCAAAGTGGGGCTTAGGGATAACGAACGTATCGCCGCTATCATCCCCTTTGGTATGGCGGCGGAAGAAACGCAAATAAGCCACAAACGCAAAGCGCTCAAAAAACTGTGCGCTGACGATCCCGCCACGTGGCCGCTATGGGCCTACCGAACAGCCGAAGCGGTACGCGTCGCGCCCTCTGCGATCAACCGCCAGCCTTGGCGTTTTTCCTATTCCGGCTCGACCCTGCGTATCGGTCTAAAGCGGCTGGACAGCCTCAACGCCGGTATCGCGGTGCTGCACGCGCAATGCGCCTTGAATGATATGGCGCATCAGTGGCGCATAGACGACAAGCAAAACAACTTATCTATTTTCACGGGAGAAAAATGACGTTATTTGACTTTACCAACGAACCAAAAAAGAGCACCCGTCCGCTGGCTGACCGCGTGCGTCCCCGTAACCTGGATGAGTTCTTCGGACAGGAACATCTGATAGGCCGCGGACGGTTGCTGCGCCGCGCGATCCAGACGGATAAGCTGACCAGCAGCATCTTTTACGGGCCTCCCGGCTGCGGCAAAACGACCCTGGCGCACGTGATCGCACAGATCACCAAATCCGATTTCGTCAAGATGAATGCCGTAACCTCGGGCGTAGCAGAAATGCGCGAAGTGCTCAAAGAAGCAAAAGACGCGCAAAAAATGTACGGGCGAAGTACTTATTTGCTGCTGGATGAATGCCACCGCTGGAATAAAGCGCAATCCGATAGTATTTTGCCCGCTATCGAAGAAGGATTGATCCGTTTTATCGGTTCCACCACCGAAAACCCGATGATTTCGATGACGCCCGCCATTGTCAGCCGCTGCCGCGTTTTTGCTTTTTATCCGCTGTCCCAAGAGGATGTGGAAAAGACACTGCGCGCTGCATTGATGGATAGTGAGCGCGGACTTAAGTCACTTAACGTTTCCATGGATGAGGACGCGCTGCGTCACATCGCACGCATCGCGCGAGGAGACGCACGCATGGCGCTCAACGCCTTGGAATTGGCAGCCCTTAGCACGCCCACCCAACAAGGCAGCATCCGTATTACGCTTGCCATCGCCGAAGACAGCATACAAAAGCCCCAGGTACGCTGCGACGACACGCTGTTTTACGATATGTTATCGGCTTTTTGCAAAAGCATGCGCGGCAGTGACAGCGATGCCGCCTTACTGTGGTTTTCAAGGCTCCTCTATGCCGGCGCAGACCCCCGCATGTTGTCACGGCGGATCATAGCCCACGCCAGCGAGGATGTTGGCATGGCCAATCCCCAGGCTATGGTGCAGGCAGTAACAGCGGCGCAAGCGCTGGTACTGATAGGTATGCCGGAAGCCCGTCTGAATTTGGCACAGGCCGTCATCGCGGTGTGCGAAAGCCCAAAGTCAGACAGCGTGTCGACGGCGATGGTGTGCGCCAAAGAGGATGCCGAAAAAGGCGAACTGGGTGCCGTGCCGCTTAGGCTGCGCGACACGCACTATGCAGGTCATGAGCGCTTTAACAACGGGGATGGCTATCTTTACCCGCACGACTTTGAAGGACACTGGGTCAAGCAGGACTATATGCCCGAAGGCTATGAGGATACCGTCTATTACGAGCCGGGCACACTGGGTTATGAAAAGGACATTCAAAAACGCAAGAATGCACCGTAAAGGAGCAGCTATGACGCATCATTTTTATGCTTACCTTTCCCGCATGAAGTATATTATGCGCTGGGGACTCATGCGCAACAGCGTGCCCGAAAACGACATGGAGCACGCCATGCAATGCGCGATGATCGCGCACGCCATTGCCCTGATCGGCAACGCACGCTACGGGAAGCAATATAACGCTGAACACATTATGGTGCTAGCGCTGTACCATGACGCCAGTGAAGTTATCACGGGCGATCTGCCTACGCCCATTAAACATAACAATGAATCCATGCGCGATGAATACCACAAAATCGAGGAAATGGCAGTGCAAAGACTGCTGGGAATGCTGCCGGAAGACCTTCGCGACCACTACGAACCGCTTGTCGCGCCGGACAAAAACGCCCCATCCTGGCGCATTGTGAAGGCGGCGGACCGCATCTGCGCCTACGTAAAGTGCCTGGAAGAGGCCAAGGTTGGCAACCGCGAATTTGCGGAAGCGCAAAGCGGCATCCAAAGCACGATTCACGCCATTGACTTGCCGGAAGTCAAGGACTTTATGGCTGAATTTGTCCCGGGATTCGCTATGACACTGGATCAGATTTCGCGCTGATGGTCACGCCCCGCTATTTATTGCGGGCTTTTTTTTGGTTTTTCGGGAGGTCTGAATTGCCATCACGATTTTCCCGCATCATGCGGCTCATCTCATGCATAAAGGTCGGTATGTCGGTAAACTGGCGATACACGGACGCAAAGCGAATATACGCCACTTCGTCCAGTTCGCGAAGCTTTTCCATTACCATTTCACCGATCTGATGCGTGGTGATCTCCTGCTTCATACTGTTATACGCAAACTGCTCTACTTCAGCGACAATATTGTCGATTTCAGATGCCGCCACCGGCCGCTTGTGACAAGCGTGGATAATGCCGGTGCGTATTTTCTGCGGGTCGAAAACTTCCCGCGTGTTGTCTTTTTTGATAACCAAAAGCTGAATGGTTTCGACCTTCTCATAGGTAGTAAATCGCTTGCCGCAAGCAATACATTCGCGCCTGCGCCTGATGCTGGCGCCGTCCTCTGTGGGACGCGAGTCCACCACACGGCTGTCTTCGCTGTTACAAAACTGACATTTCATCGCATTTCATTCCTTCATTTTCATGTGAATGGATTATAACCATAACACACGAAATTGTAAAGGCAAGCTCTTACGCCCACTGAACGAGCATGTCTTTCATCCATTGATGAACATCCATGCCATAGACGGCACTTAAGTTGTCGCGTGACATGACAGTCTGAATGCTGCCCTGCGCCGGCGCTTTACCATTACGCAAGAGAATGGCGTGGGAGCCATATTTGCGTGCCAGGCTTAAGTCGTGTACGGCGGATATGACGCAGCGGCCGGGCTTTTGTGCCCACTCCCGAACCAAATCAAAAAGCGCTTGCTGATGCTTTAGGTCAAGGGACCCCGAAGGTTCATCCAACAGCAATATGTCCGGGTCCTGCGCAAATACCTGCGCCAGGAAAGCACGCTGCCTTTCGCCGCCCGAGAGGGAGGTTATTTTTCTGCCGCGAAAGTCGGACATGCCCGTCCACAGAAGCGCCTGCTCCACTTTTTCCTCGTTGTCTTGTCTCGGTTTGGAAAAAATGCCGCCTCGGAAAGCATATCGGCCAAGCTGCACGATTTCTTCCACCGTGAACGCGTAATTGACAGGGTTGGACTGCTGCAGAACTCCGAGCATTCCGGCGAGCTTCCTGGGCTTGATATGCGCGATATCCTGTCCCTTGATAAGGACCTCGCCCTCATACGGCAGCACGCGGGAAAGCGCTTTGATCAGCGTGGACTTGCCCGCGCCATTGGGCCCCAGAAGCATGATCCATTGGTTCTCCTTAGCTTCCAGTGTAACACCGTCAAGCGCTTTTTTGTCCACGTTGTATGAAACGGAAATGTTCTTTGCCTTCAGCACCTTCTACCTCTCCTTCCTCTTGCGTCCGCGAAAAATGAACACGAACACCATCGCGCCAATCAGGGATGTGACAACGCCTATGGGCAACTCAACGGGACTGACAACGGTTCTGGCGATCAAATCACAAAGCAAAAGGAATATGGCTCCAAAGTAGAATGAGGCGGGCAGCAACTTCCGATGATTGGGGCCCAGCGCCATGCGGGTGATATGCGGGATTATCAGCCCCACAAAGCCGATCGTGCCGCCGACGGAAACGCATACGCCGATGAGGCCGGATACGGCAATCATCACGGTCAGTTTGACGCGCCTGACGGGCACGCCGATGTGCAGCGCGTTCTCTTCCCCCACCGCGAATGCGTTCAGTTCCCTGCCATGGAGCGTTATGAGACCGCCAAAGAAAACAAGAGCCAAGAGCAGTATCAATACGTTGACATAGGTAGTACCCGCCAACGAACCCATCGTCCAGAAAGTTATGCTGCGAAGTTTGTCCCCGGAAAACGCCATGATAAGGCTGATAAGGCTGGATGCAAACATTGAGAAAATGACGCCCATCAGTATGATGGTCTGGGTAGAAAACGAGCGGTCGAAAGAATAGGAAAGCGCCAAAATCAGCATGAGCGACGCAAATGCAAACAACATTGCCATCATCACAGTGCCCGCAAAAGGCAGGGCGGGCACTGTGATGCCCAGGCTAATGGCGATGACCGCGCCCAAGGATGCGCCGGAACTGACGCCCAATGTGGAGCCGTCCGCCAACGGGTTGCGAAGCAATCCCTGCATCGCGGCGCCGCATAACGACAGGGCCGCCCCTATGAGCGCCGCCGACAACACACGCGGAATACGGACATGCACCAATATGGCGGACGCGCTGCTTTGCGGCAGTGACGCGCCGCTTATGAGTGCCCAAAGCGTGTCCAACGTATCCACTAAAGGCAACATGACGCTGCCCATAGCAATGCCTGCCACTATAAAGATGAGTACCAGCAATTGGAATACGAGATGCTGCCCCGGAGAAAAGCCTTCGCTTGCCTTCATAGACCGTCCTTACTTTGCGTTCGCGCTGTCGCCCCAGACAAACTCATAAAGCTCCCCAGCGGCCTGTATCAGGCGGGGTCCCGGCCGTGTGATAGCATCACTGTCGGCGTTCAAGACTTTGTTGTTTTTCAGTGCCTGCATGTCCTGCCATCCGGCACGGGCATAGATTTCTTCAATGGGCGTGGGACCATCGCCAAAAAACATCGTGGTGGTAACAACATATGTGGGATCTTTAGCGATAACCTGTTCTTCAGATACCTGAGGCCAGCCTTCCGATTGGCCGAAGATGTTTTCGAGCCCTACGATACGCCCCAGTTCATCCATAAATGTGCCTCCCCCTGCGGCCCAAAGACCGTACTGCAAGGGAGACGCTTCATAGTAAACAGTGCCCGCTGTTTTGCCGTTCACCTTTTTCTCAATTTCGACTATGTGCGAGTGCATGTCTTCTATTAAAGCCGCCGCCTGTGTTTCCCGCGCGGTCAGTGTACCCAGCATCTCGATGGCGGCATATACGCCGCTTAAGTCCTGGGCGTCGCTGATAACCACCTGAATGCCCGCCTTTTCCAGCGCCTCCACCTGCTGCACGCTGTGGCTCATCTTACTGGAGACGACCACATCCGGGGCAAACGCGATGATCTGCTCCAGGTTCATCTCCTGGCCGGACTTGACCACATCCTTTTCCAATGCTTCCTTGGGATAGTTGCAGTATTCGCCCCTGGCGATGAGTACCTCCTGAGCCCCGATGGCGTACAATATTTCGACATCCGCAGGCATGAGCGCGACGATGCGTTCGGCTTTTTTCGCGAGGGTGATGATTCGTCCCTCAAAATCCGTTACAGATACACCGGTTTGTGCGGTGACGCCTGCCGCTGACAAAAGCAGTGCCGACAGTAAAATGGCGAGAGATTTCCTAAACATTTTGCACACCTCAAAGTTATTCAAACAAACTAGACGAGCAATAAAAACTGCCCCTTCCCGAAAAGGAGCAGCGCCATACGTAAGTGCAAAGCGGCCTTCTTCCATCCCAGGAATGAACGTGCTGACAGGTCTCCCGACTTAGCTTCATCCTTGCGGACACCTTCCCGCTTGCGCAGTGGCATCTGTCCGCTTGTCCGCTTCACGGTTACTGGGATAGTCCGGAAATCTCATCCGTGTTCCCTCGGCCCGACGGCCGGCGATAAATCGCAAAAAGCACGCGCCTATTCATTTGTAATGCCAGTATAGCGCAAAATCCACGATTGTCAATCGATGCAAACGCAGCAAAAGCATCACTGTGCGACGCGGTTTTTCATAGTTGCCCGGCAAAGAACACCGTGCTATACTGAACGAAAAGGAGGGTGCATATGCTGCGACTGGCCAATATTTCCAATGTCCGGGAAGACTTGGAGCGGTTTTTGGACGCTCGTGACGTGCGTGCATTTCTTCAAAAGACGAATATGGATGGGTTTGAGCTGCTGCTCCACGGGTCAGGCAGCACGGACATTCTCCCAAGGGGCACCGTCTGTGGCGTTCACCTTGATTACCACCCGTCATGGATTCCGTTTTGGCTTGGCGATGAGGAACGACAGCGGGACAACTTCGGCTCGCTTGAGGCTGCTTCACTGGTGATGGGCGCAAAGAGCAAAGAAGAATTCATAGCGAACTACCGCCGGCAATTGGACCTGGCCGAAACGCATGGTGCCCTGTACGCCGTATTCCATGTGTCGGAGAGTTCCCTTCAGGAAACCGTGTCATACCGTTTTCACTACACCGATGAGGAAGTCATCGACGCCGCGCTGGAAGTCATCAATGCCATCTTTGACGGCAGCAGACGCAGCATCCTTTTCTTGACAGAAAATCTTTGGTGGCCGGGATTCAGCTTCAGTTCGCCCCTAATGACGGCGCGTCTCATACAGGGCATTCAGTACAAAAACAAAGGCATTATGCTGGACATAGGCCATTTGATGCATACCAACCTCGCAGTTGCCTCGTACGACGATGCACTCACATACATTGAATCAATGCTTGACCGGCACGCGGAACTGTGCCGCCATATCAAAGGCGTGCACCTGCATCAAACTTTCAGCGGCCCTCGTGTTCAAGAGATGGTGCTCAAAAACATCCGATTAAGCGGCGACTACTCCCGGCGCCTGATGCAAATCTACGAAGAGATCATGCAAATAGACGCCCATCAGCCTTTTTTGCATGCCGGGATCGCCCGCTTGATCAACAGGATCGCGCCTGAATACCTCGTTTATGAGTTTATTACCTTAAGCCGCGATCAGCACGAACGATTCCTTATGCAGCAAAACGAATTTCTCACATAGAAGGAGACAAGCTTTGTTTGACACTGAATCGGCCTTCCTGTGCAAACGGCACTGGGACCTGGTGGGCAAGCCGCTGGGCAGCCTTGGCGTGCTGGAAGATCTGGTCGCGCAGTTGGGCGGCATCGCACACACGCAAAACGTGCGCATTGACAGGCGCGCGGTGCTGGTGGTGTGCGCAGATAACGGCGTGGTGCAAGAAAAAGTGACACAAACCGACAGCAGCATCACCGCGCTCAATGCCAAAAGCATCGCGGGGGGCACCGCCAGTGTTAACGCCTTTGCGCGAGTCGCCCATGCTGATGTCTTCGCTGTGGACGTCGGTATCAATCAGGACCAGGACTGCGAGCCTCTAATACGCCGCAAGGCCGCGTCGGGCACACGCAATATCGCCCAAGGGCCTGCCATTACGCAGGAAGAAATGCATCTGACCATGCAAACCGGCATGGATCTGGTAAAAGAGCTGAAAGAGAAGAGTTATCAGATCATCTGTACCGGTGAAATGGGCATCGGCAACACGACGACATCCAGTGCGATGGCCGCCGTAATGCTTAACACAAAGGTGGAAGAAATGACCGGGCGCGGAGCGGGGCTGTCGGACGAGGGGCTCTTACGCAAGGTGAGCGTCATCAAAAAGGCCATCGCTGTCAACCGTCCCGATCCCACTGATGCCGGGGATGTGCTGATGAAGCTGGGCGGACTGGACATCGCGGCTCTTACGGGCGTTTTCCTGGGCGGCCAAATGTACAGCATGCCCATAGTGATCGATGGGTTCATTTCCGCCATAGCGGCGCTGGTGGCAATGCGCATAGACCCCGGGACCCGGGACTATATGCTGGCTTCCCACATGGGCCGTGAACCCGGCTGCCGTTTAATACTAAACGCGCTGGGCAAGCACGCGTGCATCACGGCCGACATGGCCCTGGGCGAGGGTACAGGCGCGGTAGCGCTGCTGCCGCTGCTCGACATGGCACTTGGCGTGTACCACCAGTCAAAGACATTTGACAGCCTCAACATGCCCGCCTATCAGCGTTTTGGTTAAGAAGAGATGACATATTTGGTTACCGGCGGCAGCAAAATGGGCAAAAGCACATGGGCGGAGGATTTGGCGCTTGAGCTGGCAAAAGACGGCCCCGTTCACTACATCGCGACGTTTAAGCCGGTGGACGCTGAGGATGCTCTGGTGATAGCACGCCATAAGAAAGCGCGGGCAGGAAGAAACTTCGCGGTCACGGAAAAACATCAGGGCTTAGAGGCTGTTGTCATACCCCCGGGCGCGGTGGTCATGCTGGAGGATCTGCCAAATCTTTTGGCCAATGAAGTCTTCGACGACGGGGATGTTTCGAGTATTCTGCCCGGTTTGAAATTTCTAAAGGCTTTGGCAGAACACTTCATTATCGTAACAAACGAAGTGGGTTCGGACGGCACGGTATATGACGCGCTGACAGGCAATTACGTGGAAGCGTTGAGCTTTCTCAACCGGCAGGCCGCCTGCCTGTCGGATGTGGTGGTGGAAGTTGTATGCGGTTTCCCGCAGATGATCAAGGGTGATGGGCCATGAACGTATTGCATGATGTGTTGACGGTGTTTTCCACCTATTCGGCCATTCCCGTACCGTCTGCAGACATACAAAAAGGGAGCAGCCCGCGCGTGCCGGCTTATCTTCCGCTTGTGGGATTGGCGGTTGCACTGGCTTTTATTGGCGCCTCCCGGCTGCTGTATCCCTTTGGACAGGTGCTGCGCGGCGCAGCCTTAGTCATCGTGCCGGTTTTGGTGACAGGGGGCATCCATATGGATGGTTTTTTGGATGTCTGTGACGCGCTGTCTTCCTGGCAGTCCAAAGAAAAGCGCCTCGATATACTGAAGGATGTGCACGTGGGCGCTTTTGCTGTCATTAGAAGCAGTCTGTATTTTATCGCGCTGATGGGTCTGTACGCGGAAAGCAGCCATACGATCGCGTTGCCGCTCGCTTGCGGATTTATCCTCTCGCGCTGCGCTGCCATGGTGATGCTCTGCACGCTTCCCAATGCCCGCGGCGAAGGCATGCTGTTTTCCTTTCAGTACAATATCGACGCCAAGACCGTGCTGGCGTCCGCCGCCGTTTCTGCCGCTATCGTTTGCGGCTTGGCACTGATCACGGCGCCCTTGCCCGCGGCATTGGCGATCGTGGCCGAGCTTATGGCGCTCTGGCGGTTCAGACGTCTCGCCACTACAAAGTTTGGTGGCATCACCGGCGATTTGGCCGGATACTGCATTCAGATGCAGGAACTGGTTTGGGCGATCGTCATCATTGCCGTATGGAGGATTACATGATTTTGATCATTGGCGGCCGCGCGTGCGGCAAGGAAGAATATGCGCGAGAATTGACCGGCATCACACCTGTACCCTGCGGGCGCGATGAAGCTTTGACGTGCCCTGTCATTGCGGATTTTCAGGAGACGGTGCGCCTGCTCGACTCCCTGCAGGAACCGCTAATGCCGTATTTGGCGCGGCTGATCGCGGAAAACCCCGATGCGGTCGTACTGTGCGACGAGGTGGGCATGGGCATCGTGCCCCTTGAAGCGAAGGACCGCACATGGCGTGAAAACGTGGGACGCGCCTGCACGGAGCTTGCCAAACACGCCCAAACCGTTACGCGCGTTGTTTGCGGCATTCCGGTTCCCATTAAACCTGCGCGCATATAATATGAAAGAACAGGTTTTTCGGATCACACTGCTGCGACACGGGGAAACCGCGGCGAACGAACAGGGATTGTATTGTGGGGTAACGGATGTACCATTGTCGCCCAAAGGCATTGAGGGTATACTGAGTTTGAAGCGTCTGGGCACATATGCGCCTCTTGGAAAGGCTGTGCGCTATTCGTCCGATATGCGGCGGACAAACGAGACCCTGCAATGGATCCTTGGCGAGGGCCCCCAAGAGAGGGCTGCGGACCTGCGTGAAATGAGTTTTGGCCTATTTGAGATGCGTTCCTATGAACAACTCAAAAACTTGCCGGCCTATCAAGCGTGGATAACCGACCGGACGGGTCTGCTCGCTTGCCCCGGGGGCGAAAGCGACCGCCAATTCCGGCAGCGCATCTATGCCGCGTTCGACAACATTATGCGAAATGAGCAGGACGCGCTCATCGTGTGCCATGGCGGCGTTATCGCTCGGCTGATGGCGCACCATTTTCCGGACGATGCGCGGCAATACTATGACTGGCAGCCGCGTGCGGGACAAGGATACACAATCTCATTTTCGAAAAACACGGCACTGACCTATACGCCCCTCCCCCTGCAACATTTTTTTGAAAGGACCAGATAATTATGCCCAATCTTTTGCACGTATACACCGGAGACGGAAAAGGAAAAAGCACGGCGGCTATGGGCCTTGCCACGCGCATGCTGGGATATGACAAACAGGTGTTGATCATCCAGTTTATGAAACAAGGCAATTCCGGCGAACTCAAGAGCCTCAAAAAACTAGGCGCGACTGTCTATCCTGCCCCCTCGATGAACAAGTTCACTTATCAAATGGATGAAGAAGAAATCGAAAAGACTGCGCAGGACATGCGCGACGCCATTTCAGATATGGTGATCCAGGTGCGCAAGCTCCAGCCCGCACTGACTGTGCTTGATGAATTGGCCGTTGCCATGGCCTACCGCATGGTGCCCAAGGATGACGGTTTTAGGCTCATTGACGCGGCGCTGGAATCTGGCGACGTGGTGGTCACCGGCCGCGGAGCATCCCCGGAGCTCATCGAGAAAGCTGCCTATGTCAGCATTATCACACCGCAAAAGCATCCCTTCGACGATGGCATCGCGGCGCGAAAAGGTATCGAATGGTAATCTATGCTGATCAATCAACCGCAAAAAATTCACCTACCGAAACGTGCACTTGGCCGGAAACCGTGGTTTCCACTTGCGCAAAGTAGCTCCCGGGGGACACCCTTTCCCCACTGTCATCATTGCCATTCCAGTAAACGATAGTGCCCGGCTTTTCCAGCATTTGCGGGCGGCTTTTGCGGTCAAGATAAGGCGTCGCCATGACCAAACCAGACATATCCTTGATGCGCACAGTGAATGAACACGGTTTCTCATGCGTGAATTGTATGGCCATCTCCTGCCCCCCGGATATGCGGGGAGAGGTCCAAACAGCAATGGTTTGGGGTGCGTCAGCTTCGACTGATAAAAGCGTGCTGTGCAGTGGGATGGTCCTGTCTTCTTCCACCTGCACAATAAGCATCAGCACGTATCCATGCGGTGTTTCATCAAATTCACTTAACTGCAGGGTTCTCTCTTTCCGACCTGATGATGATACCCCGGTGGATCCCTCCGGATCCTCAATGATCTGTGAGTCGTCAAACCTCCACAAACCATCCTGTTCGTATACTAACTGGTAGCCCAGACGAGCACGTTGATTCTGCGTGTAGGAAAAGGTTACTTCGCGGTTATCCGAAGACAAAGC
>LFTR01000006.1 GCA_001513425.1 Clostridiales bacterium DTU024
GATTTGGCGAACGCTTTGGCCGGCCATACCCGCGGCGGTCCCGCGAAGGTTGCTGTTATTTCTTCCGCCCTCATGGGTACTGTATCGGGTTCTTCCGTTGCCAACACGGTGGGAACGGGTTCATTTACCATCCCTATGATGAAGAAGATCGGCTACCGGCCGCAATTCGCGGGCGCGGTGGAAGCAGCTGCTTCCACCGGCGGCCAGATCATGCCGCCGGTCATGGGCGCCGCTGCTTTCCTGATGGTGGACTCCGTCGGCCTCCCCTACGGCGAGATCGTCAAAGCCGGCGTGATCCCCGCCATCCTGTACTTTTCCGGTGTCTTCCTGATCGTTGACCTGGAAAGCAAAAAGCACAGCCTGCTGGGTATGCCCAGGGACCAAATGCCCCGACTGAACAAAATCATGAGCGAACGCGGCCACCTGATGCTGCCGTTAGCGCTCATCATCTTTGTGTTGGTCGGCACTTCCCTCACCCCCGCCTATGCGGCGCTTATCGGCATTGCGGCGGCCGCTGCGGTCGGGTACATAAAAACGCTGTTTGATTTGCTGGTCCCGGGTAAGAAGGACATCGGCGCCATCATGGCGCAGCGCACAGGCCTTAAAGGCAGGGATTACTTTGGCTGTCTGGAATCCGGCGCACGCGGCGTTTTGAGCGTCGCCCTGGCGTGCGGCACCAGCGGAATCGTTTCGGGCATCATCACAGTTACCGGCATCGGCGCGCGTATCGGCGACGGCTTCACTCAATTGGCCGGCGGCAATCTCTTGCTG
This sequence comes from Clostridiales bacterium DTU024, assembly GCA_001513425.1. GTDB lineage: Bacteria > Bacillota > Clostridia > Christensenellales > Aristaeellaceae > DTU024. Next base: position 772 of record LFTR01000006.1, read on the forward strand.
CTGCTGTTCTTCACGATGATCACTTCCATCATCCTCGGTATGGGCGTGCCGACGACGGCCAACTACATCATCACGTCATCCGTCATGGCGCCCGTGGTCATTAGAGCTATGGCGACTTCCCTGCCGCAAGTGGTCGAGCACCTCTCGGGCCTTGGCGGAGGCTACGTCAACCTGCCCGCGCATATGTTTACCTTCTACTTCGGCATCGTGGCGGACATCACACCGCCTGTCTGCCTGGCTGCCATGGCCGGAGCGGCTATTGCCAAGTCCGACCCTATCAAGACGGGCTTTGAAGCCACGCGCCTCGCGGTCGCGGCATTCATTATCCCCTACATGTTCATTTTTAGCCCGCAGCTCCTGATGGTGGGCGCACCGTGGTACGAGATCCTGCGCGTAATGGTTGGCGCCCTCATCGGCATGTTCGGGATTGCCATGGCACTGCAGAAGTTCTACATGAAGAAACTGAACATCATTCAACAGCTGATGGCGGCTGCCGGCGGCTTGCTGCTCATCGAAACAGGCCTGCTGACCGACGTGATCGGATTGTCACTGATCGCCTTGGTCATTATCTGGCAGCGCATAGAAACCAAAGGCAAGATCATCCCCGTGGATACCCCGGAGGTCCTGGCACAAAGAACAAGGTAAGCAACTCTCACGCTTCTTCAATTATCCTCAGAGGATCGGCAATAATTGCCGATCCTCCCTTATCTTCCTTCCGGTCTTGAAAACAATGCCCCCTTTTGTTATAATCACGTGTCATAATAACGAATCTCAGTCCGGCGAATTCGCGTTTAGGAAACTCAACTTGCGGAGGTACACATGGCTCTTGAAATGATCCAAAAAATTCGCGATGCGGAAGCGGCGGCTGAAAAGCTGCGCCTGGATACGCTTCGCGAAGGGCGCGAAATCATCAAAGCCAGTGAAGACGCGATCCGCGCAAGCGAAAAAAGTCAGGAGCAGGAGTTCCGTGAAACATATGCCCGTTTGATCGCCGAGCGCCGCGAGAAAGTTGAGCAGAAGTTGAGCGGCGGGGCGGAAAAGCGCTTAAAAAACAGACAACACATAAAGGAACAAGCCATGCAGCGCGTTTCCAAGGCGGGTGCCTACATCGCGGAAAGGGTTTTGCAGCATGGCGATCGTTAAAATGAAAAAGCTGACCCTGCTGGGCATGCGGGCAGAGCGCGAGCCGATTTTGCGCGCGCTGCAAACAATGCAGTGCCTGGAAGTGACTGAGCTGCAGGGCGAGACCGCCGAGCTTATCGGACAGGTAGAGACGGGGCACGACAGTTCCGACTTGCAGCGGGTCAAATGGGCACTGGACAAGCTTGCCAAGTATGATAAAGAAAAGAAACCCATGTTCGGGCAGTACCCAAACATAGCGCCGGAGGAATCTGCACGCGTTTTGGAGCAACGGCAGGACATCATGGCACTGACCACCCGCATGGAGAACATCGAAAGAGAATTGAGCGAGCTGCGCGGGCAGGAAACGCGCATCCGCACGTCGGCGCAGCAAATGGCGCCTTGGCAAGGGCTGGATGCTTCTCCGGACGCCTTGGCCGCGTCCCATACGGTGATGCAAATGGCGGGCGAAGTGCCCACGCGCAATCTGCAGACTTTGTCGGACGCCTTGTCCCCTTACCCTGCGATTATATCAACCGTGGGTACCCTGCAGGACAAAAGCCTGGTTTACGTGGCTGTCCATCATTCAGCCAAAGAAAACGCCCTGCCGTTAATGGAAGAAGCCGAATTTGTTCGGGAGAACTTCTCGCAGCTGGGGTCGCTGACACCCTCTGAGTTTTCTGCCGGCCTGCAAGCGCAGGAGAAGGACATCGCCGCACGGCGCGAACAGCTGGCTAAAGATACCGAAAGCCTGGCTCTGCACATACCGGAATTCAAGATATTGCACGATTTGCTGTCGCTGCAGATTAGTCAAAACCACGCCGCCGGCAAGTCCGCGCAGACTGCCACCACTTTTTTGCTGGAAGGCTGGGTGCCGGCAGAATATGCGGACAGAATGACCGCGCAGATCAAGAAAATCTCGCCCGCGTGCGCCATACGTTTCGAGGACCCCGCGGATGACGAAGAACCCACGATCCTCTTTAGAAACGGACCCGTTGCCACCGCCTTTGAGCCAGTGGTGGAGGGTTTTTCGCTGCCCACCTACCGCGGCATCGACCCCACGGCAGTCATGGCGCCGTTTTACGCGTGCCTGTTTGGCATGATGTTATCGGATGCCGCCTACGGCCTTATCATGGCGGTGGCGCTGCTGGCTTTTGTCAAAGTCAAGAAAATTCCCGTCAGAAACGCCAAGATGCTCTATATGCTTATTTTCTGCGGCGGTGCCACCGTCTTTTGGGGAATTACCTATAACACCTTTTTCGGTTTTGCCCCGCTGCCGGGACTGGCCCGCTTTTTTCCCCTGGATGCCGTCAACGACCCGCTGCCGGTCATGGGCCTATGTCTGGCGATCGGCATTATCCATCTTTTCACGGGCCTTGGCGTCGCGATGTATATGAATATCAGGCGCGGGGACGTTGCCGCCGCTATCTGCGACCAGTTTTCTTGGTTCCTGCTGATTTCCGGTCTTATCATGCTGATCCTGCCGCCCACCGCAGCTGTAGGAAGAATCCTGGCGCTGACGGGGGTGAGCATTATCCTCTTGTTCAAGCGGCGGGACACTCTCAACCCCTTCAAGCGCCTGCTAAGCGGTCTGGGCGCGCTGTACGGCATGTCCTCTTGGCTCAGTGACATCCTGAGCTACATGCGTTTGTTCGGTATGGGCCTCGCCACGGGCGTCATCGGTATGGTGTTCAACGTGTTGATCTCCATGGTGTGGTCGGGCGGCATCTTCGCCAAGGTGTTCGCCGTCGTGCTGTTTATCGTGTGCCACTTGTTTAACCTGGGCATCAATGCACTGGGTGCCTATGTGCATTCCTGCCGCCTTCAGTATATCGAATTTTTCGGCAAATTCTACGAGGACGGCGGCAAGCCGTTCCGCCCGCTGGATATGAAGACCCGTTATGTAAGCATCCAAAACGCGCACGCGGAGTAAGTTGCAGCATATATTTCTGCCCCTGATGAAAGGAGATCTACTATGGAACTTCAACTCGGTCAATTTCTTGCCCTACTGGGTGCCGCCATCGCGGTTATCTTGTCCGGCATCGGCTCCAGCCGCGGCGTTGGCCTGGCGGGAGAGACGGCAACAGGCGTCGCCACAGAAAACCCGGAAATTACGGGGAAACTGCTGGTGCTGCAGCTGCTGCCGGCAACGCAAGGCATCTATGGCTTTCTGATTGGTGTAATCGTGCTGATCAATACCGGGGTCCTTGGCGGACAGATGGTCGACGTATCCGTGGCGCAAGGGCTGAAATTCCTGGCGGGGTGCCTGCCGATCGGTTTTGTCGGCTTGGAATCCGCCATTCAGCAGGCCAAGGTTTGCGCCGGCGGCATGCTGATGACCGGTCAACATCCGGAAATGTCGGGCCGCGGTATTACGATGGCGGTCATGGTTGAGACCTACGCCGTTTTCGCATTGCTCATTTCGTTCCTGATCGTCAATTCCATTATGGGATAACGCGATGGATGTACAGGCGATCTTAAACAAAATTGATGAGGATGCCCGCACAGCCGCCACCAAGGTACTGGAAGAAGCACGCCGGAAGGCGGCGGTACTGCGTGCCCAATCCGAAAGCCGCATGAAAAAAAAGCGCCAGGAGCTGGAGACCCGTTTGCAGCAAGACGGGGACGCTTTGGAAGACCGCATGATCCGCATGGCAGCACTGGAAGACAAGCGGTTACTGCTTACGGACAAGCGCGAAGTAATGGATGCGGCTTTTAAAGAAGCGGCGCGCATTTTGCGCGACATGCCCGAAAAAGAGGCGCGCGCGTTTTTTTTGAAGCAAGCCGTTCGTGCATCGGGCGGCACGGAGCAGCTCCTGCCGGGCGAACACAGCACGGGCATTATAAACGGCTCCTTCGTGGAAGAACTAAACGCCTTTCTTCAATCACAGGGCAAACCCGCACACGTGACGCTGGCGGCTGACAC
>LFTR01000254.1:0-5033 GCA_001513425.1 Clostridiales bacterium DTU024
TCGCCGGGGATCACCCAGCCTTCCCCAAAAGCCCTCTGCACGCGCCTGGAAACCCCGGAGTTCTTTGCGCGGCTCAACCAATCAAACGCGGGCATCATCAACCCTCCGTTATCTGGATTCTTAAGACGACTGGAAACTGAGCTCCTGCGCTGTCTAGCGCGCCTGCGAAAACTGCTCGTCGTACAGATTTAGAATCTCTTCCCGATTGGCGGTGCCGGTGGTTCCCAGTTTGCGCACGGTGACACCCGCGCAAAGGTTGCCCATCTGCGCCGCTTCCAGGGGGTCCGCACCCGCGCACAACGCGCTTACGATGCCCGCCGTGCATGCGTCCCCGGCGCCGACCACATCAATGGGGCCTTCCTGCCGTGCGGCGGGCGCAAGTACCGGCTGTCCGTCCTTTATCACCGCGATGCCGTGTTCCTGGCAGGTGACAAACACCGGGCGCGGCGTCTTTTTTTGCAGAAGTCCCAAAGAGCGGAACGCCGCTTCTTTTCTGAAACCCTTGTCCAACGGCTCTTCAGTCAGTGCCGCCGCCTCCAGGAAATTACACTTGATGGAGATACCTTTGAAGCGATCGATAAAGCAGCGGGAATCCGCAAACAAAACTAAACCCGGGTTTTCCTCTGCCAGCCTCGCGGCCTCAAGGCGCATCCGGGACGTGACAACGCCGGTATTTTCATCGGTCAGTTGATCCAAAAAGATCACGGCGTCCGCTTCTTTTGCGGCGTCGCGCGTATGCGATACCATTTTTTCCTCCAATTCTTCAGGCATTACACACCGGTTTTTCCTGTCTATGCGGCTGCCTTCCCGGTACGAGCCGTCAGCAATCAGGAACATAGGCTTGGTATAAAAGGGCGTCGCGATAAGCGTGCTTGTGCAGGTACGGGACATGTCGACCCGGCGCCGGGTCAGCAGGGTCCTGAGGTCCTCTGCTTCGCCGTCCTCGCCCAAGAGGCTCACGCAGCCCAGCGTTCCGATGCCCATGGCGCTGAGGTTATTGAGTACCGTGCCCGCGGCGCCCGCGGACAGGCGCGTCCCGGTCACCTGCCGGGCGGCAAGACCCGTTTCCAGCGACGGCTCGTCCAGGCGCGGATCGATCACCCAGTAGCGGTCCAAAAAGAGATCGCCCGCCACCACGATCCTGAGCCCCGAAAAACGCTCCAAAAGCTCCATCAGTCTTTCGCGCGTCATGTTTTGTCCTTCTCCATCAGTTCCCGATACAGGCAGGCGACGGTATCGCGGTGCTCGCCCTGAATGTAATGGCTTTCGCCGCCGTCGGCGACCGTCCTAGCCAGGATGGTTTTCCAGGGGCGGAAATAGTACCGCGGGTCGCTTTTGGGCGGCGTTTCGTGGATATTCTCGTTTTCCAGCGGCAGCAGGTCAAAGACCGCAGTCGTGAAATGACGGATTTCCTCGCCTTTTTGTTTCTTCACGTTGCGCGCCATCGAAAGCGCCTTCAAGTAGACTTCAGGCCCCGTAACTGCACTGCCGAAATTGAGGAATACGCCGCCTTCCAGGTGCTCCACGGTGTTCACATAGATCAGAAAATCGCGGAAACTGCCTTCACCGATGGCGGCGCCATCGGCGTTCGGCAGTTCATGCACGATATCGCTTCCGATGCCCACATGGGCCGTCAGCGGGACCTGATGCCGGTACGCCGCCGCCAGGAGGCTGACGTCCCGATGCGGGAAATGGTTCTCTTCAATATATTTGCCCAGCGACTCCCCGAACCCCAGCCCGTCACGGACGCCCCGGTTGACAGCCTGATTGAACAATTCATCTTCTTCCCACAATCCGAACTGCCCCTCAGTGATATAGCGGGCGACGCTCTCGGTCGTCGCGCCGATCATGGCCAGTTCAAAATCATGGATGCAGGCGGCACCGTTCAACGCAAAATGGGTGATTAAGCCCTCTTTCATCAGTTGGATCAACAGCGGTGCGGCGCCCGAGCGAATAACATGGCCGCCCATCATCATCATGATGGGACGCCCCGCCGCTTTGGCGGCGCATATCCTGTCTGCCAAAAGCGCGATGGTCGGATGGCGGTACTCGGGAAGGGCGTCCTTATCCAGCATGATGTCCAGACGGATCTCATGCTCGCGCTGACTTAAGGGTTTCAGATGCAGTCTTTTCCTGTCAAACTGGGTAAATGGCATGTTTTCTCCTCTTCCTTATGCCTATGCGCATATTCTAACCGCTTATTGCTTTGGGCCGAACAGCGCTTCCTCTATCCCGGCAATGTCGCGGTAATCGGGAATGATCATGTGTGCCCCGGCTCTGAGCAAGCGCTCTCTTTTCCACAGGTCGATGCCCCGGCGCTCCCCTTCGTTGGACGCGACGCCCACGGCATAGCCTTTGGCGTTCACCACGTTTTCTATTTCAACATAGCCGTCGCCAAATCCCAGCAACTCCCCGCCGCTAAGGTTGTTTTCGCGAATGATTTTTTCAATAACCATTTTCTTTGAAAACAAAGTATGATCGCGCTGAGCGCCGTAGATGCGGCCGTCAAAATAGTGGTCCACCCGGAGGAGCCGCGCTTCATCCAGTACGTAATTTTCGTCCGTCCCGCTGGCCAGGTACAGCGTAAGTCCACGATCCTTAAGCAGATCCAGTAAAGGATAGCTGCCGGGCACGGTCAGCGCTTCCCTGTCCAGGGTGCCGTTCCTCAGGCCGCTCAGCCGCCCGTCGATATGGACGAGCAGACGCCGCTGGTACTCGTCTTTGTATTTCTGCGCTTCAAGGGGGACGCCCTCAAGGCTTAAGACCAGTTCACCAAGCGCGATGCACTGGTAGATCGTCTGCTTGCCTGTATGCAGCGCGATCAGCTCCATCGCCTGCCTGCGCAGATCCTCTTCACTTTTTGCGCGTCCGGCCGGCGTATTTTTGAGTTCTTCCAGAAAATACGCGGTCATAATGCCCTGCCAGCCTTCGCGGATAAGGCTGATGGTGCCGTCAAAGTCGAACAAGGCAAACCGAAAAGGCGCAGAGCCGGATCTTTTGGTCACAATGTGGATATTCATCTGATCACCTGTCCATAAAATACTGTTAAAACACTGGCAATGATAGCATCGCCCGGGGTGCAAGTCAACGTCCGGCGGGTCCCGCGCAGCCGCCTTTTGCGGGGAGCAGGCAGAAACCGGTGCAAACATACGGGCTGATGTTTTTTTAGTAACAGCATACATACAAAAGTGGTTAACTTATGGACAATCCGGGTATGCTCATGCTACAATGCACTCAATGAAAGTGCGAAGCGACGGTGCCTAACGGCTAAGCGTGAAACACTTTTGGTGCGTTAAATGTACCTAAATTGAAGGAGGATTACCTATGAAGAAATTCCTGTCTTTGTTCCTGTCCCTTGCCCTCATCCTGACCAGCGCGTCCGTGCTGGCTCAAACGGATGGCATTAAGCTTGGCATCGTCACCCCGGATGCCGATCACGGCTTCACCGGCGAGTCGGTCGCCCATGCCCGCGCCGAAGCGGAAGCGCTCAAAGCTTCAGGCGTCATTGAAGATTACATGATGGCCGTCGGCATCGATGCCTCCAAACAGATCCAGGGCCTGGATGAGATCCTCAACTGGGGTCCGGACGTCGTCGTTCTTTGGCCTATGGAAGGCGATCTGCTGCGCAACGCCGCGCAGAAAGTCGTGGACGAGGAAGTCCCGCTGATCATCTATGACCGCCTGATTGAAAACTTCGAAGGCAAAGCCGCCGAGATCATGGGCGACAACGAAAAGATCGGTAACATGATGGGCGAGTATCTGCTCAAATTCTACGAAGAGGATTTGAAGGCCGGGAAAAAGATCAACTACCTGCTCTTCATCGGCGACTCTTCTACCGTTTCCAAGCAGCGCACCGGCGGCATGCTGGACGTGATCAACGCCACCGAATTCAAGGATAATTTCGTGCTTCTGCAGGACGGCTTCCAAACCGACTGGTCCAACGCCAAATCTCAGGAATACTTTGAGAACTGGCTCACCACTGCCGATGCCGCCACCATCAGTGATCTTGATCTGATCGTGACCCACGACGACGAGATCGTGGACGGCTTGATGACGGTCATCCGCGATGAGACGGCGCTTACAGATCTGCGCCTCATCACTTCCGTCGGCGGCCGCCGCGAGACGCTCTCCACCTTCGATGAGATCGAAAAGCCGCTGCTGCTCACCTATTACTTCAGCCCCTCGTACATCCGTGAGGCGATCCGCCTTGGCGTCGCTGTGGCAAAGGGAGAACAGTATCAAGGCCAGGACGTCAGCGGCCAGCTCTTCCTGATCCCGACCATCGAAGTTGACAAAGACACGGTTGAAGCTTTCCGTAACAGCCAGGAATTCATCGACCGCTACTCCATCGCCAACTAAGACCCGCTATTCGGGGCTGGCCTTCACAGCCAGCCCCGTTTTTTCTATAACGGAGGTGAAAGTTTGCGCACACAAATGACGGGTATTGTAGTGGATTTTGGCCCCGTCCGCGCCGTGGACCACGTTGATCTTTTAGTGGAACCCGGCGAAATTCATGGTTTGATAGGCGAAAACGGCGCCGGGAAATCCACATTGATGAACGTGCTGGCGGGCGTATTGTCGCCCAAGGAAGGCGAGATACGGCTGGACGCGCAGAAAGTCCGTTTCAACAATACGATGGCTGCCATGGGGCATGGTATTCGTTTTGTTCATCAGGAACTCAACTTATGCAACGATCTGAACGTATTTGAAAACATGTATCTGGCGCAGGAACTGAAAAGCAAAAACGGGCTGCTGGACAAGAAGAAAATGGCGGATAACGCCCGTGCCGTGTTCCAAAGGATGCATGTGGATATCGATCCCTGGGCCGTGGTGAGCACCTTGCAGGCGGCGGAAAAGCAGCTGGTGGAGATCGCCCGCGGTCTGCTTTTCAAGTGCGACCTGCTTATTTTGGATGAACCGACCACAGCGCTGTCCAACCAGGAAATCGACAGCCTTTTTGTCATTATGAGGAGCCTTCAAAAAGAGGGCGTCAGTTTTATTTATATTTCGCATAAAATGCCGGAGATCTTCCG
>LFTR01000254.1:5042-12986 GCA_001513425.1 Clostridiales bacterium DTU024
CGCCGCATCACTGAAATGATGACCGGCAAACAATACGAGGATGAAGCGTTTGCTTCCCGCGTATCGCAGGCGCGCGAAAAAGTGGCGATGCAGGCGGAAGGCCTGTCGGGCGCCGGGTTCAACGATATTTCCTTTACTCTGCGCGAAGGCGAGATCCTTGCCATTACAGGCCTGCAGGGCTCCGGGCGCGACCAGCTGGCGGACGCCCTCTTTGGCGTCATCCCGCACTCAGGCACTCTGCTGGTGGGCGGGCAGCCTATCCGCGGCGGGATAGCGCGGTTTTTGAAGCGCGGCGTCGCCATGGTGCCACGCAACCGCAAGGAACGCGGGATCCTGAAGGATCTGTCCATTTACGATAATCTTTCCATGGGCTTCATCAACACCCTCCAGAAAGGCTTTATCGTTCGGCCTCCTCACGAAAAGGCACGCTACTCACGGCAAAAGCAAGCACTGGACATACGCGCCGACAATCCCAAAAACCCCGTCTCATCCCTCTCGGGCGGCAACCAGCAAAAGGTCATCCTGGGCCGCTGGTTGGAAACGAAAGCCAATGTGCTCATTTTTGACAACCCCACCCAAGGCATCGACGTGGGCACGAAGTTTGAGATCTACACCCTTTTGCTGCGCCTGGCGCGCGAAGGCCACGCCATTTTGGTCTTCTCCAGCGAATTCCCCGAGATACGCAAGGTGGCCGACAGTTGCATCGTGATGTACAAGGGCGAAGTCAACAAGGTCTTGTCCCGGGAAGATCTGAGCGAAGACCTGCTGATGTACTATTCAACCGGATCCAACGTAGAGGAGAAACTGCATGCCTGACAAAACCCTGCGCTCCCCCAGGGAGCTCAACGCCAAAACCATCCTCAAAAGGCTGTTTGGTGAATACAGCTATGTGGTAAGTTTCATTTTGATCATCACCATCGCGGTGATCGTCAACCCCAATTTCTTCCGTTGGCGCAATTTCAGCAATATGTTCACGCAGTCCGCCAGCACGACCGGTTTTATCGCGCTGGGCATGACGATGGTCATCTGCGCCGGACAAATCGACATTTCGGTCGGCGCTCAGGTCGCCATCATTTCCGGGTTTGGCATTGAAGTGCTCAACACCACGCAGAATATCTGGATAATGCTGGCGTTCTGTCTTGCGCTTGGCTTTGTCATCGGCAGCTTCAACGGTGTTTTGGTCGCCAAGGGCCGCATGCCCGCCATGATCGCCACTTTGGCCGTACAGACGTCCTGCCGTGCCATTATTAACCACTTTGGCCAGGGCGGACCCTTTTCGGTAGCCAGCGGCATTTCCACACAGCCTCACTATGAAACATTCAGGCGGGTGGCGAACGGTTCCGTGCGGATCTTTGGCTACAACCTGCCCTACCCGATGATCATGTTTATCGCTGCCGCGCTGCTCTTTGGCCTCATCATGCAGCGTACGCGCCTGGGCAAGCACATTTATGCGGTGGGCTCCAGTGAGATCGCCGCCAAAATGGCGGGCGTCAACGTGGACAGGACAAAAATCGCGGTGTTCGCCATCACGGGCCTCCTTTGCGGTTTTACCAGCTGGGTCTATTCGTCCAAACTCATGGCGGTGGCCGCGGCCAATGCGGGCAGCGGCTTTGAAATGGACGCTATCGCCGCGGTCGCCATCGGCGGCACGGCCATGTCGGGCGGCCGCGGAAAGATCATCGGTACATTCCTTGGCGTATTGATGTTTAAAATGATCAGCAACACTCTGGTGGCCGCTCAGGTGCCCACTTTCCTGACAGGTGCCATATCGGGCGCCATCATCATTATTGCCGTGCTGCTGCAAAGCATGCGCGGGAGGACCAAGTAAGGGAGGCAGCATGTTAAGAGTCGGCATTATCGGCTGCGGCAAGATAGCGGAACTGCGGCACGCGCCGGAATACCTGGAAAACCCGAATGCGGAAATCGCGGGTTTCTGGTGCTATCAGGACGTACCAAGAGCAGAAAGTTTTGCAAAGAGGTTTGGCGGCAGGGCCTATGAAACGGTAAAAGACATGCTGGGCGACCCCACAATTGACGCAATCAGCATGTGCGCCGCCAACACTTTCCACGCGCAGACGACAGTAGACGCCCTCAAAATGGGCAAGCACGTGCTGTGCGAAAAACCCATGGCGACGACGCTCGAAGACTGCCAAAGGATGGCGGATACCGCGCGGGAAACGGGCAAGGTGCTGATGCTGGGACACAACCAACGCTTCGCAAAAGCACATGTCGCCGCCAAAGAAATGATCCTGGCGGGGCGTATCGGCAGGCCCCTGTCTTTCATCACGACCTTTGGCCATCCCGGCCCCGAAGGCTGGACTGGGCAGAAAAACTCCTGGTTCTTCTCTAAAGACGACGCGGTGTTTGGTGTGCTGGGTGATCTGGGCATCCACAAGGTGGATCTGATCCACTATTTGCTCGATGATCCCATCGTTTCTGTCTCAGCGGTCATGGACACCCTGGACAAAACCTACCCGGACGGCACGAAGATCAATGTGGAAGACAATGCCCTGTGCCAGTTCGAAACGCTTGGCGGGGTCCTGGGCACGATGCAGGTCTCCTGGACCTATTACGCCCGCGAAGACAACTCCACCCGTATTTACGGAACTTTGGGCACACTGCGGCTTTATGACGACCCCGAATACTCCCTGATCCTGGAAACAAAGGGCGGCAAGCAAGAAAAGTTGGCGCTGGACCTGCTCACCAGCAACAAGGAGCAGACCACCGGCAAGCGCACCAACACCGGCGTTATTGACGCCTTTGTTGACGCTGTTTTGACGGGCCGGCGCTCCCGAATCGACGGGGACGAAGCCCTAAAAGCGATGAAAGTCATATTCGCCGCGCAGGAGGCGGCTTCGAAGGGTCAAAAGGTACAAATACATCAAGTATAGCGCGCCGCGCCGCGTCCGGCTTGTTAAATCTGTCCAAAAACTGTTTGTATAATTGTGGCGGTTCGTATATAATAACCTCATGTCTATTGAAGGAGGGTGTGGAATTGTACAAACTGCTGTTGGTAACAGACAGGGACGAGGTGAGACAGGCCTTCCTCAAGATCGACAACTGGGAAGAAATGATGTTCCGGCCGGTCACTATGATCGAGGATGTTGAGGAGGCTATCGATTATCTGGAATCGCACGCGGTAGACGCGGTTGGTTATTCCATCGCCAATGCCCCTGTGGCACCGCTGCACCAGTACCTCAACAACCGGCCCAGCCTTCCCGTCTTTCAGACACATAAACACGATGATACCTTACGCCGGGAGCTCATGGACATCAGCCGCTTTTTGGGCAGGATGCACTCTGACGACACCGACGAATACTACGATGAACAAACCGTCCTCAATATGCTCCGGGACGAACTGATGCGCCAATTGATTCGGGAAGAGATCAGCTCGCGCGAGCAGCTTTTAAGCCGCATCAAGCTCGTGCGCGCCAATGCTTCGGCGACCATGGCGTGCTATCTTTACGACTTTGATCTGCCGCAAGGCGAAGTATACCTCGCCGACCGCTGGCATTATGGCTCGGAGCGGCTGGAAAGCGCGCTGCGCAACAACTTTTTCGGCCGCTACATAGACGATGTGTACTACGATGTGGCAGTGCTGACGCCGCGGCATATCCGCGTGTTCGCCTGCCCCCGTTTCAATACCGAAAAAAACAATGATGAGATCCAGCAAGCCGTCCAAGCCCGTGTGCGCACGGTATTGGAAAGCATCAAACAATACCTCGACCTGGACCTTGACTTGGAACAGATGACTGTGTTACCCAATCTCTTCGCCCTTGTAAGGGAGACTGAAGAAACTTAAGGAGGTTATATCATATGGGACTGTTTGACATGCTGAAAGGTCAGTTCATCGACGTCATCGAATGGGTCGATGCATCCAGCAACACCATGGTTCACCGCTTTGACGACGGCGGCAAGGAAATCATGATGGGCGCACAGCTCACCGTGCGCGAAAGCCAAGTGGCAGTGTTCGTCAACGAGGGGCGCATCGCCGATGTGTTCCAGCCCGGCCGCTATGAACTGAGCACACAGAACATGCCTATTATGACAGCGCTGCGCAGCTGGAAATACGGTTTCAACAGCCCTTTCAAAAGTGAAGTCTACTTTGTCAATACAAAGCAGTACCTCGACCTCAAATGGGGCACGAGCAACCCGGTGATGATGCGTGATCAGGACTTTGGCATGATCCGCCTTCGCGCCTTTGGCATCTATTCTTTCCGCGTGCAGGATCCCGTTATGTTCCTCAAGGAAGTCTTTGGGACAAGCGCCCTGTTTACCGTGGAAGGTGTGGAAGGCCAAATCAAGCGCACCATCGTGTCCGCCTTAAGCGACGTATTGGCGCAGAGCAATATCCCCGCGCTGGACCTGGCCGCCAACTATGACGAACTGTCTTCAAAAGCGCTGGAGCTCCTCATGCCGCGCATTGCGCCGCTGGGGCTTAAGTTGGAAACATTCCTTATTGAAAACATCAGCCTGCCCGAAGAAGTGGAAAAAGCGATGGACCGCCGCACCTCCATGGGCGTAGTGGGCGACCTTGGCAAGTACACCCAGTTCCAGGCTGCTGAATCCATGCGCGACGCTGCCTCCTCAGAAGGCAGCATGGCGGGCATGGGTGTGGGTATGGGCGCCGGGATGGCAATGGGCAATATGATGCAACAGGCGATGAACCAGCCGCAATCAACGCCCCAAGCGCCCCAGCAAGCCACCGTACAGTGCCACAACTGCCAAAGCCAGATCCCCGCAGACAGCAAGTTCTGCCCGGTCTGCGGCGCAAAACAGGGCGGCGCAGTCTGCAAATCCTGCGGCAAGAGCATTGAAACCGGCGTCAAATTCTGCCCTGAGTGCGGCGCACAACAGTAATCTACCCAATTCAATAGTCCGATGCGCCCGTATCTGTTTCCGGGCGCATTTTTATGGGAGTCAGTATGAGCGAATTCTTAAACATCCCCCTGAGTGAGTTTGACACTGAAAACAGCATGATCACCCCCACCGTAATGGAAGACCTCTTCCGCGATATGACGGGCATTGATACCTGCGTCATGACGGCTTTTCCCAACCTTGAACACCACGCGTTGAGCCGCGACCTGTCGCCGCTTTACAACTTTTCGGCAGGCGGCACGTACGTGACGCAGTACGTGTTTAAAGACAGCCTCATTGTCGCCAATATGCCGACCGGCGGCCCGGCAGCAGCAGCCCTTATGGAGGAGCTTATTTCGCTTGGGGTGATCCGCTTCATCGCCATTACGTCAGCGGGACTTTTGGACAAAAAGTTTGATGAAAAAAAGCTGCTGGTGGTCACCGACGCCATCCGCGACGAAGGCACCAGCTACCATTACCTTCCCGCGGGCGAGCAAGCATACGCGTCGCCGCTGCTGACTGAACAGTTCAAGCAATCCTTGCGCGGGCAGGGCATCGCCTTTGAAGAAGGACGCGTGTGGACGACGGACGCCATTTACCGCGAGACACCCTCCCGGGTTGAACGGCGCAAAAATGAAGGCGCCATCGCCGTGGACACCGAGTGCGCTTCCCTGTGCGCCGTCGCGCAGTTCAGGGGCGTAGAGTTTGCGTCAGCCTTCTACTTCAGCGATTTTCTCTTGTCCGATATCTGGAGCGGCTACAGCGCGGATTATGACGATATGCGCGCCAAATCGCTGCAAATACTGTTGGAAACAGGGCTGGAAGTGGCGGGACTGCTGTAATCAGCCCGCGTACGCAAGCATGATTTGTTCTTTGATACCGGTGTCCTTGACGCCGGTGAAAGGTTTGCGCGCCACTTCTTCAAAACCCTGCCTTTTGTATGCCGCCAGCATGGCGGTATTTTTGTCCGTTATTTCTGCCTTGATGGTCATGCCGGGCAAACTGCTTTTGACATGATTAAGGAGAGCATCCGCATCGAAAGGGTCATCCGCCACCAGCGCGTCGATAAACCATACGTTGCTTGATAGATCGGTACGCGGGGAAAACTCTTTTTTGAGCGCCCTGGCGATCAGAGTGCCCATAATGGGACCAAAGTGCCTGCGGGCGGCGCCGGCGTCAACCTTGATCATACGCTC
The DNA here is from genome assembly GCA_001513425.1 of Clostridiales bacterium DTU024. Classification (GTDB taxonomy): domain Bacteria; phylum Bacillota; class Clostridia; order Christensenellales; family Aristaeellaceae; genus DTU024. The sequence continues at coordinate 11,096 of LFTR01000254.1, forward strand.
CCGCCCGTCGATTATGGCAGCTGCGCCCTGCACAACACCCTCCCTTTCCGACACTAAAAAAAGCGCGGTATGGAGGGAATCCTCTATCAGCGCCATAATGCGTGCACGCTCATTATCCGCGATGGCGAAATCCCGCATGATGCTGCCGGTCAGCAGCGCGGCAATGCCTTTTTTATCTTGATTTTGCGCGCATCTTATCATTGCGCGAAATTATCAAGTACGCGCATAACGATTTTTGCGCCGATATCCGCCGCGCGCTGCATGTTGTTGTCATACGTCTCACGGCTCGCGTCATCCGCTAAATCCGATATCGTGCGAATGACCAGCAGCGCAATGCCGTTGACGAACGCCGCGTTGGCAATGGCAGCGCTTTCCATATCCGCCGCCAGAGCGGCCGGATGCCTGGAGAGAATCTGATCTTTTTGCTCCTGGGACTCGATAAACTGATCGCCCGTCACGATCAGGCCTTTTAGGTAAGGGTTACCCGAATCCTGCATGTATTTTTCGGCAATGGCAAGGAGTTTTTCGTCCGAATGAAAAGCTGTCTGATAAGGGTAAAACTTCTCCAGGATCTTGGGATCCATATCATGAAACGTGATGCTTTCACCCAACACTACGCGCAGCAGCGCCGCGTCCTTGTGAAGGCCGCCCGCGATGCCCGTATGGATGATGGCGTCGGGATGAAACCGGTCGATCACCATTTGCGCGCCGATGGCGGCGTTGGTTTTGCCCACGCTGGCAGCGCCTACGATGATTTCCTTTTTGTGGAGGCGTCCATGCGTAAAGACACGTCCATTCAAATCAAAAGGCGCGGCATTGTCCATTTTTAGGATAAGCTGTTCACACTCGATGTCCATGGCGGAAAGGATGGCTATCACTTAAAAGCTCCTCTTCATTCGATGGTGCGCACGGGCAAAATCAAATACGTGTACTGATTGCCCTTTACCGGACCTACTACGCAGGGGCTGACGTTGGTATTGAAGCGCATCGCCATTTCCTGTGTATCTACATTGCGCAGCACATCCTGAAGGTAGCGAGCGCTAAAAGCGATGTTGAGCGGCGCGCCGTCAAACTCCGCCGCGACGTTTTCTTCCGCGCTGCCCCGCTCGGTGTTGGCAGAAATGGTCATGCCGCTCATATCCATGTGAAGGCGCAGCAAATTGTTGCCTTCCCGCGCAATGACCGCCGCGCGCTCGATAGCGTTGTTAAGCGCCGCGCGGTCCAGTTTGACCGCTGTCGTCCACGTGGCAGGCAATATCTGTTTGTAGTTGATGTATTCGCCGGCAATTAGGGGGCTGAACACTGTCGTTTTGCCGATCACTGCCATCATGTGCGTGTTGGAACACGTAATGGCCAGTTCATCCTGGGTATCACCTGCCATGCGGCTCACTTCGTTGATGATGGTGCCCGGAATAATGGCTGAGCGGCATTCCTGGTCGGCCGGCACGTCGTGGTTGACATATACCTTTTGCATAGCCAGGCGAAAACCGTCCAGGCACACAAAGCGCACTTCTTCGCGATACACTTCCATTAGGCACCCGGTCAGTATTTGCCTCACTTCATCCGAAGCAATAGCGAAAATGATCTTGGAAATGGCAGAAGCAAACTCTTTTTGCGGCAAATTCGTAACAAAATCACCCGCCACATCGGCGATCTCCGGGAATTCTACGGCATCCATACAGACGATATTGGTTTTGGATCCCATTGCTGTAACAGTGGCCTTCAACGTTTGGGTATCCACATGGATAACCATTTCTCCCTCGGATTTGCGCAGCAATTCATACAGCAATTTGGCAGGGATCAACGCGCAGCCGTCCTCTTCCACCATAGCCGGGACCAGTGTTTTTATGGTGATCTTGCCATCCGTGCAGGTCAGCTGCACCCCTTCAGG
>LFTR01000187.1 GCA_001513425.1 Clostridiales bacterium DTU024
CCCTACGAACGCGATATGCCCTCGTCATCGGGGCAGGGCGGAAAGGATGGTGTCGAGACTCTCTTTGGCGTCCCCAAGCATCAAAAGCGTATTGGGACGGGCGTCATACAAGGGATTGGGAACACCGGCATAGCCCGGTTTCAGGTCGAAATTGCAGATGATGAGCCGATGCGCTTCCCCTGCGCCAAGCACGGGCATACCGTAGATAGGCGTGCCTTCCGCCGTATTTGCGGCGGGGTTGATGACATCGTTTGCGCCGATCACAATCGCAAGGTCAGTTTGGGGGAGGGTAGGGTTGATATCATCCAGTTCAAACAGCTTATCGTAGGGAATGTCCACTTCCGCCAACAGCACATTCATGTGACCGGGCATGCGCCCGGCCACCGGATGTATGGCAAAACGAACTGATTTTCCCAGCCCCTCCAGCCGATCGTGCAGCGACCTCACTTTTTCCTGCGCTTGCGACAACGCCATCCCGTAGCCAGGAATAATGACAATGCTTTTTGAAACGCTAAGCCATTCGTCAAGATCGACCGTTTCGCGCACTGCGGGTTCAGTGTCTTCTGTCGGTGCGGGCACCGAGGGACGAGGCGCCTGCCGCGCGGAAAAGAGGATTCCGGACAAGCGGCGGTTCATGGCGCGGCTCATAATTTGGGTAAGCAGCAAGCCCGACGCGCCGACGATGCCGCCAACGGCAACCAGCAGAATGTCCCCCAGCGCCATACCCGCAATGGCTGCTGCCACGCCGCTCAAGGAGTTGAGCAGGCTGATAGTGATGGGCATATCCGCACCGCCCACGGGCAACGCAAACAAAAGGCCGAATATCAAACTGACTGCGGCCATAAGCATCCCGTAAAGCCTGACGCTGCCGCCAAGGAGGGGAAGAAAGACAAACGCCGCCAGCGCTGATGCGGACACCGCCGTCCATACACGATGATAGGGTAAGTAGAAGCTCCTCTGAGGCAGCAGCCGCTGCAATTTTCCCGCCGCGACCAGACTGCCCGACAGGGTGAGTGCGCCCACGCCCAGCGCCAGCATGGCGGTGACAAGCTGGAAAGCGGAAATCTGTTCCTTAAGCGTCAGATACGCTGTGAACGCCGACGCTGCGCCGCCCAGGCCGTTAAGCAGCGCCACCATCTGCGGCATAGCGATCATTTTTACTCTTTTGGCCAAGAGGATGCCCAGCGCCAAGCCTGCCGCAATGCCCGCATAGACAAAAAGATCATCCAGGATATTATCTTTTATCAAGAGGATGACAACAGCTGCGAGCATCGCCAAGGCACTGAGGCGATTCCCCCGCGCCGCCGTATCGACCCGGCTCATCCAGCGAATGCCCGTAAGCACCATGAGGCTCAGTACGGCGCTGACAAGGTAATAGATCGGCTCACTCATCCCCCTGCCCCTCCGTATCCGAGTGCTTGAACATTCTGAGCATCCTGTCGGTAACCGAAAACCCTGCCGCCACATTGACGGCGGCGCATACGATACCAAGGAATCCCAGCGCTTTGCTTCCCAGCGCCACCGCACCGGCCGTAGCAGTAATGGCGCCCAGGATCGTTACGCCGGACAGGGCGTTCATTCCGGACATTAGCGGTGTATGCAACAGGGATGGAACCGATCTTAGGAGCTTATAACCAATGAGCGCTGCCAGGACAAAAACGAGCACCAGAATAATTTCCCGTCTCACAGTTGCATTGCCTCCCTTGCGCCCGGGTGGACAATGCGGCCGTCTTTGGTGGTCAGGATGCCCTGCACGATGGGGTCGCTTTCATCCAGCACGATCGTCCGATCCTTTACCAGATACTTGACCAGATTGTAGACGTTCTGCGCAAACATCCAGGTCGCGCTTTGCGGCAGCAAACCGGGAATATTCTTGATGCCCACCACATGTACCAGATCATGCATGGCAATTTCGCCCGGAACAGTGGCTTCACAATTGCCGCCCTGATCGATAGATACATCCACAATAACGCTGCCCGGGCGCATCGTATCCAGCATTTCCCTGGTAATGAGCTTGGGCGCCAGCTTGCCGGGCACCAGGGCGCTCAGGAAAACGATGTCCATGTTTTTGATTTGCGGGGCGATAAAGCTTCTTTCTTTTTCAAGCGCCTCTTCGCTTAAGGAAAGCGCATAGCCGCCCGATCCGGCAGCCTCCTCTTCCGGTATATCGATATCGATGATTTTGGCCCCCAGGGACGCCGCCTGTTCACGCGCCATGGCGCGAATATCAATAGCGTACGTCACAGCGCCCAAGCGTTTGGCAGTCGCAAGCGCCTGCAGGCCCGCGACACCGGTACCGATAACAAGGGCATTAAGGGGTTTAATCATGCCCACGGCACTGAAAATCTGAGGAATGAAGGAAGGCAGCAGATTGGCGGCCATCAGCATTCCCTTATACCCGGCGCATGTACTCATAGAGGTAAGGGCATCCATGTTCTGCGCGCGCGTAATGCGAGGCACACCATCAAGCGTGAGCGAGATGATGCCCTTTTCCGCCATTTTCCTGACCATCGCGTGATTGCCGGGGGCGGCCGGATGAATAAAGGTGATGAGATATTGGTCCGAATGCATCATATCCACTTCGTGAAGACCGGTTTCGGCGTTAAATTGCGGTTCTTTCACTTTAAGGATGAGGTCGCTTTGCGCGTACAGCTCGCCCACATCAGAAAGAAGCTTCGCGCCGCTTTTTTCATATGCGTCATCATGGAAATTCGCGCCCAGGCCCGCGCTGTTTTCCACTAAGACTGTATGGCCGTCAGTAATCAACTTCGCGCAGCTTTCCGACGTCGCGGAAACCCTGTTCTCGTCGTGCATGATTTCCTTTGGTATACCAATAATCATACGATGCCTCCCCTATTTCAGTTGTGTCATGCATAGTATATCCGAAGTATGCATGACTGACAAGAAGAACATCCCGCCGCCCTTCAACAAAGCGATCTCGTCATGATTCGCCAGACGATGCCGCAGATACGTGCTGCCGATATGCCGCTAATTCAGCATTATTTATTCCCTCACTGTTTGTTATTGCGCAAAACGGGAATACTGAGTATAAGGGGGCGATTCGGGTGTACAAAGTTCTTTTCGTAGATGATGAGCCAAACGAAATCCAATTTCATCAAATGTCAATCTCCTTTGCGGATCATGGCTTTGATGTCGTTGGCGAAGCGCACAGCGGCCAGGAAGGGCTTCTTAGGGCGGAAGAACTTCGCCCGGATCTTGTCATTGCCTACATCGACATGCCGTACATGGATGGCCTGAGTATGGCGGAAGCCATGAGACAAAATGACCCGGCCGCACAATTCATTTTTTTGACCGGGCAAGAGAATACTGCGCATATGCGGCGCCTCCTGGCGCTTTGCCCGATTGCATACCTGCAAAAGCCGGCGGAAGCAGAACAAATGATCAATGCGCTTAAAACGGCGCGGCTTAAGCTGGATGAAGAATCCAACCGCCTCAGGAATGTATCGGATTTGAAACAGTACTACTATGATGCCATTCAATTGCTCAAGGAAATGCTTTTCGCGTCGCTCTTATCCGGCAGCATTCAACCTGAAGCCGCCATGGAAATGGCCGAAACCTATGATTTGGATCTGAAGGCCAACCGATACGCGATAGCCCTCATACGCTGCGAAAACATGGACGCGGGAGTAAAAAAAGGCCTGCAGCCGGACGCGCTGAAATTAGCGGTAATGAACGTGGTGCAAGAAGCGCTCAACCGGTATGCAAAAGCGCACGTTTTTCGATATGACGGGCAATTGGCCACCGTGTTCCTGTTGCCCCGCCAGGATCCCCAGATGCTGGAGACAGTCACAAAGGCGCTAAACGCTGCACGCAACAACGTTCTGCGGTATCTGGAAACGGATGTACTGATTGGGCTGAGCTCCCCGCGCGGCTCTCTGGACCAGCTCCCGTTCATCTTGAGCCAGGCCGCCGCTGCGCAGGATCAGTGTGAAATATATGGTACCAACAAAGTATTGGCTATCGTGGATATAGATCCGGGCAGCCGCCAAGCTGCGCCAAATGATACCACCGGAGTGCGCGGCCTGATGACGGCGCTCAAAACAAACAACCAACCCCGCATCAAGAAAGAACTGACAGGCTTGTTTCGGGCGTTAAGAGATTCAAAGCCGACAGTAAAAGCCTACCGGGGTTTTCTGATGGAGATCGTCATGGCGCTTGGCAGCGTGATCCGCAATATGGATCTGCCTGACGAGCGCTTCAATTTGCTAGTGCGCGATCTGATGGCGTTACCATTGCCTGAAGCCGCGCAAGAACTCTTTGAAGGCCTGATGAATGAGATGTCTGATGAAATCGTGGCGGTCAGGGAAAAAGCAGGCCGCCGCATTGCCTTTGATGCCATTGACTATCTGCGCGCCCACTACCATGATGAAAATCTGAGCATCGAAACGATCTGCCGCATACTGTACGTGTCATCCTCCTATTTCAGCAGCGTGTTCAAAAAGGAAACAGGCCAAACGTTTCTGCAGTATCTGACTGACCTGCGCATGTCTTCCGCGTTAAGTATTCTGGCGCAGGGAGAAAGGCCCATAAACGAAGTGGCAAAAGCCGTGGGTTTTTCCGATCCCAGCTACTTTAGTTATGTGTTCAAGAAACATTACGGTTTGCCGCCTTCCCAGGTAAGCCAGTTTCAGCAGGAGGAAGCCTGAACCGCCGGACCCCCTGATACCGACGCCCCGGGTTTCTTTCTCTTGCCTTATCAAGTGATAATCGTTATAATACTTTTGAGGAAGGGAGGTGTTGTGATGACTGATTTTAACGGTACGACCCAGATGAGACCCATCACCGAAGGGTCGGAAACCGCATCGAGCATCCTAAACCACGTTTTCCGCGCTCTGCAGGATAAAGGGTATGACCCGATCGCCCAGTTGGTGGGTTTCATCCTGACAGGGGATCCCACCTATATCACCAGCCACAATGGTGCGCGCAGCATGATTTGCCGCTTGGAAAGGGACGAGATCCTTGAAGAGTTGGTACGCTATTATGTTAAGAACAACTTCGGCGGCTGATGGCAAGGATCTTGGGTCTGGATGTTGGTGACAAGCGCATCGGTGTCGCGGTTAGCGACCCCATGCACACCATTGCAACACCCCACAGCGTCTACACCCGTGTGGGTTATGCCCCGGATGTCCGCCACCTTTCGGCGTTGGCAAAGCAAGTGCAAGCGGACACCCTGGTGTTGGGGTTGCCTCTGAATATGGACGGGAGTCAGGGCTTTCAGACAGACAAAGTACTCGCTCTGGCCGAAAAACTTCAGGAAGCAGGCTTAAGCATAGTTTTGCAGGATGAACGCCTGACAACTTCCTCCGCGAACAGGTCGCTTATCGAGGGCGGCATGCGTCGTGAAAAGCGCAAAAACACGGTCGACATGGTAGCCGCCGCAATCATCCTGCAGGCCTACCTGGACAGCCAAAATTGAGCAAACAACGTGCATGCACGATGTTGATATGGGCGCTGAGCGCCTGCCAAGATAAAAGGAGGATTCCCCAATGCCAAACGATAAAAAGCCGAGTGAGAACGAATATACCCAGGTCGAACTGGACGAAATGGAAGATGGCAGCGATATCATTGAATTGACCGACGAAGACGGCGTCACATCCGAATTCCAGTATCTCGTCACCCTTGAACACGAAGGCGAAAGCTATGTTGTGCTCATGGCGCTTGACCAGGAAGAGGACGCGAAAGACGACGACGAGGGCGAAGTTGTCATTCTTAAAATCGAAAAGGACGACAATGGCGAAGATATCTATGTATCCTGTGATGATGAAGAAGTGAGCGAGCAGGTATTCAACAAGTTCGTGAAGATGCTGGACGAAGAAGAAGACGATGACGACGAAGAAGTAACAGACACAGAGGCAAACGAGTAATCCAAATCATCACCGCGCGCCGGATATTCCGGCGCGTTTTTTGTAGGGAGGAAAGGCATGAAACGGAGCGTGCGCAATTGCGCCTTGCTGCTCATCACGGCATGCGTTTTGCTGTATCTATCGATCCACCTCCTCCAGGGCAGCAGTCCCCTGCGCACTTCCAACTACAATACCTATGTTTTGCAGGCCATGCGGTGGCGGCAGGGTGCAATCGCGTTGCAGGAAAACGTCGCGCACCTGGAGCTGGCGGTTTTTGAGGGGAAATACTTTGTCAGTTTCCCCCCAGTGCCCACCCTGCCCATCTTCCTGTTGACCTTCTTGTTTGGCGAAAACGTGCCGGACGCCCTGTTGGTGCAGTTGTATAGCCTGGGGGCATGCCTGCTTTTTTTCGTTATGCTGTCACGGCGCATGACCCCGGAAAAAGCGGCGGCACTGTCATTGCTTGGCTGCTTTGGATCGTCGCTTCTTGCGCTCATGCAGGATGGTGCCGTCTGGTACCAGGCGCAGACTTTGGCGCTGCTGCTCATGGCAGCGTCGCTGGAGCGCATGGACACGGGCAAACCCACGACGGGACTTCTGTTCTATGCGCTGTCGGTGGGATGCCGTCCTTTCAATGCGCTCTACGGCCCCCTCCTAATGATGCTGTACACCATGCGGCAAGATAACCTCAAAACATCCCTAAATCGGATGGCACCGGGCATCCTCCTGGGGCTGGGAGTCGCACTCCTGCTGGGCGCCTACAATTATGCCCGTTTTGGACAGATCCTTGAATTTGGCCACAATTATCTGCCGGAGTTTTCCACCCAGGGCGGCACGCAGTTTTCCCTTAAGCACATAGCAAACAACGCGACCACATTTCTGTGGGGCAGCCCCGTGCAAGGCACCGATACCGGCGGCTGGGAACTGAAGAAATTTGGTTTCTCGCTTTTTTTGGCCAACCCGCTGCTACTGTGCCTGGTGCTCTGGGCGGTGAGAGACACGATACAGGGGACTATGACGACCGGCAAGACTTTGACCGCCATCGTCTTTTTGATCCATGCCACGCTGCTTATGTCCCACCGCACGGGCGGGGGCTATCAGTACGGCGCGCGCTACTGGGTGGATTGTCTTCCGTATGGTTTTTTATATTTGTCGCAAATGCGTAAAGGGCAATGGGGTATCATTGCTTTATTGCCTATGGGAATGGGCCTCGTCATGGCGGTCTACGGCGCGTCTGTGATCCGCTTGCCGCTGTAGCCATCAAAATAAAACGCCCCTTTCCCCGCTTGAACTAAAGGGAAAGGGGCGCCGTTTTTTTGCACTTAGTCTCCGGCCACACCTAAGGAAATGCCCATGCTCTTGGCCGTTTTGACCATATGGTGGTTGGCCGTGACCGGCTTGGCAACGCCCGCGATATCAGACAAGCTGTTGTGGACGATCCTTTCGCCCTTGAGCGCCACTGTCACGCCGTATGTTCCGTTGCTGATAAGCTGTGCCGCGTGGACACCAAACTGCGTGGACAGAACGCGGTCGTACGCACAGGGCGTGCCGCCGCGCTGAACATGACCCGGGATAACGGTGCGCGACACTACGTTCAGCATCTGCTCCAGCTGCCCGGCGATGCGGATAGATACGTTGGTGCACCCTTCTTCGGCGCGCTTGACATCACGCTGTTTGCGCTTCATTTTGGCTTCCTTGACATCCATCGCGCCTTCCGCCACCGCGATAATGGTAAAGTTCTTCCCGACCGAGGCGCGCCGCTCGATCACTTTGGCGACTTCCCTTATATCATAAGGCAGTTCGGGCAACAGAATGGCATCCGCGCCGCCGGCGATACCGGCATAGAGAGTAAGCCATCCGGTCTTATTGCCCATCAGTTCGATGACCATGACGCGACTGTGGCTGGCGGCGGTGGTGTGGACGCGGTCAATAACATCGGTTGCGATCTCCACCGCGGTATGAAAACCGAAGGTAAAATCCGTGCCGTAGATGTCGTTGTCAATGGTTTTGGGAAGGCCGATGATGTTGAGCCCTTCCATGGACAGCATGTTGGCCGTTTTGTGCGTGCCATTGCCGCCCAAAGTCACCAGACAATCCAGACCCATCTTCGCGTAGTTGTTCTTCATCTGTTCCACTTTGTCTACCTGATCCTCGCCCACCACGCGCATATCGCGAAAGGGCGTGCGGCTGGTGCCCAGAATGGTGCCGCCCATGGTGAGGATGTTGGAGAACTGGCTGCGATTCATTTCCTGGAAATCGCCTTCGATCAGCCCGAGATACCCGCCGCGGATGCCGATAATGTCGGCGTCAAACATGGTGTAGGCGGCGCGGGCCACGCCGCGAATGGCAGCGTTAAGGCCGGGGCAGTCGCCCCCGCTGGTCAAAATGCCGATCCGTTTTTTCATCGCATTCTCCTATCGCTGGATATCGCCAAGCAATCGCTTGATGTCATTTCATGCCAAAGATGCCCAGTATGCCCCGTGACAGGGAGCGACCCACGGTGTAGCCTGCGCCGCTGGCGGTAGAGCGCGTGAAGTTGTCCAGCATTTTCTCCGCAAGGCCCTTTTCTTTTTTGACGGGCTTTTCCGCTTTCGCTTTGGGCTGAGCTGCAGGTTTGAGGTCCTTTACTTGCTGCTGCGGTTCATACTGGCCGGTCGCGCGATTGAACACCAGAACGGGCGGCGCATCTTGGGGCGTGATGCTGCGGGGCTGTGCCGGCACCATCTGCTGAGGCTGCTGATAATTTTGCGGAGGCTGTTCGTATGTCGGCGGAGCGTACGTAACGGGTTCTTCCTCGTCCGCCGTTTGCTCAACATACATGCCGCTCGCCGGGTCAAACACCTTAAAGGCAGCTTTGGCGACGCGTGGCAGCGCCTCTACACCGTCCACCACTTCCTGTGCCACAGAGACCAAGACGTTACTGGCGCTGACGCCCTGCGCGGCAAACCGCCGGCTCAGCACTTCGTATGCGCTTTCTCTGTCAAAGGCGTTGTCGTACTTGCCTTTGATGTCGCTTGCTTCCATAAGCGCCGTGCGCAAACTGTCCGTGATGGAGCCAATCTGAGACGCCGGCGGCAGCATAACGGCCTTTTGTGTTATGGAAGGGGCGCCATCCGCCTGCAGGAAACTAAGCAGCGCTTCGCCGGTGCCCAGCGACATAATGGCTTCTTCGGTGTCAAAATCGGGATTGGCACGGAAGGTTTGCGCAATGGTCTTCACAACGCGCTGTTCCTGAGGCGTGAACGCGCGCAAAGCGTGCTGCACGCGGCCCGCCAATTGGCTGAGAATGGAAGAGGGCACATCGCCCGGGTTTTGGGTAATGAAAAACACGCCCACGCCTTTGGAGCGAATAAGCCTGATGGTCAATTCGATCTTGTCCATCAGCGCGCGTGGGCAATCATTGAACAGAAGATGTGCTTCGTCAAAAAAGAACACCATGCGGGGCAGCGATTTGTCGCCCTGCTCAGGCAGCAGTTCATACAGTTCTCCCAGCATCCAAAGCATGAAAGTACTGTACATGGTGGGACGCAGGAACAATTCATTGGCCGCCAGAATATTGATCATGCCGCGGCCTTCATCATCCTGTTTGAGCCAATCGGTGATATCCAGCGCGGGTTCACCGAAAAAGGAGTTGCCGCCCTGGTCTTCCAGCACAGCGATGGCGCGCTGGATGGCGCCGATGGACGCCTTGGTGATATTGCCGTAATTGAGGGTGTAATCCGCCGCGTTTTCGCCGGTATACGCCAGCATGGCACGCAGGTCCTTAAGGTCGATCAGCAGCATGCCTTCATCATCGGCAATGCGGAACAGGAGGTGCAAAATGCCGGTCTGCGTTTCGTTCAGCTGCAGCATCCGTCCCAACAACAGAGGCCCCATTTCGGACACGGTGGTGCGCACGGGATGCCCGGATTTGCCATAGACATCCCAAAAGGTGACCGGATTGGGATAGGGGGTAAAGTCTTCCACGCCTGTCGTCAGCAGCCGTTCTCTGATTTTGTCGTTGATCTCACCGGGCTTGACCAGACCGGCTAAATCGCCCTTAACATCCGCCATGAACACGGGTACGCCTAATTGGGAGAAAGCTTCGGCCATCACTTGCAGGGTCACAGTTTTGCCGGTGCCGGTCGCCCCGGAAATCAGGCCATGGCGATTGGCCAATTCGGGCAGCATGGTAACAGGTCCCGATTGTGAAGTGCCAAGCCAGATTGCGTTATTGAGAAGCATAGTTGTTCCTCCGTTTCGTTATTTATCTTTAGCCCGTCACGATTGAAACCGCGGCAGAAGCGCTGATGCCCTCGCCCCGCCCTTCAAACCCGAGGCGCTCTGTTGTTGTCGCCTTGACGGAGACACATGATAGGTTGATGCCCAGCGTGCAAGCGACTGTTTGCCGCATATCCGGGATATGCGCCGCTAATTTCGGTTGCTGCGCGACAATTGTGATGTCTACATTATACGGGATGAAACCTTGGGACGCAAGCAGTTCCTTGACGCGTTTCAAAAGCGCCAAGGAGGATGCGCCCTCAAATTCCTTTGATGTGTCCGGAAAGTGCCGGCCCAGGTCGCCCATAGCGCACGCGCCCAACAGCGCGTCCATCAACGCGTGCAGCGCCACGTCGGCATCGCTGTGCCCCAGCAGCCCCTTTTCATGGGGAATGTCAACGCCGCACAGGATAAGCCTGCGCCCCTCCACCAATCGGTGCACATCAAAACCAAATCCAATGCGCGGCAACCTCTGCGCCAACAGTTTTTCCGCCAAAATGATGTCCTCCACGGTGGTGAGTTTGATATTGTGGCTGTCACCCTCAGTGATGGCGACCAAAAACCCCGCCCGCTCCATGAGCGCGGCATCGTCTGTGGTGGCGTCGCCCGACAGACGATACGCCTCTTTTAGCGCGTCTTGCCGGAACCCCTGGGGTGTTTGCACACTGCAAAGGCCTTGCCTGTCGACTGTCTTTAGGATCCGGCCCGATTCGTCCACATGTTTTAGCGTGTCAAAGACGCGCAGCGCCGGAACGGCCGCGCCGATCGATTTGGTTTTCTCCAGTACACGCGTGACCAATTCTTCCGACACCAGGGGCCGCGCTCCATCATGGATCAACACCCATTGGCATGCGTCCGGCAAAATCCGCAGTCCATTCTCCACCGACTGCCGCCGCGTTTCGCCGCCCGAGGCAAACAGCACGTCCAATCCCCTGAGCGCATCTTCGAACAAAGACTTCTCCTGAGGTCGGATCACGACAATGATTCCTTCGCATACTTTGCGGAAAGGTTCACACGCGCGCCTGATGACCGGCACGCCCAGGAGGGTCACAAGCGTTTTGCTTTGCGCGACCCCCATACGGGTACCGCCGCCCGCCGCCACGATGATCGCCCAAGTGCCTGTCATTTTTCCTCCCCGTACAGTTCATGCACGATGGTATTGTAGATGGTTTGCGCTTTATCAGGCCAATTTTCCTTGTAGCGCGCGACCAGTTCCGCGGTGGGCACGCTGATTTCGATAGCAAGGCTGCGCCGGTCAGGTTCATTAATCTCCAGCGTCAAAAAATACTCCCGCAGGTCGCGCCGCGCGTGTGACGCGGTCTGCCTTTCCTTTTTGAAACGCTCCGCGTATTTCCCATAGCTTTGGTCAATGGTATTGAGGGTGGACGACATCGCGCGGCTGCTGAACAGACGAAGGGCCTCCCGACCCGCCTCCGTCAACTCGTACAGGGCGTCGTTCGGGATGGTTGTGCGCGATACATGCCCGCCGTCAAAGAGTCTATGCAGCGTCAGCTGCAATTCAAAATAGGTCATAATCGTGGTGTCGGCCATGAACTCGATCAATTGCAGATTAGTGCAAGGCCCCAGTTTTTCCAGCGACCTTAAGACCAGCATCTGAAGTTCCAATTCATTTGGGCGATGTTCCGGAACGTCTGCCATGTTTCCTCCCTCTCAGGGGTCATTCCAACACCCATATTCTCTATCTGCCCCAAAATTCCTGCATGTTTTGGGTTATCCCCGCGCTTTGCTTAAGCGTTCGTACATAGTAGTTTTCGGGCAGCAGGCAGCGATAGGCGTCCTGTGCGTATCTGTCATCCAGCAGCAAAATGACGCCCCGGTCTTCTTCAGACCTGATCACCCGGCCGGATGCCTGCAGCACCTTCTGCATGCCGGGGAAGCGGTAGGCATGATCAAACCCGTTGCCCAAGCGCTTTTGATACGACGCGCGCAAATATTCCTGCACGCGGTTCACCTGGGGCAGACCCACGCCCACAATGCAGACGCCGATCAGGAAGCGCCCCGGCAAGTCGATGCCTTCCGCAAACACGCCGCCCAGCACGCAGAGCCCAAGAAATGGTCTTTCGTCGTCGCTAAAGCGACGGAGGTAGTGTTCCCTTTCCACGTCCCCCATCCGTTTTTGCTGCACATGCAGCGGGATATCCTCCATCCCCTCCAAAAATTGTGACACTTTGTCAAGATAGGCGTAGGACGGAAAATAAGTGATATATTTGCCGGGATGCGCACGATACATGTCTGCCACTGCTTGCGCGATCTGCGCCGCGGTTTGTTCCCGCACGCTGTAGCGCGTATTAACGGGCAGCGTCATCACCAGGAGATTCTCGGGTGGAAATGGGGAAGGCAGCGAAAAGCAAGCGTCTTCCTCAGTACCCCCCAACAGCCGGCGCATCTCCAAAAGCGGGGACAAGGTGGCGGAAAAATACACACAACCGCGCAGTTTTGCCGTTTGGTGCCCCAAGTAATCCGTGATATTGAGGCACAAAAGCATCAGGGACTTTTCTTTGCCGTGCACGCGGATGATCGCGGCGTAGTCTTCGGGCGCAGATACATAACGTCCCGCCATGACACAAAAACGATGCAGTTCGCGTCCCGCAGTGCCGGGCAGCGCCATGTCACGGGACAAATCGAGTGCTCTATCCAGCGCTTCCGCGAACTCTTCGGGCAAGAAATCGATATGTTCGGGCAGGTTGCGTAAGGCAGTGATCAATTCCGACAGCGCTTTGTAAAGCGGGGCGCCGCGGCCATACCGCTTACCCAAATCGCGACGCCACGCGGCAGCGTCGGGTCCGGACAGCTCGGCACTGAGCATATCCCGCACGCGGCCGGGAACGTTATGCGCTTCGTCTATCAGCAGCGTTATGTCACGCGTTCTGTCAAAAATGCGCTGAAGGTATACGATAGGGTCGAAGGCATAGTTGTAATCCCCAATAATGACATCGGCGTGGAGGCACAATTCCAATGACAACTCAAAGGGGCAGAGCGTATGCTTATCCGCAAGATCCGCAATGTATCCCGCATCCCACACCGTGTCGAAAAAGGCTTCCTCCAGCGCAGACTTAAGCCGCCCGTAGAACCCCTTGGCGCGCGGACACACATCGGGGTCGCAGTCCATCACTTCCCTGGGACAGCACTTTTCTTTGGCAGTGATCACGCAAAAGCGTGCCCGGGCTCCCCGCGCCGTCATACCCCGCGCTTCCTTAAGCGCGGCCTCCCTGCCGGTAGTGCGAGCGGTCAAAAAGAGGATTTTGGCTGTCAGCCCCTGTCCCAATGCTTTGAGTGCCGGATACAGGGTGGCGGCGCTTTTGCCGGTGCCGGTGGGCATCACGGCAAACAAGCGCTTTTTCAGCTTGATGGCGGTAAACACCTGCGCTGCCATGTCGCGCTGCCCCGGCCTGAAATCGGCATAGGGAAAGTCCAGCGACGCCAGGCTGTCATCGCGCCGCTGCCGGTAAGCCAGCACCTGCGCCATAAACATGGCGTAGGGCTCCAGCAGCGCAAAGAAACCGTCCGCCAATTCGCCAAAAGACAAATTTTCAAGAAAAGAGGCAAGGGTCGTCCCGTCCTCGCGCACATAGTGGATGCGCAGAGCCGCACCTTCCAGATCGTTTTTTTGCGCCAGCATGAAGCCATAGCACAACGCCTGTGCGCGGTGCGCGGGCAGGGCACAAATCGGTTCTTCGCCGCTTGTGACTTTGATCTCTTCCACCACAGGCGGTGAAACGCTGTCGTCCAACAGGTCAATGCGTCCGGTTACGTGGAAAGAAAGCCCGGCGCATTCACCCTTCCAGGATATGGCGCGTTCTGCCTGTGCCGATGATTCTTTTTGCCGCGCCCGGTGTCCCAACCGGCCCATCACCATGGCCTGCATAGACATTTGACTTAAGTCGACAGCAAAATACGTATACTCCGCCAATGTACGCGCGGAAACGCGAAGGGGTGTCACGGTATGCCCTCATAATGCACGCGCGTCAATTCCAGCCCGCACGCGTCCGCTGTCGGCCCCAGCAGCAGCCGATTGCGCGTTTGCAATGCCAGCAATATGGTGTGTTCGTCTATTTTGTGCAGACCTGCCTTAATAAGCGTCCCCGCCATGATGCGTACCATATTGTACAAAAATGCGCTCCCGCGAACAGTGATGGTCACATCATGGCCGCTGCGGGTCACGCCGACGGCGTCCAGCGTTCGAATGGTAGTCCTTGTTTTGCCGCCGGCCGCGGCGAACGCGGCAAAGTCATGCGTGCCTACCAGCAAATTGGCGATACCCTGCATGTTTTTTTCATCCAGCAGCAGCGGTATATGCGAAAAAAACCGCTTCTTGAGCGCCCGGGGCTGACGACGATTATCAATGCGGTAGGTGTAGGTTTTTCCTATGGCAGAAAAGCGCGCGTGCAACGCCGGCGGCACGACTCGGGCGCTGGAAACGCAAATATCCCTTGGCAGCATCGCGTTGAACAGGAAAGGGTATTTGTCCGCGGGGATATTGCTTACGGTATCAAAGTGCGCACACTGCCCAGCCGCGTGCACACCGGCATCGGTCCTGCCGGCACCCATAACGGCAATATCCTTCAGGAGTGCCGTTTTGAGCACCTTTTCCAGTTCTTCCTGGATACTGGGGCCATTTGCTTGCCTTTGCCACCCGCAGTAATCGGTGCCGTCATACTCCAGTGTAAGGAGAATACGCTTGTGTCCCCCGACTACAGCCATTGTTCCACCAGAATGATGACGGCCATCAGCACCAGGATGGAGATGCCCGCGATGGCGTCGTCCTTACGGAACTTAAGCACATGCAGCCTTGTGCGCCCCTCGCCGCCATGGTAGCAGCGCGCTTCCATCGCCATCGCCAAATCGCCCGCGCGCCTGAACGCACTGATAAACAGCGGAACCAAAAGCGGGATCATCGCCTTGGTGCGTTGTTTAAGGTTGCCGCTGGTAAAATCTGCCCCGCGCGCGGTCTGCGCCTTCATGATCTTCTGTGCTTCCTCCACCAGTGTGGGAATAAAGCGCAGCGCAATGGTCATCATCATCGCCATTTCATGCGCCGGGAATTTGATAACGCGAAGCGGCGACACAAGTCTTTCAAGACCGTCCGTCAACACAACGGGCGCGGTCGTAAGCGTCAGCAAGCTCGTGCCGGTAACAAGAAATATGAGGCGCAAGGAGAAATGCAACGCATTCATCAGCCCTTCATGGCGGATGGTAAGGAACGCCCACTGGAACAGTATTCGCTCCCCCGTACCGAAGAAAAGGTTAAGCACAAACGTAAATAACAGCAAAATGCGCAACGGCCGAATGGAGCGAACCATCATGCCCATCGGCACGGTGCTCACTTTGATCGTGAGAAAAAGATAAAGCACGACAGGGATGTATCCGAAAAGGGATTTTACCAGGAAAATGGAGACGATATAGACAATGGACAACAGTATCTTGGTGCGGGGGTCCAGTCGGTGCGCGAAACTGTCGGCAGGGTAGTACTGCCCCAAAGTGATGTCATTGAGCATGGCACGCGCCCCCTTTCAAAAGCTGTTCCAGCGCGTCTGCCAGCGGCTCCAGTTGGTAGTTGAGCGGAATGGCAACGCCCTTGTCCCGCAAAAGGTGCGACAGCTTGCTGGCTTGGGGCACATCCAGTCCCATTTGCGTCAGCCTGTCAAACTGCTCAAAAATCTCTTCCGGCGTTCCGGTGGTGACCAGACGTCCCTGTTCCAGCACGGCGATGCGCGTGGCCAGCTGCGCCACGTCATCCATACTGTGCGAGATCATAACGACGGTGGTACCTTCCTCATGCAAATGCTGTATGTCCTTAAGCAGGTATGCCCGTGCCCGGGGATCCAGCCCGGCGGTCGGCTCATCCAGCACCAAAATGCGCGGCGTCATCGCCAGCACGCCCGCCAGCGCCACGCGGCGCATTTGCCCTCCGCTAAGTTCGAAGGGCGACTTTTGTCCTACCTCTTCAAACACGAGCCCCACAGAGTCCATGGCCCGGCGCACGCGCGCGTCCACTTCATCCTTGGATAACCCCATGTTCCGGGGACCAAAGCCAATGTCCTTTTCCACCGTTTCTTCAAACAGCTGGTATTCGGGGTACTGAAACACCAGCCCCACCTGGAAACGCAAATCGCGCTTGTCTGTTTCTTTGAGGTTGATGTCCTGCCCGTCCAGCAGCACGCGGCCGCTGGCAGGCTTAAGCAAGCCATTGAGGTGCTGCGCCAGCGTGCTCTTGCCGCTGCCCGTGTGGCCGATAAGCGCCAACAGTTCGCCGTCCGCAATATGCAGCGAAACGTCGTGGATAGCGGTCGCCTGAAACGCGCCGCCCGGCTGGTAGGTATACGTTACGTTTTCCATCGTCAGCGGCATCGTGCAAGCACCTCCCGTTCCATGTCTTCCACGGATAAAATGCCTGCGGGCAAATCAATGCCACGGCTTATCAGTTCCTCGGCCAGGCGTGCCATGGGCGGCACATCCAGGCGCAGGGAGCGCAAAAGTTCACCTTGCGAAAAAACCTCTTTGGGCGTCCCGTCCAAGCGCATTTCGCCGCCGTGGATGACCATGACGCGCCCGCAGCGCACCGCCTCCTCCATGAAATGGGTGATCCAGACAACGGTGATGCCCTGCTCGCGGTTGAGCCTGGCGACGGTCTCGAAGACCTCTTTTCGTCCCGAGGGATCCAGCATAGCGGTGGCTTCATCCAGCACAAGCGCTTCGGGCTGCATGGCCAAAATACCCGCGATAGCGACGCGCTGTTTCTGGCCGCCGCTCAGAAGATGCGGAGCGCGGTCAAGAAAGGGCATCATGCCGACGGTCGTCAAGGCTTCTTCAATGCGCGCCGGCATGTCCTTGGGATCCACGCCAATATTCTCCATGCCAAACGCCACGTCATCGCGCACGACCGTGGCAACGATCTGATTGTCGGGGTTTTGGAATACCATTCCCGCCCTTTGGCGGATGTCCCAGGTGTACTGCGGATCCTTGGTATCCATTTCGGAGACCAGCACAGTGCCCTCTGAAGGCAAAAACAAGCCGTTCAGCAGCTTGGCCAGGGTGCTTTTCCCCGAACCGTTATGCCCCAGCACTGCGACAAATTCACCGCGTCCAATAGTAAAGGAGACGTTTTTCAGGGCAGGCACGGCCTCTTCTTCGTACAGGAAGGACACGTTTTCCAGTTTGAAGTGTTCCTGAGTCACGATTCATCGCCTCCCCTGTTGAACGCGCCGTTCATATCATACTTTTCGTAGAATTCCTTTTTGTAGTCCAGCAGCCTGTCCTCTTTGATAGCCTCGCGAATTTCTTCCATCAGACGCAGGAGATACCGCAGATTGTGGATGCTGCACAGGCGCGCGCCGGTGATCTCGCCCACTTTGATAAGGTGCCTGATATAAGCGCGGCTGTGGTGCCGGCAGGCGTAACAGTCGCAGGTGTCATCAATGGGCCTGAAATCTTCGGCATATTCAGCGTTGCGGATAACCATGCGGCCCTGGCGCGTCAGCACTGTACCGTTGCGCGCCACGCGGGTCGCCAGCACGCAGTCAAACATATCAACACCCCGCAGCACGCCTTCCAAAAGGCAGTCCGCGGTGCCCACGCCCATCAGATACCGCGGCTTATCTCTGGGAAGAAGCGGCGTCGTCACGTCCAGCATGTCGTACATCATGTCTTTAGGCTCGCCCACCGAAAGACCGCCGATGCCGTAGCCGATGAAGTCCATGTCAGACAGTGTCTGCGCACTTTCCTGCCGCAGATCCTTGTGAAACGCGCCCTGCACAATGCCAAACAGCGCCTGGTCTTCCCGCGTATGCGCGTCCTTGCAGCGCTTTGCCCAGCGGTGGGTTCGGTGCAAATTTGCTTGCGCCGTTTCATGATCGCACAGGTAGGGCGAACACACATCAAACGCCATAATGATATCCGCGCCCAGATCTTCCTGGATCTGCATGGCGCTTTCAGGCGTCATCGTCAGGGCCGTGCCGTCCAAATGGCTGCGGAAGCACACGCCCTCTTCGGAAATCTTGTTCAGTTCCGCCAATGAAAACACCTGAAAACCGCCGCTGTCCGTCAGGATGGGCTTGTCCCAATCCATGAAGCGATGCAGGCCGCCCGCTTTTTTGATAACACTCTCACCGGGGCGCAAGTGCAGGTGGTAGGTGTTCGCCAGGAGTATCTCAGTGCCGATCTCGTGCATCTCCCGCGATGTCATGGCCTTAACGGATGCCTGCGTACCAACGGGCATATAGATGGGCGTGGGGATGTCGCCGTGCGGCGTATGCAGCATGCCCAGCCGCGCGCCGGACTGCTTGCACGTTTTTAGGAGTTCAAAAGAAAAAAGCGTGGACATGGTATCCTTTCTGCTATTCAAGGGGTAATTGCTCGGATATGGCAGGCCAAATGGCGGTCAGCCCTTGGATCTCGCGCCTGAAAGGCAGCCAGAGACCATCGGCGGGAGGCGGGGCGATAAAGACCATCTGCTTTTGCGTGATGGGGTGGCTAAACTCCAGCCGCATGCCCCACAACGCGATTTGTTCCTTGCCCTGCGGACTGCCGTAACGGTGGTCGCCTTTGATGGGAAAGCCCGCATGCGCCAGCTGGACACGGATCTGGTGCGCCCGCCCCGTTTCCAAACGAATACACACCAAAGCGTCGCCCTCTATCCTGACGATGGTCTGCGCGTGCAGGATGGCTTCCTTGCCCTGAAACTCGTATCGCGACACGGCCTTAACCATGTTGGTTTCATTGTCTTTTACCAGAAAATCGCGCAAAGTGAACCTGTCGGGCGTATTTCCCTTGGCAATGCAGACATACTCACGCTTCATGGTTTTCAACCGCACTTGCTTGGAAAGCCTCTGGGCGGCTTTGGAGGTGCGCGCAAACACGAGAAGGCCGCCCACAGGGCGGTCCATACGGTGCACCAGGCCCAAAAACACTTCTCCGGGTTTTTCGTACTTTTCCTTAATGTAGGCTTTAAGTAGTCCGAGCATGTCCTGATCGCCCGTAATATCGCCTTGGGTCAGGAGGTTTGGTTCCTTCAAGGCAACAATAACATGGTTGTCTTCGAATAATATCTGGGGAGTGGCAAACATAGTCTTTCCTTTCGTTATCTGGTCCATCTTCCGCTTGCGCCGCAAGGCAGGACGCCGCCGGAGCGAACCGGGAGGCCCACTTCCTGCGCGTCTACCGTGCCGCCAAAGCGGCCCAAAACGGTTTTGGTGATGATATTGCCCAGCACCGACGCCTGAAAGCCCGTTGTATAGCCGTTGATAAGGAAAAAGAGCGGATCGGGCGACAAGAGTTTGGCGCACTCGTGCGCGAGGGAATAAAGCTCGTCCTCCAGCTTCCACACTTCGCCCGTAGGACCGCGTCCATAGCTGGGCGGATCCATCAGGATGCCGTCATAGGCACTGCCCCTGCGGATCTCCCGCTGCACGAACCGCTGCGCATCCTCAATGATGAAGCGTGTGGAGGTTTCGGCCGCCCGGGTCAGATCGCGGTTCTCCTTCGCCCACTGCGTCATGCCCTTGGCAGCGTCCACATGCGTCACGTGCGCGCCGGCTTTGGCAAGCGCCGCCGTTGCGCCGCCGGTATAGGCAAACAGGTTCAGCACGCGCACGTTTTTGCGGCCCATAGCAATGCCGCGCATCCAATCCCAATTGGCTGCCTGCTCCGGAAACAGGCCCGTGTGCTTAAACCCGGTCGGGCGAACGTAGAACGCAAGGTCATCATAGCGGATAACCCATCTGTCGGGCAACTGCCGGCTA
>LFTR01000207.1 GCA_001513425.1 Clostridiales bacterium DTU024
GGTGTCCTGTTGGCGCTGCCCGCGTCGCGCCTCAAATGGCTGGAAACGCTTTTGTGGCCTTACGTGCAGTTCATCAAAAGTACGCCGGTAGCGTCGTTTGTTATACTTGCGCTGATATGGTTAAGCGGCGCGAGGCTGTCCACCTTCATTGCCATGCTGATGGTATTTCCCGTGGTGTATTTGAACTCTTTGAAAGGCTTCCGCTCAGTGCCGTCCTCGATGGAGGAGATGGCAACGGTGTATGCCGTACCGTTTCCGCGCCGCCTCAAGTATCTCTATGTGCCTGCGCTGCGGCCATCACTTTTGAGCGCTTCTTCCATTGCGCTTGGGCTGTGCTTCAAGGCAGGCATCGCGGCAGAGCTTATCGGCGTGCCGCAAAACACCATCGGGGAAAGGCTCTACGAGGCGAAGATCTACCTTAACACGCTGGATGTATTCGCGTGGACGGCCATCATCATCCTGATAAGCGCCCTGTTCGAAAAAGCTTTCCTGCTGATTTTGCAGAAGATCCTGAATCGGGGGATCACGGCATGATGGATATCGTACTATCGCACGTCAGCAAGCATTTTGACGGGCAGGAAGTACTTAGTGACGTGAACCTTGTATTGCGTGGCGGGCAGACGACTTGCCTGATGGGGCCCTCAGGGATCGGCAAGACCACGCTGATGAACCTGTTGATGGGGCTGTTGAAGCCGGACACAGGAAGCATTACGGGCTTGCCCGGAAAGGTTGGCGCGGTGTTTCAGGAGGATCGTCTGTGTGAGGATTTTTCCGCCATTCAAAATGTGCGTTTTGCAACCGGGAATAAGGTATCGCCAGCCATTATCCGCGAACATCTGCATAGCTTGCAGCTGCCCGATGAGAGCCTCAACAAGTCCGTGCTTTTTCTGTCGGGCGGCATGCGGCGTCGCGTCGCCATCGCCCGCGCGGTGCTTTATGACGCGGAGCTTCTTATCCTGGACGAAGCCTTCAAGGGTCTGGACGACGATACGCGCAAAGTGGCGATCGACCATATTTTGGCGCACACTGTGGGCAAGACCGTCATCGCAGTGACGCACGAAAGCAGGGAAGCCACGCTGCTTAAAGGCGAGATCATCCGTTTGGAGGACAATATGCAGAAAATAGAGGAAGAATCAACCTGCGATGTGCGCGGCCGATTGCCGCTGAAAGTAACCGGCGTGGTTATCGGGGGCAAGAAAATAGGACGGCGTTTGGGGTTTCCGACCGCCAATTTGTCCTTTCCCTTTGGCGGGTGCGATGTAGATAACGGCGTCTACCTGGCGCGCATTTGCCTGCCCGATGGGCGCTTGCTGCCGGCTGTACTCAACCATGGCCATCACCCCACCATCCCCCAAGGGCCGCCCGCGGTGGAAGTGCACGTTCTTGATTTTGATGAAGAGATCTATGGACAAAAGGTCACCGTGGAGTACCTCAAGTTTACGCGGCCGGAAGTGAAGTTCTCTTCCCGGGAAGCGATGCAGCGCCGGGTGATGCGGGACATCAGCGACGCCAAGGCATGGTTTTCCAGCCATCCCGCGTAACTGTTCTAGCCGTCAATATGGCATCCAGCTGTCTACCCCTGGGATATCGAAAATAAGGTTTTCAAAGTGCCCCAGACAATGATCTCTCGGGGGGTAAGTTCAATGCGCATCTCGTTGGACAGCGCGATGTTGCCAAGAGGGACATAGGCACTGTACTTTTCGTTGAAAAGCGTCACAGTCAGGTGGTCCGCGTTTTCATGCGGCCGTGTCAACAGCACGAACTGGTCGGTGGTGCCGCCCACGTTCCAGAATTGTCCGCCCAGCCGCATGGTGATTTCCCCGTCTTTGACCGGGCCATAGCCATTTTTAAAGGCAGTCCATACGCCCCGGCCGAAGGACCGGACGTAGTTCATCTCCTCCTTGGGAGAGAAGATCACTTTTTCCTTGCCGTCCCTCCACAGCAGCAGCCGATTCCTGTACATGTCGTTTATCAGAACGCTGTTGTCTTGCATGACGGCCACCACCACGCCGTCGCACGTTCCCTTCACCTCATCCATTTCGTCATGCGAGTGAATCCGGATCTCGTTGGCTTCGTTTTCAAGCGGGACAACATACCGGATCCCGTCTTCATCCGCATAAAACGCCCAGGCGTCTTCACGCAGCGGCAACTTTTCCGCTGACCAACCGGATCGGCCGGACAGCGGGCTTTGTTCCGTCGCTGCTTCGTCGCCTGCTATGTCCATGATAGTGCCCCAATTGCCTTGCGCGTCGCTTCCCAAATAGGCGATGCGGTCCCCCGCCGGGATGAAGCCGTACAGGCGGTCCGGGGCCAGTACGATCCGCCGAGCCGCATCCGGGGTGAGCGCCGTGATGTGATAGTTGTTTTCGCAGTACCCGATGTTGACCTGCCAGGAGTTGATGGAGGCCAGGTTCACAAGGTTTCCGTATGGACTGCAGGTAAGCCGGCTGATCTCGCGGTCAAATCTTGTTATCGCTTCTCCCACGTAGGAGAAGGGCACATCCGCATTCAGCGCCCATGCTTCGGCCGCGGACCCCGGATAGACGATCACTTCCGCGAGGCTGCTGCTTTCAAACGTGCCGCGGCCGATAGAGACCAGGGAACGCGGCAGCGATGGATAAGCGATCCCCGCTTCCAGAAAGGCAAACTTGCCGATGCTCTCCGGACCTTCGGGGAAGGTGACCTCCTTCAGGTTTTCGCAGTACGCAAAAGCATAATCGCCCAGGCGCGTGAGGCCCTCGGGCAGCGCGATGGACGGCAGCATGAAGCATTCACTGAAAGCCCGCACTCCGATTTCTTTAACGGAGTCGGGCGGGGCGATATCCGTCAGCTTGACGCACCGGATGAAGGCTTCATCCTCAATGGCAACAAGGCCTTTCGGCAAATCTACACGGGTGAGGCTGCTGCACAAATCAAACGCGCGCGCGCCGATTATTTCCGTGCCGGTGGGCACGATCCATGTCGTCTGTTCATTGCCGTAAAGGTAAGAGACCAGCTTGCGCTGTGCTTTGTCAAATACTGCGCCGTCATCCACTTCAAACACGGGGTTCATCGGCGATATTATGACTTCTGCCGGGCAAAGGCTGAAGGGATTGTCGCCCATGCTTGTCACGCTGTCAGGGATGGTTATCCTTTTGAGGCTCTCGCATTCGAAAAACGCGAGGGAGCCAATATCGCTAAGTCCATCAGGCAGGGTGAGGGTCTCAAGCAGGTAACAGGAGCCAAACGCTGTGGGACCAATGGCCGATACCCTGCGCCCCTCCAGTGTTTGCGGCACCATGATTTGGACCTAATCCCACTCCCCCTCAAAACCCGTGAGGGTAACAGTGTCGTCGGCATTGACGCTGTAGCGGAATTCCCCGCTGACATATTCTTCTGCCAAAGCGGGCGATAGGGGGAAAGAGGGCATGAGGAGCAGGAACAACGTGAGCATGGCGGCTGCTAAACGTTTCATATACAGCACTCCTTTATGGGTATTGCTTTAAGTATGTTGGATACCGGTTCATTTGCCGTGAGGGCACACGATTCCTGTTTGGGGGACAAAAAAACCATGGCCGACTCGCCATGGTCTTGAAGCGTTTACTGTCCGCCTGCGTGCTTTTTTTTGCCGACCATTATTTTGAGATCAACCGTGACTGAGGGGATCGGGGGCATGGCCGCACTTTTCGCGGCGTCCACGCCCCACGTTAGCGGAGTCATCGCGAGGATATCGGGCAACAATGATTCATCCGCCGGGAAAACATAGCGTATCTCCCGCGTATCCGTCGCCAAAAGACGGTCGGAAAAGTAGTCGGCTACCTGATCGCTTGAGTATTCTTTTTGAGGAGAGAGCGCTTGCCGCAATTCAATCAGATATTCCTTGCCGGGAATCACCTTGATGACCACTCCGTCCTTATCCAATAGCCTCTCAAACTCCGGGTAATTGGCAGGAGACAGGATGTTGAGGATAAAGTCCATTGTTTTGTCTCTAAAGGGAAGCCGCGTCAAATCGGCCACCGTCCAGATGATGTCCTCTCCAGATGCCGAAGCGATGTGGATACCCTCCTTGGC
>LFTR01000095.1:0-328 GCA_001513425.1 Clostridiales bacterium DTU024
GTTGAACAAGGTCGCTTGCAGAGCGACAGATTATGCTGATGCAGACGATCCACCCACACTTTTCGCCGATACCCGTTTCAGTGAGGGCGTCGGCGCAAAGCATCCTCCGGGATTATTCCCGTGAACCGTAAACCGACATGCAAACGGGTTTCCCCAAATACCATAAAGCCGGGAAAGCATAACTTTTATGTTTTTTCGTCCTCAACCGGCCTGCCACTTCATTCTGACGCCTCCGCGAGCAATAAGATGGGATTTGAAATGCCGATTTCGCGGCGTCAGAGTGTTCCGATTTCTAATGCCGCAACATCATTCATCGTGGCGGATTCCC
>LFTR01000095.1:413-1141 GCA_001513425.1 Clostridiales bacterium DTU024
TTTTTTTGTGATAGGATGACGCCATCATCATCCCAATTTTATTCTGGTTCGAATTTTCTTCGTTGCGTTGCGTTTTAGCCGTTGGTCGTACCTCTTCATCAAAACGAATGAGCGGTAGCTCATATCAATATTACGCAAGGAGGTTTTCTCTAATGAAGAAGCTTGTTTCCCTGCTGTTAGCCCTGTTGCTTGTGTTGGGCCTGATGCCTGCCGTTCTGGCGCAGGACGTGATCGAGCTGGACATGTACTTTCCCGTTGCCGTTGGCGGCGGCCCCGACGCGCTGATCAACACCCTGTGCGAGGAGTTCCATGCCGAATATCCTACCATCAAGATCAACCCGGTGTACGCGGGCTCCTATGCGGACACGCGCACCAAGGTCATCGCCGCGATCCAGGCCAACAACACCCCGGCCATTGCTTTGATGTTCTCCATCGACCTGTACCAGCTCTTCTCTATGGGTGTGCTGTATGATTACAACAGCTTTTGCACCACGGATGCCGATAAGGCATGGCTGGAGGGTTTTTATCCCGGCTTCATGGAAAATTCCCGCCTGCCCCAGGCCGACGGCAGCTATCTGACCTACGGTATCCCGTGGCAGCGTTCTACCATCATCATGTATTACAACAAGGACGCCTTCAAAGAGGCAGGCCTGGATCCCGAGGCGCCCCCCACGACCTGGGCGGAGCTTGCGGAATACGGCAAAAAGCTTGTCAAGCAGGAGAATGGC
>LFTR01000095.1:1298-1701 GCA_001513425.1 Clostridiales bacterium DTU024
GCCACCTTCGAATTTGGAACCAGCCGTCTGGCGGCGGAAGATTCCTACGGCTCACCTACCGGCGGGGGAAACTTCTATCTCTTCAAGGGCGTACCCGAGGAGCAGACCCAGGCTGCCTTCACATTCATCAAGTGGATGACCAGCAATCCCGAGCGCGTTGCCCAGTGGTCCATTGATACCGGCTATGTGGCTACCCGCCCCGAGGCCTACGAGACCCAGCTTATGAAGGACTACACTGCGTCCTTCCCCTCCGCCCTCACTGCCCGGGATCAGCTGGAATATGCCTACGCCGAGTTCTCCGTGTACGATCAGGGCGCGGTGCAGGATATCCTGGATACCGCCATCGAGGAAGTTATGACCGGCGTGAAGGACGCGCCCGCCGCTCTGGCAGAGGCTCAGGACA
>LFTR01000095.1:1736-40377 GCA_001513425.1 Clostridiales bacterium DTU024
CCATCTCACATGATTTCAAGGCTTCCCTGCCCAAGGGGCGGGGAAGCCCTTATGAATAGAGGAATGATTGATGCAAAGTCCCCACACCATTTCCGTGGATTTGAGCCGTGAGCGCCGCAAAAAATGGCGCACGACGCGCCTTGCTTGGGGGCTGTTGCTGCCCTCCATGATCTTCCTGGCCATTTTTACTTTTTATCCCATTGGCTACAGCGTGTACATGTCCCTGTTCAAGAACAACATGTCCACCGTGATGACCGGTCCCAAATTTATCGGCTTTCAGAACTATGTTACGCTGTTTACGAAGGATACGATCTTTACTCAGTCCTTCATCAATAATCTGATCGTTGCCGTGGTAATCGTCCCTGTATCCATTGCCCTGGCGGTTGGCATGGCGATTTTTGCCAACAAGGTAAAATTGGGCAAGGGGGCGGTGCGCGTTTCCTTTTTCTATCCCACGTTGCTGCCCATGGTGGCAGTTGCCAATATTTGGCTGTTTATTTATACACCTATGTATGGATTGCTTGGGTATATCAACTCCTCCTGGCGCTTTTTGGGCCATCCCGATACCGTACTGGGAGCCCTGATCGTCATGCTGATCTGGAAGCAGGCCGGCTATGTGATGATCTTTTATATCTCCGGCCTGCAGAACATCAATTATGAACTTTATGAGGCCGCCCGGATCGACGGTGCCAACAGCAGGCAGACATTCTTACGGATCACTTGGCCAATGCTCAAGCCCACCACCCTGTACGTAATGATCATTACCCTCACCAACGCCTACAAGATGGTGGATCACCTGTATATCATGACCAAAGGGGGACCGGGGAACGCCTCCAACATGCTGCTTTTCTACGTTTATCAGAAGGCCTTTGACCAGTCCAACACCGGGGTAGCATCGGCCATTACCGTGGTGTTGATTTCGCTTTTGCTCATCATTACCTGTGTGCATTTCTTTACCCAGGACAGGAAGATATTTTATGCTTGAGAAAGGAGAAAACAGCTTATGAGCACCGTCAAATTGACCCCGAAAAGAGTGCGTGCCGCAGCGTGGAAAATGACTCCCGGTAAATTTTTCAGCTACCTGTTCATGTACCTGTTTGCACTCCTTTGTGTAATACCGCTGATCTGGATGGTCCGCACCGCTTTCATCCCTCAGGAGCAGGCCTTGGATCTGTTTGCCGTGGCCTGGCCCACTTTGACCAACTTCACCCGCATCTGGGGTGCGGCAGTCTGGGGAAATTACTACGTGAACACCATCCTCATCGTGAGCGGGGTGCTGCTGATGCAGTTCATTACCATCACCATGGCGGGCTATGCTTTTGCGCGGCTGAACTTTTATGGGAAGAATGTCCTGTTTATCCTCTTCCTCACTCAGATCATGATCGCCGCGGATGTGCTTATCCTTCCCAATTACAAGACCATTTCTGCCATGAACCTGTCCAATACCCTGCTGGGGGCCATGCTGCCCTTCTTTGCCTCGGCCATGGGCACTTTCCTTATGCGCCAGACGATCAAAACCATTCCCTATGAATTGGAGGAGGCCGCTAAGGTGGACGGCTGCAGCCTCTTTCGATTGATCATGCAGATTTACCTGCCTTTGTTGGTGCCCGGCTTTATTGCCCATGGGCTCATTGCCGCCTCATACCAGTGGAACAATTTCCTCTGGCCCCTGATCGTAATCAACTCTGTTTCCAAGCGGCCGCTGACGGTGGGGCTGGCCATCTTTGCTATGTCCTATGAAACCGGCGCTCAATGGTCCGATGTCTGCGCGGCCACTTTCCTGGTGGTGGGGCCCCTGCTGGTGCTGTTCCTCATTTTCCAGAAGCGGTTCATCGAATCTTTCGCTTACAGCGGGATCAAGTAAGAAGTCGTCAGGGGAAAGCTCACTGACGAAATAATCGCTGTGCTCCCGCGTCCCGGACACAGCCTAAAACGCGGCCAAAGCGGCCCTTCGTTTTATTTTCATCATGACCGGGCAAAAAAAGAAACAATGGCGGGCAAATTTGTGTGTTTCGCGGAAACGCAGATTCACGTCGTCATTGTCTGTGTCTTTTGTGTGTGAAAGATATCAAACGAACGGCACGGGTGTATCCTGCAGAGTACTGTGGGGACCGATCTGCAACCCCCTCCGGAAGCGGCCGCTCCCAACGCCCGAAGGGCACATGGAATTTCATGAGCCGCGGCGTCCAACGCTGCAAAACAAAAATCGACAAAATAGGCGGCGGTGGGGACACAACTACCGATCGTGGATGTGTGCGTAAACACATCAACTTACCCGTTTCATCCAAGCATCCAAAAAATCAAGCTGTTCCTTCGTGTGAAACCAATGCTCTCCGGCTTCCATCACGGTAAGCCCTGCGTTGTGAATAGCAACAAAGCCGTCCACTGTTTCACGGGCAACTAGATTATCCGTGCCTCCATATAGGATTTCTGTTACAACCTTCCACTTAATGGGATGCTCTCTGACATAAGTCAAGTATTTCCATGAGAGATCTTCTCCAAACTCCGTATGAATGATTTGCTTTTCCTTGAGTTCACTTTCGGTCGCACCCATCCACATCAGCATATCAAGAATAAGTTTTTCCACATCAAGAATGGGGGAGATGAGAAAGGCTTTTTTAATTTTGCGGTTTTGCAGCGCCAGCATAGAATAATACCCTCCTATGCTGTTTGCGATCAATGAAATACTGTCATGCTTTTCGCTCAGGTCCCCGTAGGCGGCTATGATCCTTTCTCGCGTTCCCCATGGGGTGAAATCATCAAATTCAATCCCAAACACATCATAGGATGGGCACAGGGATTTATATCTTTCCGCTTCGTTAGCACTTCCCCCCTTACCGTGAATATACAGCATTGCCTTTTCCATCTTCAGTATTCCTCTGTTTTTTTCAAAATGCCATACTCAGCAATCAGCACTTTCTCCGCTGAGTCATCAGTATTATTTGGCTCGTCAAGGGACGATCCTCCTATGCATGAAGGGCTTGCATGCCGCCATCGCTTGCGAAAGGATCAAAACGCACAGGAGATGAACCATTATGCTGTTCAGGTCACACATCCTGAGAACTCAAAAAAGAAGCGAATGAAGGCTCCTGTATCTCCCGCGTGCGGAAAGCCTGCATCCATAAAGCATCATCGGCCGCTTGGGTCATGCGTACAGGCGGGCTGCGACGGCGTCTTGGGAACCATTCCTGACCATGCGCACCCGGCGCCGAATCTCCCACGTAAAGCACGGCAGGAATACGGATAGTGCCCTTTATCCCATATGTGGCTATTTTACCATTTTTTTGATCATGTTCGCCATCATGTTGATTGATTTTATCGGCATCAGCCGATATAGTCTATCCATCATTTTGGCATCTTTGCCCACAAAAATCTTCAGCTTGCCTTTTTCGATACCATCAATAATGATACTCGCAGCAACATCCGCACTGGTTGTTTTGTGGGTGGCAGCATTTTCCGCATCGGGTTGTTTGTCGCTTTTCTCCAGGGAGTTGACGGAGATGCTTGTAGCAATCGCGCCGGGAAAGACGACCGAAACATGAACATTTGAACCCATCAGTTCAGCATACAGCGCTTCGGTAAACAGCTTGACCGCCGCTTTGCTTGCCCCGTAAATACCCTGGCCGGGCACGGGCAAAAACCCACCCATGGACGAAACGTTGACAATGAAGGAGTCTGCACTCATATCCAGCTCCTTTATTGCTGCTCGCGTCAGGTTGATTGTCCCGTAGAAATTGATATTCATCACGCGATCGATCGAGGCCTCGGACAACTCCATGAAGTCGACAAACGGCTGGATGATGCCGGCATTGTTGATAATGCCTTGCAGGCTTTTGAAGTCGCTTTTTACCACTTTGGGAAATTCGGCGGCCATTTCTTTATTGGCTACATCCAGCTCGTACGTTTTGATCAAGTCCTTATCTGACACCAAAGAGAGCGTCTCTTCAAGAGAGACGGCATTGATGTCGCATGCCGCGACTTTCACGCCTTTGCTTATCATTTGCAGTGCCAATTCTCTGCCCATGCCGCTGCCCGCGCCGGTTACGATGAACACTTTTCCCTTCAAATCAAACATATGCGTGATCCTTTCTTTGCAGCGCTTTGGGATGTCGTCCGTATCAGAAAGTTTCAAGTCCGTCGGCAGAGCCGTATGGCATCTGCCGCTGAAGCGTGCAATCTGTGTGTGATGCCCTGTCCACGCGCACGGATGCTCGGGATAGCTGCGCCTTAATGGTCGACCCGTGATTTGTCCCCAATAACGATGGCTGCACCCGCGGCGGGAACAGCAAGCAGGATATCGTTTTGTCGGCCGGATTGGGTTGAAAAGGCTAAGCTGAGCACTGCCGGGGGATATACAAGTTGTACGCGGTGAATTTGGCGGGATCTTTGGTGATTCTTCAACCGAACGCGCTTATGCGCTGCGACAATCCTGTCGTCATGCGGTTGTGCGGATACGAAGCCGTCGGTTATGGACGAAATGTGGATCAAGGGCAATATCGTGTGGGTTATTGAAGTAATTACATTATATATAAATGATAATTCCTGTGTCAAATATTGTCAAGGATAAGATGCCCTGCTGTACCATACTTGAGCGCTGTCCCGCTGGGGATTGCCGACGCTTCATATTCCGCGTTATACTGTCTGTGGATAATTAGCTTTCCCTTTTCCTCACGCTTCGCCGCCTGTCCGGGCCATTCGGACTTCAAAACCCTTTGGCGCCATAATCTCTGACAGATTCTTGATACTATCCGGGATACTGTTGATCCAATCATCCATCACCCAATTTATCCGCGGATGCTTTTTAGCGGGTTCGCAGGAGCAGGAGAACCATATGAAAGAAATCGACGCGAATCAAAAAGCCTGGGCGTTGCTCGCCCGGGAGCATTACGAGACCTACAGCCTGGCGCTGCGCGAAGGCAGGCATCATCTTAATTCGCACATCCTGCGCGAGCTTGGGGACATCAGCGGCAAAAAAGTCCTCCACCTGCAATGCAATACCGGCGCGGATTCCGTTGCGCTGGCACGGCTGGGCGCACAGGTGACCGGTGTGGACCTGGTGCAGGAGAACATCCACTACGCCGGGAAGATGGCGGCGGAGCTGGGGGTCGAGGGCATACGCTTCATCTGGTCGGACGTATTGAAGCTGACAGATGTGCATGATGAAAGTTACGACATCGTGTTCACGTCCGAGGGCGTGCTGGGCTGGCTGCCGGAGCTTAGGGACTGGGGCCGCGTGGCGCGCAGGTACCTTAATGAAGATGGCTTCCTGTACGTGTTCGACTCCCACCCCTTTATGATGATGTTTGATGAGACCCGGTTGGGACAGGAGGAATACCTGATTAAATATCC
Organism: Clostridiales bacterium DTU024; assembly: GCA_001513425.1. Classification (GTDB taxonomy): domain Bacteria; phylum Bacillota; class Clostridia; order Christensenellales; family Aristaeellaceae; genus DTU024. Next base: position 7,086 of record LFTR01000095.1, read on the forward strand.
CTATTTTGACCATGAGGCGGACCTGGAGGAAAGCATCGGCGGGTATGCCGCCAAAGAGCACAAGGGCGTGGAAGCCTGGTTCTGGATGCACAAGGTGTCTGACATCGTGGATGCCGTCAGCCTTAACGGGATGCATCTGGAATATTTCCATGAGTTCCCCGAGAACTTCTGGCGTTCAGGCGGGGACATGGTCTATCTGCCCGAAGAAGGGCTTTACGTTTACCCGCACAACCGGGATAAGTATCCGATGAGCTATAGTTTCAAAGCCACGGTGTACCGACGCTGAACCATGGGGCGATACACGCAAGCAGGTGACACCGGAATTGCCAGAAAGAAATGCCTATTGTGAAGGAATATATGAGAAATGGATATACGGCTGGTTACTGATAACAAGCAAAGTTTTCTTCCCCTGCTCCTCCTTGCGGACGAAGTGGTCGGCATGATTGAAAAGTATTTGGATCGCGGTGAATTGTATGCCCTGTATGACCCGGATCTGCGGGCGGCCTGTGTGCTGACTGACGAGGGCGAAGGGGTGTTTGAGCTGCAAAACATCACGGTTTTGCCTGAATATCAGTGCAGGGGATACGGGAGGAAGCTGGTGAAGCATTTAGTCGACTCAAGCAAAGGGCGCGCAAAAGTACTGATGGTGGGCACCGGAGACAGTCCCATGACCCTTCCGTTTTATCAGCAATGCGGGTTTGTGTTTTCCCACCGCATCAAAAACTATATGATGGATCACTATGATCAGCCCATCTTTGAAGACGGCGTGCAGCTGTTTGACAAGGTGTATCTCAAAATGGATCTGTGAGTGTCGGAATATGAGGGACTGTTCTTTGACGATAGTCGAAAAGACTCCATCAACGCACGTGAAAACGGCGATATCATTGTCATGGGCATAAGGGGTTTATTTTGCGGGAGTCTCAGGATTACGTCCATCTTGTTTACTCGGCCCAAAGTACTCAAACGTGTTTGCGGGAACATATCGTGGGAAGGAAATGAAACGGAAAATGAAGAAGAGCTGAGAGGACAATATTGATAACATTTGCAGGGGCGTGAAGATGGAACAGATGCAAGTATTGACCTCTGCCATGAAAGATACTCGACCAAATTGTGCACAGATCGTCGGGTGGGCAAGCGCACCCTTTGGCAATATCTATGATGAAAGGAGGTTGTTTGATGGATTCGTTAAGTAGTATGAATGAAGCGTTGGAATATATCGAAGGGCACCTAACACAGGATATTGATTATAATGAAATATCAAAAATCGCTTACTGCTCAGAGTATCATTTTAGAAGGATGTTTTCATTTTTATCAGGAATTGGCTTATCAGAATACATTCGAAGAAGAAGACTGACACTAGCTGCGCTTGATTTGAAAGATCCAAATTTGAGAGTAATCGATGCTGCTGTCAAATATGGCTATGATTCGGCTGATTCATTCTCCCGCGCTTTTCATTCTATGCATGGTATTCTCCCTTCTGAAGCGAGGAATGAGAATGCGCAATTGAAAGCTTATCCTCGAATGACCTTTCAATTATCAATCAAAGGAGGATGCGAAATGAATTATCGTATTGTTGAGAAAGGCCCTTTTAGGTTAGTAGGTTACAAAAAGAGAGTTCCGATTGTTTTTGAAGGTGTCAATCCGGAAATTGCAAAAATGACTGAACTTTTGACCCCCAAAATTATCAAAGAACTAAAAGCACTTTCAAATATGGAACCAACAGGGATCATTAGTGCATCTACCAACTTCTCGGAAGGAAGAATGGAAGAAAAGGGTGAGCTGGATCATTACATTGGTGTGGCAACTTCTATGGATGAAACAGCAGAATTTGACGTATTGGAAATAAAAGCCGGTGTCTGGGCAGTTTTCGAATCCATTGGACCGTTCCCGGAAACACTTCAAAATGTATGGGGAAGGATATACTCAGAGTGGTTTCCATCTTCAGGATATGAGGCAATCGAAAGCCCCGAAATTTCGTGGAACGAGAGTCCGGACACTGGAAATCCAAAATATCGAAGCGAAATTTGGATTCCGGTAAAGAAAAAAGAAGACTAATCACTTCACTGTTCATAATTGAGGGCGCTCGCAGGAAGAGTGCCCTTTTCGTAAACAATACGAGCGAGGGTGGTTATGTTTTCGTCTGCCAATAGCCGCAAAAACGCATTAGGTATGCTTCCGAAAATGGACACGCTCAAATGACGTTTATTCTGTCCTCCCAAATCAGCTCGAGATGCCGTTTTCCAGAAGCATAAAACCAATCGCAGATTACGTCGAAATCGCAGTATTCATGACGCTATTCCGGCCCGACCTGAGCGGTACAGCACGGCAGATACTGTTCACGGCGGCAAACTTAATTTGACCGCACCGGTGGGTATTTGGCGAATGCCAAGGTTGGCTACGGACAAAGGCGCGCTTCAAAACAAGGCTGACTTCTTTATGGAAAGTTAGCTTGACATTGTGCTGTGACGTGATACAATGGGAATATGTAAAGCGAGCTTTCCATTGGAGGGAGTGAAATCTTGAAAAACCGACTTGAGGAGATCCGCAAAGCCAAAGGCATAAAGCAAGAGGATCTGGCTCTGGCACTTGAAGTGTCACGACAAACGATTGGCTCGCTGGAAAGCGGTCGGTATAATCCCTCGATCATCTTAGCCTTTAAAATTGCCCGATACTTCGGATCAAGTATCGAGGAGATCTTCATTTACGAGGAAGGACAGAAAAATGAAGCTGTATAAGGTTGGCCGCTACTTGATTCTTGCCGCGGCGGGGTTGATCATCTTCACCGCCGGGTTGGTGCTCATGATTTCCTCGCGAGATGCTGTCGGCGTATTGAAAACGCTGCCGTATATATGTGTGGGGCTTGGTTCAGGCATCTTTGGCGGCAGTATCGGGACAGCACTTAAAAACAGGACAATGCTAAAGGACCCGCAAGCCGCAAAGTACGTGGAAATAGAGCAAAAAGATGAGCGTAATCAAGCTGTCAACAATAGGTCAAAGGCACGCGTGTATGATTTGATGATCTATGTGTACGCCGCAGTGATCCTCTCTTTTGCGCTTATGCAAGTTAATATGTACGTAACCCTTGTACTGGTGGTTATCTACTTGTTTTTTATCTTTGCCAATGTCTATTACCTGAACAAATACAACAAGGAAATGTGAATTTACCGGCGGAAGGATATTGATGAAAATGGACATAAAACATGTTGTTGATGGAAAGCAGGATTATATACCCATGTTGCTGATCGCGGACCAGCAGGTCGACATGATTGAAAAGTATCTGGATCGCGGTGAATTGTATGCCCTGTATGACCCGGATCTGCGGGCGGCCTGTGTGCTGACTGACGAGGGCGAAGGGGTGTTTGAGCTGCAAAACATCGCGGTTTTGCCTGAATATCAGCGAAGGGGATACGGGAGGAAGCTGGTGAAGCATTTAGTCGACTCAAGCAAAGGGCGCGCAAAAGTACTGATGGTGGGCACCGGAGACAGTCCCATGACCCTTCCGTTTTATCAGCAATGCGGGTTTGTGTTTTCCCACCGCATCAAAAACTATATGACGGATCACTACTACCAGCCTGTCCTTGAAGACGGCGTGCAGCTGTTTGACAAGGTGTATCTCAAAATGGATCTGTAAACGTCTGATCAAAAAGGAACGATTCTCTTTGGATCGCTGAAATGCCGCTGCTATTCCTCAGATGCAGACCGCAATGCATCGGTGCAGGTAAACATGAGAGGAGTAACGATTTGTTCCTCACGTTTGACAGAGTATCCTTTTCTTATCCGGGCGTATTGGCACTTGACGAAGTCTCTTTTGAAGTAGGATCGGGAGAGATCGTTGGCTTGATTGGCGCAAACGGCGCGGGGAAAACCACAGCCATTCTAAATATAATTCGCCATTTGCAGCCCAATAGCGGAACGATCCGGATGGATGGCACGGACATTTCCAAGATCAAAAATGAAGACTTCCCGGTTTCCTTTATTCCCGACACGCTTGTCTTCTATGAGGAGCTTACGCTCATGGAGCATCTGCGTTTTTTGAAAGCGTTGTACCCGGAGAACAGGCTGTCAACTGACGAGATTATTGAAAGGCTGGGACTCCGTGACCACCTGCACAAAGTGCCGTCCGCATTATCAAAAGGGACGAAGCAAAAGTTGGCGATCGCGTTGGCGCTATTGAGAAACTACCGGCTGCTGATCGCTGATGAGCCCTTCACCGGTCTTGATCCAATGCAGATCGGCGTTTTCAAACAGATAATGATGGAATGCAGGCAGGAGCGAAAAGCCGTCCTTTTGTTGACGCATTTGCTGGATATGGTGGACGGGCTGTGTGACAGATATATTATGCTCAACAAAGGCAAATTGGTTACAGGCGGTACGAAACAGGAGATAATCCATCGGCATTCGTTGAAACCGAACGGTACGTTGGAGGAGACATATTTGGCCCTTGTGGGTGATGGCGTGTGAATACGGTATACGGATCCATCATCAAACATAAATTCCGAACGGCCAAGGGGATCATCAGGCATTTCTGGCCTTCCCTTCTTGGGCTGCTGCTTGGCATTGCCTTTTTGGGCCGTCAGTTGCTTGTGGTGGCGATGGGCGGCGGCATAGGGAAGATTCCGGAACCAAAATACGCTTTCTACGTTCTTTGCGCTTGCGTTCTCATGAATGTTTATCGCTTGTTCATCAAGAGCACCCCCGCAATCAGGGTGAACGCGGCAACACTGCACTATCTTTACCACACGCCCTACTTCAAAAGAATATTGGCGGCGGAATATCTATGGTCTTTCATCAAAAATGCGCTGGCTGCATTCCTGTTGGCCGGGTTTATGGCAGGTTTTCGGTATGACGCGGCGTTTGTCGTGAATGCCTTGTTGTTGTGCGCATATTTGTATGCCGGGATCCTGCTGTCGTGGATCCGCTATCACGGGGCGAAGAGAGAGCGCCATTTAACAGTTGTCTGCTGCATTATCGCTTCCATCGGATTGCTGGTTGATTCACAAATCGTGCGCCTGATCTTTGTTGGGAGCGTCGTCCTTTGCGCAGCCTGCTGTGTTTTCTTTCGGCTGCGGCATCTGGATTTGGGGAAATACCGCCGTGACCTTGCTTTTGTCGACATAAATACGTCAGTGGCAAGCCAATTTGATTTGGCACAGATGTCTCAAATCGCCAAAGAACACAACGCAAATCGAAATAGGCGCTTGTTCCTCTTTCACTTCCCTCTAAGAAAAAACAACGCTGTTTTCTACAAATGCCTTATAGAAATCCTCAGGGCCGGTAACCGGATCTGGATCATTCTGCTTGTGCTGCTGCTTATCGGTGTACTGATTTATCGAACCCCCTTATTCTCCGCCATACCGGTTATCGGCGAGCCTGCTACGGCTTCTCTCCTTAGTGTCTTGCTGATCATGACCACATATATGAATGTCGGTGAGATGCTGGAAAAGCAGCTGAAGACACTTCTGGAGAAGCGGCAGAAAGGCTTATTTCTTCCGGTTGGGGATCGAGTAATCGTATTGAGTTATATTATGTTCGGAAGCTTAGTCTATATTGCCCTGACCGTGGTTACCGGGTTTCTGATAGCAAGCAAAGCGCATATTATGCTTTTGTTTGCAGGGCTGTACATTCCGACAGCCGCAACGGATATGCTCGTCGCAATCAAACTCCGCAGATTCAGAAAACCTGTTCAAATGGTCATTCGCATCTTATCATTCATGTTGGGGTATCTTTTCGTGGCATAAAAAACAGCATAGGGAGTGCCACCATCGCCATCTGCTGCATTGAGACGGCCGTATTGATGTCGGGGGTCGACAGATGGAAAGGGTGAAAATCTCTGTCAATAAGGGGCGCTCGGCCATTAAGTCATTCTCGCGATTTGGCAGGAGGGAGTTTTTCGGAATTTTGCTGAAAGAAGTAAATCATCATGGAGATGGCTCAGTTTCGTCAACTGTGCAGAAATGCACTTGAATGACACGATTCTTCCTGATTTGTACATGAAACTCTGAATGAATTATTTACAATGGGACTTGGCACAAGTATAATCGTGGTGATGATCAAACCCGTCAAATGATCCAAGGAGATCAATGCATGGACATTGAAGCGGGGAATTTGATCCAACGGCAAAACTGGCTTCAGACTGCGCATCGCTTTGGGTAAAAAATTCGAGGAATTGCGCTTTTTCGATTGAGACGCTGAGGAACATCCACTTTACAAAGTCTATTGTTTTGTTAAGTGAAGTTGTGGGAGATTGAAAGATCATGAGCAGGAATTATTGTGATACGAATTGTTGCGCAAGGTGTGGTATCAAGGATAAATGCGCCGGATGTGCCCAAACGCAGGGACGGCCTTTCGGCGGTGAATGTGTCATTGCGGGATGTTGCATTAGCAAAGGCCTGGACTCCTGCAGTGAGTGTAATGGACCAAAGTGCGAGTTAATGAAACAGATTATTTCGGAATTTAACGATCTGGGAATCGAAGATATGCCGAAAGTCACTGAATTGAACGCGCTGAACGGCGTATTCATCAACCTTGAGTATATTTTTTCCGGGGGTCAAACCGTGAAACTGTGGGATGACAAGCGTGTTTATCTGGGAAACCAGTTGATGAAGGCGAATGGTGACAGATGCTACGGATTAACCGCTGATGAACACCATCTTCTGGTATGTGAGTATGGAGAAAACGGAATGGATCCACAAATCGTTGTATTCCGCAGAAGGTAGATTCCAATTTATCCAGAGGTTTATATGGGAAGAGAGCCGGCTTTCAGCAGATCTCACGGGCGAATTAGCGTTCAGTTTCCTGTCGGCAGTGTACCGGAAACTGCAGGAAGCGATCCGCTGTTGAAATAAGTAACAGTCGGCGTTTTTCGTTTACTTTTGTCACCGTGGCAGCGCTTGGCTCCAATTGTTGTGTTTAGAAAAAGCTGCGATGAAAATCGTTGTTCCGGTGATGCTTTCCCGCCATTTTTGCTTTTGAAGCGGTCATTGCCCCTCCGGGGGAACACAAGAATATGATACAATTGGCATAAGAGAAGATACATTGAAAGGGGCGCCGGCATGAATACTGTCATTCGGGAAGCGGTCATAAGTGATTATTATAGCATGTGTGAAATTTATGAGGAACTTGATATGCTCCACAGGATAAACCTGTCCGATCTCTTCATCAAGCCCGCCGGTTGTGCCAGAACAGAAGAGTACATTTCGGGGATCCTCCGGGACACTGATAAAGCGCTTTTCGTGGCAGAAATAGACGGCAAAGTCGTTGGTTTGGCGGAGTGCTATATTCAGCAGTCCCCAGATTTCCCGCTCATCAGGAAAAGGAAATGGATACAACTGGACAGTATCGCTGTGCTTCAGGAATACCGGGCCCATCAAATTGGATCTTCTCTTCTCAAGAGAGTTCAGGAATGGGCTAAGGCAAAAAAAATCAGGAGAATCGAATTGAAGGTCTATTCGTTCAACGACATCGCCATCGCTTTTTACGTCGGGAAGGGTTTTAGGGACGTGCAAAAGACCATGTTCCTGAACCTGGCATGATCGCTTGATTTCTTGCGCCTCATGGTTGTCTTCGTCGCGTGTGATCGTGGTGATAACGGGGAGTTAAAGGATCTCCCTGGTCCGCCGGTCTGCACCATTGGATCGGCGCATTTGGTCAATGCCAGAGGGCCCGCGATTAACTGAAGAAATCTACCATTTACTTATTACAAATCGCTGTTTGTCGATCCCGCTTTTCCAAATCAAGCATCCTGTTTTGCGCATGCTTCTTCCGCAATTGGCGCATCGGCACTCCCGATCTTTGTTTCAGACAGGGAACGCATACCATGCCAGAACCATATGCCCGTTATAAGTGCGGACAGCGCGTCAGCAAACGGCGCAGCGTAGAGGATGCCTTCCAGCCCCCAGGCACGCGAAAAGACAATGATGGCCGGAATCAGCAGCAATACCTGCCTTGTCAGCGTCAGCACGGTCGCAGAGGCAGGCCTGTTGATGGCTTGAAAAAAGTGCGCCGCCAGGATCTGAAATCCGATGACGGGCAGGAACCAAAACCATGCCATGACAGCGTGGGTCCCAAAGCGCAGCAGTTCAGGCTCGCGGTTGAACACGGACACGATCGCAGAGGGGAATAGCCTGGTCAGCAGCCAGCCGGTCAGGACAATTGCAGTTGCCGCGATGATGGCGAGCTTCATCGCTTGTTTGATCCGCCTGAACTTTTTGGCGCCACAATTGAAGCTGACGATCGGCTTCACGCCCTGGTTGAGCCCGATGATCGGCATCAGCACAAAGGTCTGTACGCTGTTGATGATCCCCATGCCGGATACCGCAATGTCACCGCCGTACGACATCAGGCTTTTGTTGAGGATGACGTTGAGCAGGCTGTTGCTCAGCTGCAGAAGAAACCCGGGAATACCAAGCGCCGTGATCTGCCGTACTACCTGCCCGCGGGGCCTGATATTTTTGAGCCAAATCCTGTGGCGGCCGCGCCGGGTGAAAAAATAGGACAATACCCACGCCATCGAAAGCGCTTGGGAGAGGATGGTGGCCAGCGCGGCGCCGGCCATCCCCATCTTGAACACATAGATGAACAGCGGATCCAATAGCATGTTGGTTCCGGCGCCCGCAAACATTGTGATCATCGCCAGCTTCGGCTGCCCGTCGGCGCGCAGGAAGTTGTTCATTCCCATACTGACTACCTGGAAAACCGCGCCGAAAAAAATCACCCGCATATATGCCATGGAATAAGGAAGCACAGCATCGCTGGCACCGAACAAACGCAAGAGCGGAACAAGGAATATCTGGCCGGCTATCATGTAAATGATGCCGCTTAACACCAGTAAAGTGAACGCGTTACCCAGCACCTTTTCCGCTTCCTGCGGCTGTTCCTCGCCCAGTCTTATTGAAAACAGCGTGGCCCCGCCAACGCCAAAGAGGATGCCGGTAGACATCAGGATCAGCATGATCGGAAATCCAATCGTAATGCCGGCTAACCCAAATGAGCCCAGATCCGGGGCGTTGCCGATATAGATACGATCCACAATGTTGTAAAGCGCGTTGACCATCATACCAATGATGGCCGGCAGGGAAAATTGCAGCAAAAGGCCCGATATTTTCTTTGTTCCCAGTGGGTTTTCCTGTTGCGTCATAACTGTCTCCGCTCATTATTGAAACAGGGGGCATTATAAAGCATTTGTGTTCGATAAGCAAAGACGGCTCCTGCCGGTTCGCCGTCGCGCCACCCGGGAAATGCCGCTGCGAGAAGCCACTTCGGGATTTTCGTGGCTTGGCTGCACTTGTCTTTTTGGCCGAAGTCGGGAACCAAAAGCGGATACGAATAATGACCACAAGGGTCTCATGAGAGTCCTTGGACGCTTCTCCTTGCATGCCAAAAAGGCGCAGAATGCAAAGCATTTCGCCTGCGTCAAACTCCAAAACAAAATCAACTGGAAGAGGATTACAGCGACGAGTCAGCCACGATGGCACAAGGATGGTGGAGGCGTTATTTAATGAAGCGCAAACACAAGCATCCAGGGGACGGTTGGCTAACGATGGCGAAGCGCTTGGTCTTGATGAGATCAAGCCCCGCCCGGGCGTAGGAAAAAGGAGGATGAAGACCAATTCCTTGTGTTCCTTGCGTTTTTTGCGGGAACGCTGCCCCGCTTAGCTGCATGGGGCACTGTCGCGGAAATGTTTCGCAGAGCCCCGATGTCTCCAATGTTTCACTTAGTAGCCTAAAACGCTTGGAAGCCATGTGGTCAGTTGGGGGATGAGCGTGATCGCGATAAGCACCACCACATTGCAGGCCAGATATGGCGCGGCACCTTTGAAAATCTCAATAACGGGCATCCGGTTGATCTTGGTGCAGGCATTCAGGCACATGCCCACCGGCGGGGTAACCAGGCCGATGGCCATTCCGGTGATCAAAATGGCGCCAAACTGCAGGGCCCCGACCCCCAGGTTTTGCATGACCGGAAGCAGGATAGGCGCCAGAAGCAAGATGGCAGGCGAGACATCGATGAAGGTGCCGATGAGCAGGATCAGCAAATCCAGAATCAACAGGATAGCCCAGGTAGGCAGACTCAGCCCCTGAAAAAAGGCGGCTACTTGCAGCGGTACTTGCCTCATGGTTAATATCCAGGTGAAGATATTGGTAAAACCAATAATGATCATGATCGTGGCAGAAGCGATGAAAGTCTTTCGCAGTGCCAGCAGGATGTGCTTCCACTTGAGTTCGCGGTAGAGGAAGATGCCCACAACAAGCGCGTAAAGGACAGCCAACCCGGCGCTTTCGGTCGCCGTGCAGATGCCAAAAGCGACAGTGACGACGATGAAAACAGGCATCAGCATCGCAGGAAGCCCTACCAGCGCTGTCTTAACGAAATCCCCGAACACGAAGGTGGTTTTGGCGGGATGGTAGCCATTTCTGCGGCTGATGATGAACACCAGAACGGTCTGGGATACGCCGATAAGCAGCCCCGGAATGGCGCCCGCCATGAAGAGCCCGCCCACCGATGCGCCGCTGACCATGGCGAAAATAATCATGGGGATGCTGGGCGGGATGATCATGCCCATGGTGGAGGAGGCTACCGTGATGCCGGCGGCCACCTTGGGGGGATATCCCAGCCTTTCCATGGAAGGGATCAAAATGGATCCCAGCGCTGACGTATCCGCAACCGAAGAGCCCGAAATGCCGCCAAATATCATGCTGGCGAACACGTTGACTTCTCCCAGTCCGCCTCGGATAGGCCGTACGAAATATAGGCACAGATCGATGATGCGTTTGGTAATGCCGCCCGCGTTCATCAGTTCGCCCGCGAGCATAAACATCGGCATGGCGATCATCAGCTGGCTGTAAGCGCCGCCCCAGATCTTCTGGGGGATATTGATCAGGAGCCCCGGCGCCTGTGTGGCCAAATAGCTGACGCATGACGCCCCGATGGAAAATGCCAATGGCACACCGATGAGTGCAAAGACGATCAAGCCGGCCAGCAAATAGAGCATTGCCATGTGAAAATCAACTCCTTTGTTCAGCCGGCATGGTCTGCCGCCTGTGCTTGTCCATCCGGATCAGTTGCCCCAAAAGATCCTGTTTCTTTGTTGCCCCCAACCAGCAGTATGATCTTGATAAGGATGCAGATGGCGCAGATGATGAAGCAGATCGGCATGATGCCGTACAGGTACTTCATGGGGATCATCATGCCCGGTGAAAGGTGACCGCCGATTTTGCCGATATATGTAAAGCTGAATACGCTGACCGTCAGGCATACACCCAGCGCGATAAGGAGGTTAAAAATGTTGATGATACGCTGCACCTGCGGCTTGAAAAGCCTGAACAGGATATCGATGACCACATGTTCGCTTTCCAGCACGGCGACGCCCAGTCCCCAGAAGGTGGTAAAGGCAAACAGCGTAGTCACGAACTCCTCCAGCTCTTTCCAGGACAGCGAAAAGAAATAGCGAGCGATGACCGTAAAGATGACGCACAGCGCAAGCAGACCCATCGCTGCCGTCCCGATACCGACATAGATATTGTTCAGAGCCTTTCCCAGCTTTTTGATCGTTTCCATGAGGCCCTCCTCATTTTCGAGTAATAGGGACCGACGGCAGGGGGCCAATGGGACCCCCGGCCGTCGTGCTGCGATGCTTAGTTGCCCGCGCTGTTGATGAGCTCCATCATAGCGTCCAGGTTCTCCTGGGTGACTTTGCCCTCAGCCACATATTCGGTATAGACTATCTGCACGGCATCCTTGAACGCCTGCAGTTCTTCGGGCGTCGGGTAATAGACCTCGGCGCTTTCCTGGATTATCTTGATTGCCTTGGCCTCTGCATCAGCGATGGACTGATCGTTGACTTTCATCATTTCAGTGGCGCCGTCCCGAACTATCTGCTGGAAGTCTTCCGGCAGGGCGTTGAACCAGTCGAGGTTTACATAGAAGGGATCCGGATGGAACTGGTAACCGACCATCGTGAAGTACTTTTGCACTTCGAAAAATTTCATGCTTTCCACATTGGTGGCAGGGTTCTCCTGGCCGTCAACCACTCCGGTCTTGAGCGCCATGTACAGTTCGGCGTAAGGGATGGCAACAGTGGACGCACCCAGTGCTTTGAACGTCCTATCGATGGTATCATAGCCGGTGGGCGTACGCATTTTCAGGCCAGCCATGTCCGCAGGGGTTTTGATGAGACGAACGTTATTGGAGAAGTGGCGGAAACCCCCGGCGTTGCCCAATCCCAGGATGAGCATGTTGTCCTTGACGGAAGTCTCGGTGATTTTCTTGGCGATATCGCTGGATAGCAAAGCGCTGGCCTGCTCCTGATTTTCACATAAGAAGGGCAGGGTGAAGATATAGAGCTCGGGCAGGAAATCCAGCTGGCCGCCGCGCATTCCCTCCAATGTGCCCATCGTGACCATTTCAAGCATTTCCTTTTCAGTGCCAAGAGCGCCGTTCGGAAACAGCTCGACCTGGATGCCGCCGTTTGTTTTTTCCTCGACCATTTTTTCAAAGGCCAGCAGGGAGACATGGCGCACGTGCGTATCACCCTGCGCGTGGCCGATCTTGAGGGTGTACTGTTCAGCGAGCGCTGAAGCGAAAGAGAATGTCATGCACAGGGCAAGCATAAGTGCAAATGCCTTTTTCATGTGGTAGCTCCTTTCAATTCTCGAGGGACCCTGGATAGATCGCGGTTTCTGCATAGACCGGGATTAGCGCGCAGCGTTCCGATGATGACTACCCTCCTCTCCATTTCGGGTCAGCGCTGCGTCACAAGAGACTGTTCTTCGTTCTTGCGCGATAATATGCCTGATCGCTTTGTCAGGTGACAAAGCGCCGGAGTCTATTTGAGCAAGGCCACAAAGCGGGCTGCGGCCCGTATTTCCGGGTCAGTGAACACCCGCGAAAAATGCTTGTAGGAACTGAACATATGCTTGTCCATTGCTGCCAGTGCATCCTCACGGCTTTTCTTTTCCAGGGCATCCACAATGGCTTCATGTTCTTTTAGAGTGGGTTCGTAATCAGGATAGAATAGTGATAACCAACGTGCGCGCACGATCAGCAGATGATACTGCTGGTAGGCTTCAATGATCCGTTGGTTCCCACAACTTTTGACGATCAGTCCGTGGAAACGATCTTCAATATCGAAGTTCAGCCTGAAATCCCGCGTCCGGATCGCTTGCTCCAAGTCCACATTGAGCTGTCGCATTTGCGCGATAGATTCGGCTGACAAAGGACGTCTTGTGATGAGGATTTCGATGGCTTGTCTTTCCAAAGCGCTGCGAAGCTCAGTGATATCTCGGATATCCTCCTCGGATATGTCCGCTACCACCGTTTTGCCGTTGTCAATGACCACCAGGGAGTCATACATCAATTTTCGGATGGCTTCCCGCACCGGTGTGCGGCTCATCCCGATATCTTTTGAAAGCTGATAGTCGCTGATTAGATCACCGGGCTTCAAGGCAAAAGCCAAGATGTCATGGAGGATCTTGTCATATGCGATCTGGACCAAGCCGGGCTTTTGAGTCATGCTGCCCCCTGTGTTTTATAGAATACAGTATTTGCCACATTGTGTATACAAATGTAGTATAAGGTCGTATATTCGCCGTGTCAAGAGTTTTCCCAAAATTCTTTGATCGCTTGTCAGGGGTTTGACGATGCGTCGCCAACAAAAAACGCCAGGTAAGAGGCCGACACGATCATGTTGACGCGGCGGCACGCAACGCTTATGCCGTTTTTCAAGACTGATCGCCATTTTTGTAAAGTGGGAGGTGAGGAACCCGGGTTTGAAGGCTTGCGTTCAACCCTGACGGGCAAAGTGTGTTTCCCGGTTCATTGTCCTGCCGCAGCACAAAAAAGAGCGCCCCGCAATTTTGCGAGGCGCTCTTATAACGAAGCTTTTATGAGGGCGGGTTGGTAACCAGGGTGTCTTCAGGTACTTCCGGTATGGGAAGGATCTCGGGCTGGGTTACGGGAATTGTCTCCGGTTCAGTCGGCATCGCCTGGTTTTCCACATAGGTCTTCAGCTGCTGATTGAAGAGGATGAAATTCTTTTCACTGTCGCGGATCGCGCCTCCGTAGAAGGGGACCAGCACGCCGTCGAATATTTCGCTGTGCGTCAAAGTTGTCGTGCCATCGCCGTTATCGGCAAGCGCTATCTGGTGTTCACCGCTGAAAATTATCGGGCCTGCAATAGAGCCTTTCCACTTGATCAGCTGCGGCGCTTCCAGCGCGAGTAATTCCGGGTTTATTTTCATGCCCGCGTTTCCCCCGGCATCCACGTAGTGGAAAGTGAACTTCTGGCCGACCGCGCCGGGCAGCTCGTCAAAGCGCAGGGGCGAATTCCAGGCTTCATATTCACCAAACTCTGTGAGCGCGGCAAATACCTGCTCCCTGGGTGCGTTAATGTTTATGGACGTTTCAACTTCTTTTTTGAGTACACCGGTAAAGTACAGCACCGCCGCTGCGATGACGATGATAATGAGGATGATGAGTATTGTTCTTAATGCTTTCATAGGGACCTCCTTCATGATTGCAGGATTCGCTATCCGGGCGGGCCTGTATCCCACACAAGAGAACATACCCGGAATTTGTCATCTGAACAGTTCGGCCTTTCTTGCACCCACTGTGCAAAGCCACTATACTGTTTTTATCGACCCGTGACCAAAAGGAGGAGCATATGTGCGGACGGTTTTTTGTGGCAACAGATGACCCGGAACTGGAGGACATCATCGTTCAACTTGAAAAGGAAAGCGAGCGTATGGGGCGCAAATTGCCGCCCATCCGCCGCGGGGAAGTGTTTCCCACCAACCACGTGGCGGCGCTGACGGGCAAGGGCAAAAACCCTTACGCGCAGATGCAGTGGGGATTCAAGCACTTCAAGGGGACCGGCGTCATCATCAATGCCAGGTCGGAGACGGCGGGCGAAAGGCCCACGTTCCGCAAGCCCCTTCAGGAGGGCCGCTGCCTGATCCCCGCCAACTACTATTATGAGTGGCAGACCGACGGCAACAAAAAAACGCGCAACATTATGCGCGATCCCAAGGAACGTAAGATCTATATGGCGGGGCTTTTCAGGCAGGAGGCGGAGGTGGACGTACCGCGCTTTGTCATCCTGACCCGCGCCGCCGCCCGGCAGATCCAATCTATCCACGACCGCATGCCCGTGATATTGGACGAGGCAGGCCGCGAGGAATGGCTGTCGGACAGCCCCGATGTGGATAACGTACTGCGCGGCGCGGTGGACCGCATTATCGGGGAACCTACCGACGGGCTGTGAGCCCCTAAGGGAGCCCTGCTCATACCACCTGAAAAATATAGAACTTGAGGTACGCGGTTTCCGGGACACCCATCAATATGGGATGGTCCGGCGCTTGGCCGCGCGCTTCCGCCAGTTTCAGGCGCACGCCCGCCAGGAGCGATGCGGCGTGCACCGCATGCTCAAACCCTTCGCGCGGCATGAAGTGTGAACAGGACGCGGTGCACAAATACCCCCCGCGGTTCAGGAGCTGCATGCCGTACATGTTGATGTCGCGGTAGCCCTTTTCGGCGTTGACGGCGCCTCGGTGCTTGGCAAAAGCCGGCGGGTCGAGGATGACCAGGTCGTACTTTTCTTTGTTCGCCGCCTGCTGTGGGAGCCACTTGAGGGCGTCCGCCTTTTCAAAAGTGATCTTGTCCCCGGCATGATTAAGGCGCGCGTTTTCCGCCGCTATGTCAAGCGCTTCCTGCGAAGCGTCCACGGCATGGACGCTGGTCGCACCGCCTGACACGCAGTTGAGGGCAAAGGAGCCTGTGTGCGTGAAGCAGTCCAGCACCTTCATGCCGTCCGCCAGTTTGGCAGCCGCGCGGCGGTTGTACTTTTGGTCCAGGAAAAATCCCGTTTTTTGCCCTTCACCGATATTCACACGGTAATGGACACCGTTTTCCACGATGTTGGTGACGGCGCTGTCCGGCACGGGAGTGCCCTCAAACGGGTAGAATCCCGCGCGCTCTTCCATGCCTTCCTTGCCGCGCAGCGCGCCTTCGCTGCGCTCAAACAGTCCGCGTACCTTGTGGCCGCTTTCCTCCAAAATGCCTTTCAGCAGCGGAAAGAGCAGGTCGCGCCGTTTGTCCAAGCCTAAGGACTGTACCTGCGCCACCAGGAGGTCCCCAAACTTATCCACCGTCAGGCCCGGGAAAAAGTCCGCTTCTCCAAAGATGAGACGGCAGCAATCATAGTCTTCTCCCATCACCTTTTTGCGGTAATCCACGGCGTAATTCAGGCGCCTTGACCAGAAGGCTTCATCAAACAGATCGTTGGCGTTGTCTGAGATGACGCGCACCCGCAAAAGCGAGCGGCTGTTGTAAAAGCCGGTTCCCAGGTATCGCCCTTTGAGGCTTACCACGTCGCACAGTTCGCCATCCTCGGCATCAGGAGCGCTTAAGACTTCCCCCGCGTACACCCAAGGATGTCCGCCGCGCAGCGCGCGTTCACCCTTGTCCGTTATCTCCACTTGTGGCCACGGCCGCTTGCTTTTCATCTTTCGCCTTTCCTTACCGCTGATAGGGGAATTATAGCGCATGCCCCCGGCCTTGACAATTTATAAGTGCGGTGATATGTTTTACCCATCGGCAAAGCCGATCAAGAATGTTTTTTTGGCCATGGGACGGTATTACGCCCATGGTTTTTACCTACAGGGGAGAGCGCCGTGACCCAATGGCTTATCAAAAGATTCATTAAAGACAATGGGGACGATCCCAACAAGCTGCGCACGCGTTACGGTAACCTGGCCGGCGTGACGGGTCTTCTTGTTAATGTCTTCTTGTCCTTGATCAAGTTTCTGGCGGGCAGTCTTTCCGGCTCTGTTGCCGTAACGGCGGACGCGCTGAACAACCTGTCGGATTCCGTGTCCTCCATCCTGTCATTGCTCAGTTTCCGCCTCAGCGCACGCCCGGCAGATTCGGACCACCCTTATGGGCATTACCGCGCTGAGCTGTTGCTGTCAACGCTGGTGGGCGCGTCCATCATCTATGTGGGCGGCAGCCTCATGGTCACTTCCTGGGGCAAGGTAGTAAACCCGCACCCCATTTCGTTTGAGCCGATCGTCGCTGTTATCCTTATTTTGTCAATATTGCTCAAATTGTGGATGTGGGTTTTTTACCGCGCCATCGGCAAGCGCATCGGCAGCGATATTCTGCACGCCGCGGCGGCGGACGCGGTCGGTGACGTACTGTCCACGTCCGCGGTACTCGTGTCGCTTATCCTGTTTCGCTTTTTTAAAGTACAGCTGGACGGGATCATGGGCATTATCGTATCGCTGCTGATCCTCAAAAACGGCATCGGCATCGTTAGCGAGAATGCGTCCAAGCTTTTGGGGCAGGGCGCGCAGAAGACCGGCGCGGAACTGCTTGCTTTTATCAAGGCAGCCCCCGGCGTGCTGGGCGCACATGATCTTATGGTGCACGATTATGGCCAAAACAAATATGCCACGGTGGATGTCGAACTGGACGCCAATATGACCATGGAACAGGCGCACGCCCTGGCGGACGGCCTTGAGCGCGCCGTATTTGAAAAGTACAAGTACCATCTGGTGATCCATGTGGACCCGGTGCGCCAGACGGATGACCTGCTGCGCTTGGCGCGGGTGGACGTGGAAGCGGTGCTGGTTCAGCTTGACGGGCGCTACGGCTATCATGATCTGCAGGCAGAAGAGGCTTCGGATTGCGTGCAGCTGCACTTTGATGTATTGATCCCGCCCGATGCGCGGGTGGATGAGGAAAAAATAAAGCGGCAAGTCGCGGAAAGCCTCATCAACCTCAACCCCCGCTACCGGCCGCTCATACGTATTGAGCGCGATTTTGAATGACTCTATTTGTTTTCTACGGCATCCACAGCGGAAATGACCGCGCTGCGGAAGCCGTTTTTTTCCAGCGCGCTTACACCCCTGATAGTGGAGCCGCCGGGCGAACAGACCGCGTCCTTCATGGCGCCGGGATGCAGGCCGGTCTCAAGGTGAAGCGCCGCTGTGCCTTCCAGCATCAGCGCCGCCAAACGGTACGCCGTTTCGCGCTTGACGCCGTACTTGACGCCGGCATCGCCCAGCGCTTCAAGGAACATCGCGGCAAAGGCGGGGCCGCAGCCTGCAATGGCGTTGGCGGCGGACAATTGCTTGGCGTCCAGCAGCACGATCTCGCCCAGGCGCCCGAACAAGTCGTGGAATCGGGCCAAGTCTTCTTCCCTAAGCGAATGCTTGTTTTCGCAGATGAGAACGCCGCGCCCCACCGCCACCGGCGTATTGGGGATGCAGCAAACGGCGCGCGCGCTGTCGGGCAGCATTTCCTTAAGGCTTGCAAAGGGGATGCCGGCGGCAACGCTGACGACCATTTTGTTCGCCAGCTCCTCGCGAATGCCCAGCAGTACGTCCTGGATCTGCCAGGGCTTTACTGCCAAAATGACGATATCGCTCTCCCGTGCCGCTTGCTTATTGTTGGTGGGCAGAATGCCGAAACTGTCGCACGCGGCTTTCAATTTGTCCTGGCGCAGCGCGGCGGCGCGGATGTCGCCTGCGGATACGCCTTTTGAAAGCAGCCCCTGCGCCATGGCCTGTCCCATATTGCCAAAGCCAATAATGCCGATAGTCATACAATTTCCCCCTTTTTAACGCAAAACAAGTGTATCATACGCGAAAAAAAGGTGCAATGGCGTCAGCACATCCACGCGGCGCCGATGCAGTCGTTGCCAAGGTGAACGCGCAGGGCGCAACTTATGCGTCCTACACGGATATCCGCCCCGGGGAAGCGCGCGCGCAGCGATGCGACAAGCGCCATCGGGTCGTTCATAGCGCCCTGATAGTGCACGATAATGGCTTTAGCCTGGGAGGGGATCCTTTCCGCCAAAGCGCGCAGCGTCTGTGCCGTGCCCCGTGTAATGCCGCACGCTTTGATCGCGCCGTCTTCCAGCGTCAGAATGGGTCGCACGTTCAGCATGGTGCCCACGGATTGGCGAACCACGCCCAGACGCCCGCTGCGGCGCAGCGCCGCCATATCGCCCACAGAAAAGGCGATCCCGACGTGTCCGCGCTTTTCCAGGAGGTATTCGCTTAAGTCACTTAGACTCATGCCCTCGTCCAGCTTTTCTTTTGCCGCGCGCAAAAGGAGATGCAGCCCGCCCGCCGTGGTCAGCGAGTCCAGCACCCGGATGCGCCCGGACGGGGACACCTGGGCGGCGATGGACGCGCTGGAATAAGTGCCGCTCAGGCGCGATGAGAGCACCAGGCACAGCGCTTCCCCACCCCGCTGTTCAATGGGCTGAAACATCGCGCTGAAAGTGGATATGGGGGGATGGGAGGTGGAAATGTCCGACGGATGATCAGCCATCATCGTTTCAAATTCGCCGCTCTCTTCCAGATACTCTTCGAGGAATGTGCGGCCTTTGACGCTGCAGGAAATGGGTACAATCTGCACGCCCAATTCTGACGCGTCGCGCCTTGGCAGGCAGCAAGTGCTGTCGGTATATAGCTGGATCATCCGAGGAATCCTCCCATTGTTCGGTAGCGCTTGTAGCGGGCACTTAAAAGGTCCTTAACGTCGAGCGCTTTGAGCGCCCCCAATGTGTCTTTAAGACGCGAGCGGATATCGGCATAGGCCTTGTCAAACCCGGCCCCTTCCGGCACGATGCTGTCTACAACATGGAAGCCAAGCAGGTCTTCCGCCGTCAGTTTGAGGCTGCGCGCTGCGTCCTCCGTTTTGGACGCGTCCTTCCACAGGATGCTGGCGCAGCCCTCCGGCGAAATGACCGAATAGACGGCGTTTTCCATCATCCAGACCCGGTCCGCCACCGCCAGTGCCAGCGCGCCGCCGCTGCCGCCTTCGCCTGTCAGGATAGCGATGACCGGGGTGCGCAAAGTCATTAAGGTGGTAAGGCATTCGGCGATCGCCTGTGCTTGCCCGCGCTCTTCCGCGCCCAAGCCGCAGTACGCGCCGGCGGTATCAATCAACGTGACGACAGGCCGGGCGAACTTTTCCGCCAAGAGGAATTGCCTGAGTGCTTTGCGGTACCCTTCCGGGTGCGCGCAGCCGAAATTGGCGGCGACGCGTTCCCCTGTGCAGGTGCCCTTTTGTGTGGCAACCACCGTGACCGGCATTCCTTCAAGGCGCGCGATGCCCGCCAAGATGGCCTTGTCGTCGCCGTAGCGGCGGTCGCCGCGAAGCTCCACAAAGTCGTCAAAGATATTGGCGATGAAATCGGCGCAGCCGGGGCGGTCTTTGGCGCGCGCCGCCAAAACACGGTCAAACGCTTGCATTTTTATGCTCCTTTGCGTGGAGTTTCAGGAGTATGCCCAAATAGTCCTTTTGCTGCGCCCGTGGCACCACCGCGTCGATGAAGCCCTTGTCCATCAGGAACTCCGCGGACTGGAAACCCTTGGGCAGCTTTTGCCGCAGGGTCTGTTCGATCACTCTGGGGCCTGCAAAGCAGATCAACGCGCCCGGCTCCGCCAGGGCGATGTCGCTTTCCATGGCAAACGACGCGGTAACGCCGCCCGCCGTGGGGTTGCACAAAACCGATACATAAAGGTTGCCCGCGTCTGAATGGTATTTGACCGCGCCGCTGGTTTTCGCCATTTGCATGAGGGAGAGGATGCCTTCCTGCATGCGCGCGCCTCCCGAGAGGGTAAAGGCGATCACAGTGAGATCCATTTGCGCGGCCTTTTCAAACAGGCGCGTGATTTTTTCGCCGGCCGCGCCGCCCATACTGCCCATCATAAAGCGGCTGTCCATGGCAAACGCCG
This sequence comes from Clostridiales bacterium DTU024, assembly GCA_001513425.1. Lineage (GTDB taxonomy): Bacteria > Bacillota > Clostridia > Christensenellales > Aristaeellaceae > DTU024. Next base: position 27,834 of record LFTR01000095.1, read on the forward strand.
CGCAAGGGCAGCCTTGTATCCGCATCATGCCGCCGACGACCGCTTCTTTTTCACCGCTAAGTACTCTGGCTTCCGCTGCCTTGTCCGCGTAGCCGGGGAAAAGCAGCGGATCTGCAGACGAGATTTCTGCGTCCCATTCCTCAAATGAGCCGTCATCCGCCAAGCGCATCAGCCGCACGCGCGCGCCGATCACGCCGTGGTATCCGCACCGGGGGCAGACGTACAGGTTTTGTGCAAGCTCATTTGTCAACACCGCTGCCTTGCAGCCTTTGCATGTGGTGAACAGGGTTTCGGGCACATTTGGCACGGGCAGCACATTGTCCCCCTGCGTCTTCTCCAGCGTGTTGCCGGGTCTTTTGAACAACCCTTTTTTCAGCATCAGTATCCCCTTTGTTCCATGTAGTCGGTGTGGTATCCGCCTGTAACGAACAGGTCGTCTGACAGGATATCCAGATGCATATCGGCGTTGTGCTGTACACCCTCAATGACCAGTTCGCACAGCGCCGCTTTCATTTTTCGGATGGCTTCTTCGCGCGTGCCGGCATGGACGATCAGTTTGCCCAAGAGGGAATCATAATACGGCGGCACATCATAATCCTGATAAACGGCGGTGTCAAAACGCACATGCGGTCCGCCGGGAATGTGAAGCAGCGTAATGCGCCCCGAAGCCGGCCGGAAACCCTGGGCGGGGTTTTCTGCGTTGATGCGGCACTCCATGGCGCAGCCTTTGGGCTTGATGTCCTTTTGCGCAAAATTGAGCGGCTGTCCCGCCGCGGCGCGCAGCTGCCACTTGACAAGGTCGATGCCCGTCATCATCTCGGTAACGGGGTGTTCCACCTGCAGCCGCGTGTTCATTTCCATAAAGTAGCAGTGGCCGTCCGCGTCCGCCAAAAACTCCATGGTGCCAAGGCCCGTATAGCCAATTTTCTTTGCGGTATTCACGCAGAGCTTCATAAGCGCGAGGCGCGTCTCATTCTTGATCGCCATGGAGGGGCTTTCTTCCAGCAGCTTCTGGTTTTTGCGCTGGATGGAGCATTCCCTCTCTCCCAGGCACACGGCGTTGCCATGCATGTCGCACAGGATCTGCATTTCCACGTGGTTCACGGGATGCAGATATTTTTCTATGTATACGCCGCTGTCCCCAAAATAGGCTTCCGCTTCCGCTTTGGCGGCGGCAAACGCCTTCTCCAATTGGCTTTCGTCCTTGACCAGCTTGATGCCGCGCCCCCCGCCGCCGGCCTTGGCTTTGATCAGAAGGGGGTAACCGATGGTCTTGGCGGCTTCAAGGGCCTCTGATATGTCCGTCAGCGTTTCGGTGCCCGGGATGATCGGCAGCCCGGACGCCGCCATGAGGCGCCGCGCTTGGGACTTGTCGCCCATGCGGGCGATCATGTCGGACGTGGGGCCAATGAATGTGAGTCCGCACTGTTCCGCCAGGGCCGCAAAGCGGGCGTTTTCACTGAGCAGGCCATAGCCCGGGTGGATGGCCTGCGCGCCGGTATTGATGGCGGCAGACAGGATGGCGGTCATATTGAGGTAAGAATCCTTCACCGCAGGCGGGCCGATGCAGATGCCTTCATCCGCGAGGTTCACCTGCAGAGAGTTGCGGTCGGCTTCCGAAAAGACCGCAACGGTCAATATGCCCATCTCTTTGCAGGCACGGATGACGCGTACGGCGATCTCGCCTCGCCCGGCGATCAATACCTTAGAAAACAAAGAAGTACCTCACGAATCCATCAAGGCAAATGAAAATTCACCCGTCACGCATACCGTATCGCCCACTTTCCCTGTGGCTTTTACAAAGTAAAAGGGCTTGCGGTGGGCGGTCATTTCACAGGAAAAATCCACAGTGTCCCCCGGCAGCACTTTGCCCCGGAAGCGCAGGTTGTTGATGCCCGCGTAGTACGGCGTTTCCGTATCGCCTTTCTTCATCACGATGACGCAGCAGGTTTGCGCGATCATTTCGCACAGGATAACGCCGGGCACAATGGGCTGCCCCGGGAAGTGCCCCTGCAGAAACCATTCATCCCCGCGCACATGGTATTGTCCCAAAGCGTGCTTATCATCCACCCTTTGGATCTCATCAATGAGCAGCATGGGTTCTCGATGGGGGAGAATCTGTCTGATCTCGTCTCTGTTCAAAATAGTCTCCTTAGAAAAGCTTGAAAAGCACTTGCGAAAACTCCACCAGCTGGCCTTCTTCGGCGCAGATATCCACAATTTCGCCGTCAAAATCGCTGGTGATCTCGTTCATCATTTTCATTGCCTCAATAATGCACAACACATCGCCTTTTTTGACGCGCATGCCGCGCTTGACGAAGGGCTCGCTGCCAGGCGCCGGCGCTGAGTAGAATACGCCCACCATTGGGGACTTTATTTCATTCAAGTTGTTGAAGTCTACCGGAAGCGCGCCGTGCGCATCCGCAGGGATCGGCGCGGACGAATGGACCGGCGCGCGCGAAATATCAGAAGGAAGCTGCGCCACATGCGGATATTTCTCCAGGCGGATGCGGCAATCGCCCTCCGTCATTTCAATGGCGGTCAGGTGCGCGTCGGAAAGCACCTGCGCCAGGAGCATCAAGCTTTCTTTGTTCATGCATGTGTTCCTTCCGTATAGGGGCGCAGCGCCACGCACGCGTTGTGGCCGCCAAAGCCCAGCGACAGCGACAAAGTCAGCGTCAAAGGAGCTTGCCGTGCCACACCCGGCACATAGTCCAGATCGCACTCAGGGTCGGGTTCAGTCAGGTTAATGGTGGGCGGAGCCATCCCGTTCCTTAGTGCCAGCAGCGCCGCGATGGCTTCCGCGCCGCCCGCCGCGCCCAGCATGTGACCGGTCATGGATTTGGTGGAGGAAATGAGCGTCCGCGCTGTTGCGTCTTTCAGCGCCAGTTTGATGGCCAGCGTTTCCGTTTTATCGTTGAGCTGCGTGGAGGTGCCGTGCGCGTTGATGTAGAGGGTGTCATTATCGGAATATCCGGCTTCCTCAAGGGCATCCGACAGCGCCGCCGCCGCGCGGGACGCGTCCGGCAGGGGAGAAGTGATGTGGTAAGCGTCGCAGGTATTGCCGTAGCCGCAGATCTCTCCCAGGATGTTCGCGCCGCGCTTCAGGGCGTTCTCAAGGCTTTCCAGCATCAAAACACCGGCGCCTTCGCCCATCACAAAGCCGGCGCGGCGCTTGTCAAACGGGATGGAGGCAGCGTTCACGTCGTGCGTTATGGACAAGGCCATCGCGCTGGAAAAGCCCGCTACGGCAAGCGGTCCGATGGGCGCTTCCGCGCCGCCCGCCAGGATGGCGTCCGCGTAGCCGTGCCTGATCGTGCGGTACGCTTCGCCCAGCGCGTGCGTGCCAGTCGCGCACGCGGTAACCACCGGCAGGCACGGGCCCTGCGCATGGAACCGCATCGCCACCTGGCCCGAAGCCATGTTGGCGATCATCATGGGCACCAGAAAAGGCGACACTTTGCGCGGGCCCCCCGATAAGCGCTTTTCTTCTTCGCGGCATAGGGTCTCAATGCCGCCGATGCCGCTGCCGATATACACGCCAAAGCGTTCCGGCCGTATGCCCTCAAGGCCGGACGTATCCACCGCCTCCTGCGCGGCGGCGATGGCGTACTGCGTAAATAGATCGCACCGTCTTTGGGTAGCCGTATCCATGGTTAGGGAGGGGTCGAAATTTTTGACTTCCGCGGCCAAAGTGACTTTCATGTCGCTTGTATCAAAGCGCGTAATGGGGCCAATGCCGTTTTTGCCGCTCCTTAGCCCTTCCCAAAAATCATTCACGTTGTTGCCAATGGGCGAAATAACGCCCATCCCGGTAATGACGACCCTATTCATGTGCTGACTCCTTTGAAAACTCGTCGTCCAGTCTATTGAACAGTTTCTTGAGCGGCAGGATCTCCTTAATGCGCCACGCGTTGGCGCCGGCGAACAGCAGTCCCTCCTGCGCCGTGCCCTTGAGGGAGTTGAGCAGGGCGTCGGCGATACAGTAGGGGGCCTTCTGCCTGGCGCAGGACTGGATACAGTGGTAACGGCACGCCGTGGGCGCCGTTGTCCCCGCGTTCACGCTGCGTAGAAAATCGTTGCTCAGCGCTCGCCCCGGCATCCCCACAGGGCTTTGCACGATGACAATATCTTCCTTTTTTGCCGCGATGTACGCCTGCTTAAAGGCGTCCGGCGCGTCACATTCTTCGGTCGCCACCAGGCGCGTGCCCATTTGTACGGCGTTCGCGCCCGCGTCCAACGCCTGTTTGATGTCGCCGCCTGAATAGATGCCGCCCGCTGCGATAACGGGGATGGGTCGCACGGCTTGAATGATCGGGTCTAAGATACTGCCTAATGAAAAAGCGGGATCATTGATTTGCTCCGGCTTAAATCCCAGATGACCGCCTGCAAGCGGGCCTTCGGCAACGATGGCGTCCGGCACGCGGCCGTATTTGTCGCCCCACCACTTGATGAGGAGCATCGCCGCTTTGGCGGACGATACGATGGGCGCCAGCAGCGTTTTGCTGCCCTTGGGAAGCAGACCCGGCAGTTTGAGCGGCAGCCCCGCTCCGGCAAAAATTATGTCGGCCTCTTCCTCCGCCGCAGCCCGCACCAGGGTATCAAAATTGGCCGTCGCTACCATAATGTTGACGCCGAAAACGCCATCGGTGAAAGATCTGGCGCGGCGGATCTCACGCGTCAGCGCTTCTTCATCGGTTATCTTTTCCTTTGCGTAACGCGGAGTGCGCGATATGCAGGCGGCGGACAACACGCCGATGCCACCCAGGTTGGCGACCGCTGACGCCAGGCCCGACAGGCTGATGCCCACGCCCATGCCGCCCTGAACGATAGGGAGGGGAACGGACAGACGGCCGATGGTTAAGGGCCCGCGCGCCTTGAGATGGTCAAGTATCGTCATACGCACATCCCGCCGTCCACGGTGTAAACTCCGCCTGAAATATAGCTTGCCATGTCGCTGGCCAAAAAAGAAGCCAAGTGCGCCACATCTTCCGGTTCCCCCATGCGCCCAAGGGGCAAATTCGCAAGCAGCGCGCGGCGCGTATCTTCCTCCAGCGCGTCCGTCATATCGGTCCTGATAAAGCCGGGGGCGATAGCATTGCACGTGATGCCCCGCGCCCCTAGCTCTTTGGCGACCGATTTGGTAAGTCCTATCAACCCCGCCTTGGACGCGGCGTAATTGCTCTGCCCCGCGTTGCCCATGATGCCCACCACCGACGAAATGTTGATGATCCGGCCCTTTCCCTGCTTCATCAGGTACATGCAGCAATGGCGGATCATGCGGTACGCGCCGGAAAGGTTGGTATCGATCACTGAGGTAAAGTGATCTTCCTTCATCAGGGGGATCAGGCCGTCTTTGACGATGCCCGAATTGTTGACGAGGATATCCAGGCCCCCCAGCGCCAGCACGGCCTGCTTGACAGTTTCCTTCACTTTGGCGTCATCCCTGACATCGCACTGAAAGGCGAACGCGTTCACGCCTTTTTCGGTGAGGCACCGGCAGGTTTCTTCCGCCGCACCAACATTGCTCGCATAAACAATGGCAATATCCGCGCCGTTTGAAGCCATGTCCAGTGCGATGGCGCGGCCGATGCCCCGTGATGCGCCGGTGATCAGCGCCTTTTTGTTTTTAAGCACCCTTGGTCTCCTTTGCCAGCAGGACGGCTTCTTGAAAGCTGCGCATATCTTGCACGCTCACAGCCGCGACCCGCGGGTCGATTCGTTTGATAAGGCCGGTCAGCGTTGTGCCCGCGCCCACTTCGATGAACAATCCGGCACCCGCTTGTATCATGTTTTCGATGGTTTTCTGCCACAGGACCGGGGATATTACCTGCTGTACCAGCTGTGAAGCGATATCCTCTCCGTAGGGCTTCGCCGTTAAGTTCCCGTATACGGGCAAGCGCGGCGGGGAGAGCGTATAGACTGACAAAAGCGCTTCAAGCGCATGGGCTGCAGGTAGCATATAGGGCGAGTGGAACGCGCCTGAAACGCGCAGCGGCATCGCGCGCCCGCCCTGAAGGGGAGCGGACAGAGCCAGTTGCTTGAGTGCTTCGGGATCCCCCGCCACCACTGTTTGCCCGGGGGCATTGTAGTTGACGGGATAAAGCCCCCCGATTTTTTTGCAGAGCCCTTCCACATCGCGCGGGGACATGTTGAGTACCGCCGCCATGTCGCCGGGACGCTTTAGGGAGGCGTCGTGCATCGCTTGTGCCCGCGCGCAAACGAAGCGGAAGCCGTCGTCGCTCTCAAACGCATCGGCAAACGCCAGCGCGCTGACTTCGCCCAGCGAAAAGCCCGCCGCCACAGAGGGGGTGATGCCCTCCGCTTCCAGTGCCCGCGCTGTAGACAGCGACAAGGTATACAGACACGGCTGCGCGTTTAGGGTGCTTTTGAGTTGGTCGCCCTGTTCAAAACACTGCTCAATGGTGCCCCGACGGTGTTTTTCGTGCCTGTTAAAAAGGGAACGCACCGCAGGGAAAGCGTCATACAGCTCCTGACCCATGCCCGCGCGTTGAGCGCCTTGGCCGGAAAAGACGAAGGCTACATGAGCCATGGTTTTTGGTCCTTGAAAAGCGCTTCTGCTTCTGAGAAAATCTGCGTTATGATCTCTTCCGCCGTCTGTTCGCATTTGACGAGCCCCGCGCACTGTCCCGCCATGAAGCAGCCGCGCTCATTGTCGCCTTCCTGTACCGCGATGCGCAGGGCACCCGCGCCGATAGACTCCACTTCCTCATTTGTCAACGCGGAATCAAATTCTGCTTTGGCAAAGCGTACGGTCAGGGGGGTTTTGAGCGCGCGTACCGGGTGGCCCAGCCTGCGGCCGGTTGCCAAGGTGTCAATGTCCTGCGCCGCCAGTATCCTTTGTTTGTAATTGGGGTGGATGGTGCATTCTGCGGCTGTCAAAAACCGCGTGCCCATCTGTACGCCGGAGGCGCCCAGCATAAGCGCTGCGGCCAGACCTCGCCCGTCGGCGATGCCCCCGGCGGCAACGACGGGCATTTTTACCGCGTCCACCACCTGCGGCACCAGGACCATGGTGGTCAGGTCGCCGATGTGCCCTCCCGCCTCGCAGCCTTCGGCGACTACGGCGATGGCGCCGCGCTTTTCCACATACCGGGCGATGCCGACGGATGCCACCACCGGCACCACTTTGATGCCCGCCGCGATCCACGCTTTCATATATTGCGCCGGGTTTCCCGCCCCGGTGGTGACAATGGGCACGTGTTCCTCTATTACCGTGCGGGCGATGTCCCCGGCGTGGGGGCTCATCAGCATGATATTGACGGCAAATGGCTTGCTCGTTTTCTCCCGCACCTTGGCGATCTCTTCCTTCACCCATTGGGCAGGAGCGCTCATGGCGCCGATGATGCCAAGTCCGCCGGCATTGCTCACCGCGGCCGCCAGGGAGGCGTTGGCGACCCACGCCATGCCCCCCTGAAAAACCGGATGCTCAATGCCCAATAAGTCACAGAGCCTGGTCTTGATCATTCGCTTTTCCTGTTCATGCGCCCAAAAGCTGCGCGACGTCGCCCACGGTTTTAATATCAGCGGTCATTTCCAGCGCACAGCCATACTTTTCTTCCATGGCCATAACCAGTTCCACCATATCCAGTGAATCAAGGCCCAACTCGGCAAATGTGGTTTCGGGTTTCACCAAAGAGGGGTCCACGTTCCTGTTTTCCTGCATGATCTCGACTACTTTTTCGAAGTTTGTCATATGTCCTCCTAATAATGTCCTGTTGTATATTTTACGGCCGTGTGTGCCATCGGATCACGCAGGCACCGCCTGTCGCCCCGCCGCCAAAGGCAGCCAGAGCCAGCACGCAGTCCTGCGGCCAACCATCTTTCCGGCACATTTCGTCCAATAAAATCGGGATGCTGGCCGCGGAGGTGTTGCCCACGCGGTCGATGTTGGCAAGGTATTTGTCGCGGGGGATCGTCAGCCTGGCTGCTATGGCATCCAGAATGCGCAGATTGGCCTGGTGGATCAGCACAAAATCAACATCCGCCATCTGAAGCCCGGCCTGGGCAACAACGCCCTGCAAATCTTCCGTCATGCCGGATACGGCGGAGCGGTACACCTTTTGACCGTCCATATGGACGAATTCATCTTGCTCAACAGGGGAGCGGTATGGCGAATTGCCCCGGGGATGCAGCGCCGACAAAAGCCCGGCATCTCCCTTTGCACGCAGGCGAATGCTTTTTAGGTCATCTCCTTCGCCCAGCACGACCGCGCCCGCGCCATCGCCGAATAAGACGCAGACGGAGCGGTCGCGCCAATCTGCCAACGATGACAGGCCGTCTGCCGCCACAAGCAGAATGCGCGCCTGAGGGTCCCTGGCGAAGTACGCCGCCGCGGTATCCAGCGCGTACAGGAAACCCGAGCAGGCGGCATTGATGTCCATCGCGGGGCAATGGGCGCCGATCAGGGCTTGCACCTGGCACGCGAGGGAAGGGATGCGGTATTCACCCGTTACCGTGGCGCACAGGATGAGCGTCAAATCGTCCGGCTTGGTATCCGCCGCGGTCATTGCGTTTTGCGCCGCACGTACGGCAAGATCCGTAAGCGTTTCATGCGTCATCACGCGCCGCTCTCTGATGCCGGTGCGCGAGGAGACCCATTCGTCGGACGTATCCAGAAAGGCGGATAAATCGTTGTTTGTAACGACCTTTTCCGGCAAAGCGCTGCCGGTGCCCCAAATCGAAAAACTCATGCCCGGGCCCTTTGCGATACCTTTTTGTCAAAAAACACGTTCAGTTTGTTCAGCGCGCGCAGGAGTGCGTCGCGCTCATCATTGGCCAGAAGCCCGCTCACTTCCCGCACCATCTGCGTGTGGAAGTAGGCGTGAAACGCGTTGATCTTGTGGCCCGTTTCGGTGAGGGTGACATAGACCACGCGCCCATCCTTGTCGTCCCGGCGCTTGTCCACGTAGCCCTTTTGCTGCAGTTTGTTGACCGAGACCGTCACCGGGGGGCGCGCAATGCCCAGATCCAGGGCGATGTCGCTGATCGTTTTGCCCTTTTCGTTCGCCTTGCCGACGGACTCTATTAGATGGAATTCGCTGATGGAGAGGTTCAGCCGTGGATCCTGTTTGAGCATCCGCTCTTCCACCTTCATGACCGACCAGAAGGTTTTTACCAGCATTTCGTTGAGTTCCCTTGAAAAAGCGTCCATAATCTCCCCCGCAGTCCTGTCGCCGCCGACAGATAGTTAGTTACGAAAAGTAATTATATTTGCCTCATGGGCATCTGTCAAGCGGCTCGCGAAAAAACGAGAATGCGCACGACAATATACTGCCGGAAAAGCAGAGGACGGCAAATCATATGCAGGATAAAAACGCCATATGGACTTAATTTTTGGTACAAAGCGCGGCGCTCGTGGTATCATATTTAATGCAGATCCGTTTAATGAAGAAGCCGGGTTTCGGGTGCATACACCCTTTGCGTCCGCCGGGCGGGAAATACACGAAGAGTCCGGGGAGGAACAGTATGCAGTGCAGCCATCATGATGAAAACACTTCCTGCATCGCGCATGTGCCCATCTTTGCCAATCTGAGCGAAGAGGAAATGCTGGAGATCGCCGATATCGCTGTTGCCCGGAATTACGACAAGGGCGACATGGTTTATATGGCGGGCGAAGAAGGCGGCACACTGTTTGTACTGCATACGGGCAAAGCCAAGCTGTTCCGCCTGAATGCAAGCGGCAAAGAACAGGTGCTGCGCGTGGCGGGCGCGGGGGAGTTCTTCGGCGAACTGTCCCTGTTTTCGTCCCTGCCGCTAAGTGATAACGCCCAAATACTGGAAGAGGCCACCATGTGCGTCATAAAGGGCGATCGCTTGAAAGAATTGATGCAAAAATATCCGTCCATCGCCTTCAAAGTGATGGACGAACTGTCCCGTCGCCTGGAAAGCGCGGAAAGCCGCATCGAAAGCATCACCTTAAGCCCTGTGCTTAAGCGTATCGCCGCAGCGCTGCTGGAATTGTCTACCGGGGAGCAGGATATCCGTTTGCCCATGACCAAGGGTGATTTTGCGTCCCAGCTGGGCATGACGCAGGAGACTCTCAGCCGCAAGCTGAGCGAACTGGAGGCCGAAGGCATCATTGCCCTCAAAGGCCAGCGAGCCATCCGGATTGAACAACCGGACAAATTACGTGAGATAAGCGAGAAGCAGGACGGATAAAGGGCATCGAATCTCCCGCAGTAGGCTAAGAACACAGTATTGACTTGGTTGCCCTGCATTCCGCATTTCACCTGCATCCGGTTGCGACCCGATCCCTTTTCCTTTGTCCGGACTTGGTGTACAATCATCAAGAAATGGAGTGTATCCAAAAGGAGTCCCGCTCCGGCGTTTTCACGTACAGCATAGGGTGCGTCCGCGCGAAATGACGGGTGGAATAAAGGGGCAGGAAACAGAATATGACGGACATCACGATACAGGATAGGTACGAAAAAGGTGAACCCAGCGATACTGTGGACGTCATCGAGTATGATGCCGATCACAGCCGCGCCTTCGAGGTCAACATTTCTAAGGCAGAGGCGTTGACAGCCCTGTCTCGGATCCCCGAGAATACTGTCCGCTGGATCAACGCCGACGGGCAGTATTCGCAAGCGCTGCTTGAAAAGCTCGGCGACGCCTTTCATGTCCACCCGCTTGTCATCCGCAATGTTGCCAACACAGATCAGCGCGCCAAGGTGGATGTATATCCTGATTTTCTTCATATCGTCGCCAAGATGATCTACTTCCGGGGCGATACGATGGTCGTGGAGCACATCAATTTCCTCTTGGGCAAAAACTTCGTTATCACCCTGGGGGAAACCAAGGGCGACGTGTTTGACAATATTCGCAGCTGGATCAACAGCGAAGGGGCGCATGTGCGGCAAAACGGTGCCGATTACTTGATGTACCTGCTGCTGGATGCCATTGTTGAAGGTTATTTTGATGTACTGGAAACTCTGAACCAAAAAACGGACGATCTGGAAGAATTGGTCATGGCCGATACCGCACAGGAGCATCTGCACGCGATACGCGAGATCAAGAAAGCGCTGCTCAAAGTGAACAAATGCATCTGGCCCCTGCGGGACGTGGCGTCTCTGATGCGCAACGAAACGGTCGGGCTGATCCGGATGACGACCGAACCTTATCTGCGCGATGTCTACAACCATATCGTACAGGCGATCGATTCCACCGAAACCAGCCGGGAGCTCCTGTCCAGCCTCACCGACCTCCACATATCCAATGTCAGCTACAAACTCAATGAGATCATGAAAGTGCTGACCATTATCTCCACCCTCTTTATCCCCCTCACTTTTGTCGCCGGGGTGTATGGCATGAATTTTCGGTACATGCCTGAGCTTGGGCAAAAATGGGGCTACCCCCTCGTCTGGCTGGTGATGATCATCATCGCCGCCGGGATGATGTATTTCTTCAAGAAGAAGAAGTGGTTTTAAAGCGAACAGGAATGTCACTTTACATTACAGCCCATGCTCGAGTATGCACCGGAGCAGATAGGTGTGGGTGGCAGATACGCAAGGATGCCCCGTTGGAGTATTGGGAGGAAGGTGCAGGGACGCATTTTCGCAAACTGCGCCGAAAAATAGCGTCGATGCTGTCTCAGAGAATCAAGTTCCCAGTTCCGATTAAGAAGCGTTTGCGCCTCATTCCTTCGAACATTCGGCGCTTATTGGTGTGCTGAAGTTTGCGGATGATATGGGCAGGAACGCTTTTGGTCATTTGCTAACTTCGACAAATACTTGCAAGCTTGCATATTCGCAGGAATTCGCCGGTAGTGCGGATATCGCTTGACACGGGACAGGGTGTGCTTTACAGTTAAGAAGAGACAATAATGAGGGAAAACGCTTAGTGTTTTTGAGCAACCAGCGGAGGCTTCCACATACATGCGCTTATCCACAACGACAACCATATTGAGCCGAGCCTGTACGATATCGCCTCAAGAGTCGCTCTTTCGTTCCATGGAGCTTTGTCAAAACGCCGGGTTCGAACATTTGGATCTGGATTTTTTCTTTCAGTCCAGGGAAGGCTACCCCTTGGCTTTGGATGGTTGGGAGGGCTGGACAGATAGAATTGCCGAGGAGGCGGCGCGCAGGGGCCTCACAACGCTACAGGCCCACTCGTTTGTGTTTCGCACGAGGGAGTCGACGGATATGACTTTTGATAGGCGCTGGCATGAAGAACGGATACGCCGTTCCATCAGGGCGGCTGCTCGGGCCGGGGTCAAATGGCTTGTGCTGCATCCATGTGATTTTGACGCGGATGAGCATTATGATTTTGACAAAGCGCGCCGCTTCAACATTTCGTACTGGGAGCCTTTTGTTTCTCTGGCTCAGCGGCATGGAGTGGGAATTGCTTTTGAAAACATGTTCATGTCCGGTCGTCATCAGCGTTACTGCAGCACTGCGGATGAATTGCTGGACCTTGTTGGCGCTTTTGAAGGAGCGTCGGTCGGAATTTGCTGGGATACTGGGCATGCATCCATTTCCGGTCAAGACCAGCCTTCTTCCTTGCGCAAAATAGGTAGTCTCCT
>LFTR01000211.1 GCA_001513425.1 Clostridiales bacterium DTU024
ACCATGCTGCCCTCTCCCTGGATGGAGAACAAACCATCCAGAAAGTCATTGTCGTGGCCGATATCGGATGCCCCTGATATATGCCATACCCCAGGCAGGATACCGGGTTTTGCGTCCCAGGTTTTTTTCCGGAGCAGTTCTTCAAACTTGACAGCGCTGATACGCTGCAGGTTGGGGCGGACGGTAATATAGTGCTCCTGCTTTTCATAGCATAGGAGCCGGTCCCCTTCCTCGGGTCCGTAAGCATCCAGTATCTTCTGCGCGTACCACTCAGGCAGGGATTGCATGACGCGGTAATACGTGAGCCCCTCTTCCTTTGCGGGAAAGCTCAGCTCCTCCCGGCCGCGGATCAAATTGCGCAGCACGCCGTTGACCAGACCGGTCAGATCTTCCAGGCCCAGGTCACGCGTCAGCTTCACCGCCTCATTGACGGCAGCACTGTCAGGGATACGGTCAAGCAGCAGAATTTGAGCGGCTGACAGGCGCAGGATGTTGCGCACGCGCTTTTCAAGCTTCTCTGTATCTTCCAAAAAGCGGTCCAGCGCGAAGTCGATCTGATTAAGATGCTCCAGCGTCAGATAAACGATGCGTGTGCACAGACGCTTGTCTTTTTGCGACAGGTTCACTTTTTCAAAATGCTCATCCAGCGACAGCGAGGCAAAGCCGCTTTCAAGCAGCACGCGGTTTAGTACCAGCATGGCGGACTTGCGGGCATCGGCACTCAGCCCGGTCCCTTCCCTGTCATTGGGCTGGTTGCGAAAATCCGTCCGCCCCGGGGCAGCATGGTTAAAGCTTGGCCTGGGCGACGCGGGCCGGTGAAAGGCGCCGGCGGGACGCGCCGGACCGGAAAAACCCGGTCTTCCGAAGCGCTGCTGCGGTTGCTGAGACTGTGCCGGGCGGCTGAAGCTTCTGCGGTCCCGGTCATTTCCCTGCGGGTCAGGTACAAAAGAAGGCTTGTTAAAGCGATTGCCGCCTTCCTGGGGCCGGGGCGCGCCTCTGTCAAAAGCAGGCCTGGCATAACCGCGGCCCTCCCCGCCTTGGCCTTGCGGCGCTCCGGCGGGTCTCGCGAAAGGCTTGCGCTCTCCGCTCTGCGGGCCTCTGTCAAAGGCGGGCTTGCTGCCAAAGCTACGGCCACCGCCCTGTCCCTGCGGCGCTCCGGCGGGTCTCGCGAAAGGCTTGCGCTCTCCGCTCTGCGGGCCTCTGTC
>LFTR01000213.1 GCA_001513425.1 Clostridiales bacterium DTU024
AACCGGTTATGAAACAGAAAATATCACTATCGGCAATCATTGTTATTGCCCTGATCGCTGTGGCTGCCGCAGCCTTCGCCTTAACAGACGGCTTTGGATTGTTTGATCTGATGGGCCAGGGGAAAAGGGAAGAATTCGCGGTCGTTCAAGAAGAAGCGTATGACCTGCTGCAAAAGGACCTGGCAAACGCAAGCTTTGACCATGTGGATGTCACCGTGACCCAAGCCGTGTATGACGGAAAATACCTGCGGATCGTGCACTCAACAAAGGAGCGGGATGCACAAGCGCCCTTTGACAACGCGAAGGTTTACGGCGGAAGCTTCAGTTTTGAGGCCGCCGAAAAGGACGGCGTATCGTGGAGCAGTCTGGACTTTGCCATCGTGAATGACCGGAACGTCAATCCGCTGGGTGAAGCCGGTGTCCATGCCGGCAAGCAGAACGGCGAAACCCTTGCATGGATCCAATATGACCTTTCTGAGATGGAGGTCGGGGACGAGCTGACGGTTGTCCTGCCCATCCGGGGAAGACAAAGCATCGACAACAAAGAGCTGAGCTTCACCATGTCGGTGAAGGACCTGCCGGGCGTAAGGCACATCCAACCGATTCCGGATGTTCGCTTCAGCGACTACAGCCTGCATCTTGCGGAAATGCTGATATCGCCC
>LFTR01000086.1 GCA_001513425.1 Clostridiales bacterium DTU024
CGCGTAACGGCTGCACTGTTCGGAATTGAGGCCCACATGGTCCATCAGCTCCACCACCCTGTTATCCCTCTCCTGACGGGAAGAATACATATGGTGGATGTCCAGCGGTTCCGCAACGATGTCTGACACCGTCATGCGCGGGTTAAGCGAAGAGTACGGGTCCTGGAACACCATGCTGGCCTTTTTGCGCAGGTTGGCAATGTCTTCATTGCTTTTGATCGGCCGCCCGGCGTAGCGGATCTCACCGCCCGTTGGGGTATACAGATGCAAAAGACTCCTGCCGACAGTCGTTTTGCCGCAGCCCGATTCGCCGACCAATCCCAGCGTTTCGCCTTTGCTGATGGAAAAGGATACATCGTCCACCGCTTTGAGTGCTTTGCTGCGGAAAAAGCCTATCGAAATATCAAAATACTGTTTCAGGCCCTTGACTTCGACCAAGGGCGCGTTCAACGTTTTTTCAGACACAGGGAATCTCTCTTTCTGCTTCGGGCAACGTATTGCAGACCTGCTCTCTTACGTTGACCCAGCAGCTGGCATAGTGGTCTTCATTGATCTTCAGGCGCTCCGGGAATTCGGTGAGGCAGATCTTCATGGCGCTGTCGCACCGCGGCGCGAAGGGGCAGCCCTTGGGCATGTTCAAAAGGTCTATGGGGGTACCGGTTATGGGCTGCAACAGCTGGCCGCTGTTTTCGGCCGTGGGGATGCTCCTGAGGAGACCCTTGGTATATTCGTGCCGTGGGTTATAGAATACTTCATCTGCCGTGCCCTGCTCGCAGATACTTCCGGCGTACATGACGACCAATTCGTCGCACATCTGCGCCACCACGCCCAGGTCGTGGGTGATCAGGAT
>LFTR01000035.1 GCA_001513425.1 Clostridiales bacterium DTU024
ACTTGATAGGGGATCGAAACCCCTCAAAAAAGAGAGCGTAGGGGAGAGACGCGAACCGGGTGGCATTTTTAAATGCCGGTCGGCTGAGCGAATCTGCTGGAGAGCAGATGAGCGAAGCCGAAAAATTTTCGCCTGCTTTGGCGAGAGGGTGGGGTCAACTGAGGAATGCTTGGGGGTGAAGTACGATTGCTTCGTCCTACCAGCTGTGCTATAGCCCCATAGTGGATTCCCTCACTGTTTATGCTCTGTGAGGAAGAGTTTTTGAACATGAATTTGAGGTTGGCCGAAACCGAAGGTTTTTTGCCAAATTTGGCAGGTGGTCGGGGTCATGTTGGGGGCGAAAGTACGCTTACCTCGTCCTACCAACTGTGCTAATGCCCCGTGGTGGTTTTCCTCACTATTTTACTCTGTGGGGGAAGAGTTTTTGGAGTATGGACTCGAAGTCGGAAGCTCCTGCTAGGTTAAGCAGGCGATTGGGTCTTGTTAGGGGCGAAAGTACGCTTACCTCGTCCTACCAACTG
>LFTR01000276.1 GCA_001513425.1 Clostridiales bacterium DTU024
TTATTGCTGTTCGCCGCAGGCGGGGCAGAACTTCGCGCCTTCATTGAGGGGGGCGTTGCAGGCCTTGCAGACGGGGGCGGCCTTTTGCTGAGCCGCGCCGCACTCGGGGCAGAAGCGGCTGCCGGGGGCAATGGGCTTCTGGCAGCTCACGCAGGGCACGGCGGCCTGCTGGGGAGCCGTCTGCTGGGCAGGCTGCTGGAAGGCGTTGTGCATCATCTGGCCCATGGCCATGCCGGCACCCATGCCGGCGCCAAGGCCCGCGCCGCCCCCGGGATTGTTCGCCGCCTCGCGGATGGCCTCCGCGCTCTGGAACTGCGCGTAGCGGTTCATATCGCCGACCACGCCCATGCTGGTGCGCCGGTCCATCGCCTTTTCGACCTCTTCGGGCAGGCTGATGTTCTCGATCACGAAGCTGTCAAGCTTCAGGCCAAGGGGAGCGATCTTGGGAGAGATCGCGTTAAGCATATACTGGCTCAGCTCATCGTAGTTGGCGGCCAGATCCAGCGCCGGGATCTTGGACTGGGCCAGCATATCGCTGAGCGATGACACGATCAGCCGCTTCACCTGGCCCTCGACGCCTTCGGTGGTGAACAGCTCGCTGGTGCCGAACACCTCGCGCAGGAAGGCAACCGGATCCTGCACCCGGAAGCTGTAGATGCCAAAGGCGCGCAGGCGGATCATGCCGAAGTCGGTGTCGCGCATCATCACCGGGTTGCTGGTGCCCCACTTGAGGTCCAGGAACTGGCGGGTGTTGATAAAGTAAACCTCTGCCTTGAAGGGGCTGTTGAAGCCGTACTTCCAGCTCTTCAGCGCGGTCATCACGGGCATGTTCTGGGTGCTCAGCTCATAGCGGCCGGGCTGGAACACATCGGCGATCTTGCCCTCGTTGACAAAGACGGCGACCTGGCTCTCGCGCACGGTCAGCTGCGCCCCCATCATAATTTCCTTGCCGTCCGCTTCGTAGCGGTACACCATGGTATTGGCGGACGAATCCGTCCATTCGATCACATCGATCAGCTGTCCCTTGATCATCTTAAAGATGCCCATGCGCGCGCCCTCCTCATTAAAAATCCGTATTTGTTAAATTATACCCCGCCTTCATCTTCCTCAGCGGGCTTATCGTTATCGGCAATCTCGTTGATGCTGCCAAGAACCGTGAACTGCTCCAGCTCCAGCTCCAGATCAAGGTACTGCTTGATGCGGGATACCTTGTCTTCCACATAGTCGCGTACGCGCCTCTCGCAGTCCTGCGGGCTTTCATCCTTGCCGCCCTTGCTCTGGCAGGCGATCAGGCGGATGTGGCGGGGGGACAGCATCGCCACGCCGTAGTGGATGCCGTCCGCGTAGCGGCCGATGAAGTTGTTGCGCAGGGCGCTTTCAAGCCGCTGGCGTCCGTAACGCCAGCGCCCGTCCAGGTAGAGTTCGCCCTGGGGCATGTCAAAATCAAAGAGAAAAGCGGGCTTATCGGTGCTGATGTTTTGCGCGCGCACCAGCTTCAGGCGGCTTTTCAGCTCCGCGGGGCTGGGGATCTCACGCGCCAGCAGCTGGTGCATCAGCTCGTCACGCAGGTATTGCAGGGCCTGCGCCTCATCCATGCCCTCCTGGGAGTCGTCCATGCGCATGCGGTCCAAAAAGGCGCGTACACGGACCAGCTCGTCCCGCAGGGTATTGTCATGGTGGTGGGTCTGGAAGATGGGCATGCTGGGCCGCACTTCCATCAGGTATGTATGCAGGGGGGCGGGATCGGTCAAGCGGAAAGAATAGCCCACCGCGTCCACCGCGTTGCGCTCCAGGTAGGCAATGGCCTCGGGAATATCACGGATGACGGTGACCGGGTCCATCATCATGTCCGCAAGGTTATGAACCTTGGCGAAGGTGTCGATCACTTCTTCCCTGTCGGTCACAAGCAACAGTTTGTACATTGCGTGCCCTCCTCTTATTTACGCAAACATTATAGCATATTCTGCGGATTGCACAAGTTTTCATCAATTATTTGGATACCTTGCGCTGTTTTGCCTCAGTATGATGGCATCCGCCGCGCGGACGGCTGTACCCGGATGGCAAAGAGCGGCCTTTGGCCGCGCGAAACGGCAGCTTCGCTGCCGCAAAGCATGGCGAAGGGGCTACAGGACACACTAATCCCGTAACCCCTTTGCGGCCGCAAAGCGGCCTCTTTGCTATGGTTCGCGCGGCCGAAGGCCGCGTTTCGCCTATTCTAGCACAGCTATATCCCTGTACTTCTCGCTCCCATCCAGCTTTTTTCTGGCATAGGAGCAGGTGGCGGACAGCTTTTTATGCCCGCTCCTGGCGTGATCGGCCACTGCGTCCAGCAGTTTCTCCGCGATGCCCTGCCCCCTGAGGCTTTCATCCACAAAGGTATGGCTGACGGACAATGTATCTTCGCCGATCTGTTCAAAAACGATTTCGGCTGTCGGGTGAACGGGATCGCCCAGATAAAAACGGTTTTTCTCCTGCGTAAACATCTCTGTGCCTCATCAATCTGTCGCTTGGAATCACTACA
>LFTR01000012.1:0-13538 GCA_001513425.1 Clostridiales bacterium DTU024
ACCGCGGTTGATTCGTCAAATACCGGTGTGCCTTCCGCGAAACCGCTCAGGGATAGGAATCCGCTCTTCCAGAGTGTGTACAGAATCGTGTCCTTTTGCGGCAAGTTGTCCAGCGTTTCCTCCAGGGTGTTCGCTGCCAAGTTAAAGAGCTCACCGCCTGCAAAAGATTGAAGCGCCAGATACACCGCCGTGACGGACGCGGCATAGACGATGAGCAAAAGTGTTGCGGACTTCACGAACGCCATGTCAGTATCAAGACACCAAAGGAATGCTGCGGCAGCAGGCAGCAAATATGCCAACACGATAACAATACCCGGTCC
Organism: Clostridiales bacterium DTU024; assembly: GCA_001513425.1. Classification (GTDB taxonomy): domain Bacteria; phylum Bacillota; class Clostridia; order Christensenellales; family Aristaeellaceae; genus DTU024. Next base: position 321 of record LFTR01000012.1, read on the forward strand.
ACCAAAGGAATTCCCGTGCACTGCAGCGATGATGGTCAGGCATGCCATCGCGGCCAACCATCCGCCCGCCGCGGAAATGACGAGCATCGCCGGGGGGGCGAGAAAAAGGGTAAAAATTATAAGATACAGCGCGGAAAAGGGCAGCGAAGAAACCAGGAGGGCAAGCGCCAGGGTTAGTAAAATGCACAGCACGGTTGCCTTAGGTGTTGTCATAACTCGTATTCGCGCCATTACATTCCTCCCATTTCGGCCTAATTGTAAAGGGGGCTATGCCTTTTGTCAACCGGATGCAGGTTGAGGGGATCGTTACAGCACAATGCTAACCACGGTGTTGTCCAATATGGCAAGGACGTATGGTTTACCCTTATCAGATAAGCTCTGCGCAATGATTTCATCAGTGTGCATGGTGGTCAATTCTCCTCGTTTTTGCAGAACCGAGAAGTTTCGGCTTTCGTGGAACGCGGTGAACGCCCCGATCTGACCGCCGCTCTTACCGAAATCGAACGAGCGAACGCCCTTGCCGCCTCGATGTTGCGTGTCGACGATACTGCCCATGATGCGTTTCCCGTAGCCATGCTCCGTAAACAGGATGAGCTGGTCGGTGCCCGAAAGTTGTCCCGCCCAGCGCACGGCATCGCCGCGCCCCAATTTCATGCCGACCACGCCTTTGGTTACCCTACCCATATTCGGAACATCAGACAGGGTGAAACGAATCAGCATACCGGTGCGGCTCAAACAGAAGCAATCCTTGTCTGCGTCGTTTATAAGGACTTGTATCAGTTCATCACCGTTTTCCAGTTTGATGGCAGCAAAACGTGAGCGGCGCACATCGTACAAAGAGGCTTCGGTCCTTTTCACGTAGCCATTTTGGGTAAAGAAGAGAATATCCGGCATGGCGGACAGATCATCGGCATGTGAACAGAACAGCGCAACCACACGCTCGCCTTTATCAAGTCCCGCAAGTACGCCCGCCAAAGAAATACCGCGATCTTTGGGACGATTGTTTTCTTCGATTTGATCCACACCGAGCCTGAAACAGTTGCCGGTATTAGTGAAAAATACCAAGGTATGGTCGGTTAATGCTCTAAACTGCCATTTGGGCATATCTGCGGCGTCGTCTGCCGGATCGAGCTTCTCGAAAGTCCGGGGGTTGACTCTTCGCAGTTGACCGGAATGGGTAAGGATGACGACAGTTTCCTCCGGAACAGGCACCTCATTTTGTGCCACCGCTTCTTTAAAAGCGGGGTTGTCCTTGATTATTTGCGTGCGGCGGTCATCGCCGTACTTGTCAGCGATTTCCTGCAATTCGTCTCGAATGACCTTGAGCAGTCTCTTTTCGCTTTTCAGTATACCCTCCAGCTTGCTGATGAGTTTGTTGATCTCCTCAAATTCGTGGCGCAGTTCCAAAACCTCAAGCCCGGTCAAACGCTGCAGCCGCAAATCCAGAATGGCCTGTGCTTGGATGTCGGTAAAGGAAAAGCGTTCCATCAGGCGCGCCTTGGCTTCCTTGCCATTTTTGGAAGCGCGGATGAGGGTCAGCACTTCATCCAGATTATCTACCGCAACAATCAGACCCTCCAAGATGTGCGCACGCGCAAGGGCCTGATCCAGGTCAAACTGTGTTCTTTTGGTCACCACATCTTTTTGATGGTTGATATAGTATTGCAGCATGGGCTTAAGACCAATTTGGCGCGGCTTGCCATCCGCGATAGCCACCATGTTAACGCCAAACGTGATTTGCATATCGGTGTACTTGTATAGGTAGCCCAATACCAAATGAGGGTCAGCATCCCGCTTTAATTCCACAACAGCGCGCATACCGGTGCGATCCGATTCATCGCGGATGTCGTATATGCAGCCCAGAGCAGCCTTCTTTTCTTCAGAAACCTTTAGGATTCTTTCCAGCATTAGCGCTTTATTGACTTGATAGGGAATCTCGGTTATGCACAGCAGAGTGCGGCCAGCCTTGCCTTGTTCTACGTGTACTTTGGCGCGGAGCGTTAGTTTGGCGCGGCCCGTGTCATACGCTTCACGAATCTCCGGAGCATCAAGGAGCAAACCGCCGGTGGGGAAATCGGGTGCCGGCAATACAGTCATCAGATCATCCAGCGTAGCGCTTGGGTTGTCCATCAGCAATAGCGTAGCTTTGACCGTTTCGCGCAAATTGTGGGTGGGGATATTGGTGGCGAGACCGACCGCGATACCCGAAGCCCCGTTGACCAGCAAATTAGGATAGCGGGCGGGCAGGACATCGGGTTCCTTTAATGTGTCATCAAAGTTGAGACGGAAGGGTACGGTATCCTTCTGTATATCGCGAAGCATTTCCAGCGCCAGCGGTGTCATGCGCGCTTCAGTATAACGCATGGCGGCTGCGCCGTCGCCATCCACGGAACCAAAATTGCCGTGGCCGTCCACCAGCGTTGCACGCAGCGAAAAGGGCTGCGCCATGCGTACCGTAGCGTCATATACGGAGGTATCCCCGTGCGGATGGTATTTGCCCAGGCAGTCGCCCACGATGCGGGCACATTTCCTGTGCGGCTTATCGGGCGACAGTCCCAATTCAAGCATGGTATACAGAATGCGCCGCTGAACGGGCTTGAGACCATCTTCCACGCGCGGAAGTGCTCGCTCCAAAATGACATATTCGGCATAAGGCATCATGCTGTTGTGCAATACATCCTCCAGAGAGGATGCAATGATGTTTTCGGTCGATTCGGGATTTTTGTTAGCCATGCGCTGCGCTCCTTACGATTTCTGGACGAACGTGTCCGGGCGGTAAAAGTCGGCGTGCTTGCTGATGTATTCGCGGCGCGGGTCTACCTTGTCGCCCATCAAAATGGTTATCAAGCGGTCTGCTTGTGCGCCGTCTTCTATGGTTACTTGCAACAGCTTTCGCTCCTGCGGATTCATGGTTGTTTGCCAAAGCTGTTCCGGGTTCATTTCACCCAGACCTTTGTATCTTTGAATGGTGTAGTTTTTGCTTTTGGGCATCAGCTTGGCCAATTCCTTGTCATCATAGGCATATTTCGCTTCGCCGCCATGTTTGATTTGATAAAGCGGGGGCATGCCGATATATACATGGCCTTCAGTCACCAATTCCCGCATGTACCTGAAGAAAAAAGTGAGCAGTATGGCCCTTATGTGTGCGCCATCCTGGTCCGCGTCCGACAGAATGATGACCTTGTCGTATTTGAGGTTGTCCAAAGAAAAGGACTCATCAATATTAGTACCAAGGGCCGTGATGATGGATCTGAATTCCTCGTTATTGAGTACCTGATCCAGCCGCTTTTTTTCTACATTGAGCGGTTTGCCCCTAAGCGGAAGTATGGCCTGAAAACGGCGATCCCTGCCCTGTTTGGCGCTGCCGCCGGCGCTGTCGCCTTCCACGATAAAAAGTTCGTTTTCCTTTGCGTTTCGCCCCGTGCAGCTGGATAACTTGCCAACCAGCGGCGCGGCTTCGAGCTCGCTTTTTGCCCTCGCCACATCCCGCGCTTTGCGGGCCGCATCACGCACTTTGGCCGCCTTAACCGCTTTTTCGACAATTATGCCCGCAAGTTCAGCGTGGCTCAGGTTTTCAAGGTAAGCCGCCAATTCCTGCGTGACGATGGCTTCAATGGCGGGGCGTACTTCGGTATTGCCCAGGCGCCCCTTGGTTTGCCCCTCAAATTGAGGATTCCTGACTTTGACGGAAAGTACAGCGGTTAGGCCCTCGCGGAAATCTTCGCCCGATAGATTATTGTCCTTTTCTTTCAGCGCGCCGATTCGCCGTGCGTAGTCGTTGAGTACCTTGGTCAGCGCAGCGCGAAAACCCGTTTCATGGGTGCCGCCTTCAGCGGTGGGTATGCTGTTGACAAATGAAAAGATGGATTCGGTGTATGCATCGGTGTATTGCAGCGACACCTCACACAGAATGTCATCCTTACGTCCTTGCAGGGCAATTGGCTGAGGGTGCAGCACATTTTTGTCTTTGTTGAGGTACTGGACGTAATCCGCGATGCCGCCGGCATAAAAAAACTCCTGAATGGCATTGTCGGGGGAGGGCAAGCGCTCATCGGCAAAAAAAATGTGGGTGCCGCGGTTAAGGTATGCCAGTTCGCGCAGGCGGCGAGCGACCACGTCACCATTAAAAGTGATGTCCTCAAAAATGGCATCGTCCGGCAGAAACCGTACCAATGTGCCGCGCTTGCGCGTATTGCTGACTTTTACAAGGCCACCCACCGGCTGTCCGCCGTGTACTTTGCCATCCTTTTTGTCCAGACTGGTTTCGAAACGCATTTGCCAATGCTCCCACTCGCGGAAACTATCCACGACCATCCATTTAGACAGTGCATTGACCACTGACGCGCCGACGCCGTGCAATCCGCCGGAATAATTGTAGTTGCTGTGCCCAAATTTGCCGCCTGCATGCAAGTGCGTATAAACAACCTGAAGCCCCGGCACGCCCAGCGTAGGGTGCATGTCCACCGGTACGCCCCGGCCGTTGTCCCAAACACTGCATGATCCGTCATTATGCAAAGTAACAGATACTTCCGTCGCGTATTCGCTGGCTGCCTCGTCAATTGCGTTATCAACAATTTCCCATAAAAGGTGGTGGAGGCCCTTAAGGCCGGTTGTACCAATGTACATGCCCGGCCGCATTCTAACTGCGTCCAGACCCTCCAATACCTGAATGGATTCGGCTGTGTAACGTTGCGTCATTACTGCACTCCTAACATATCGGAAGCCCCTAACGCGACATGTTTTTCTTGCGCAAAGCGGGCTTCCGTAATAGTATGTAGTATAACATACCTCAAAAAGGATGTAAAAGTGCCGGGGAGGTTCTAACTTGGATATTTGCGCTATGTGGACACCGGACGAAAGTGGATGGGAGCGCCTTAGCGCCGTTCGTGCCACTCTTTCCGGGATAGCAGGTACTTCTCCCGGATTTTATCCGCATATCAGTCTGGGTGTCTATTACGGTGTGGATTTTGATCTGATTGATGAACGCACGAGGCTTTTTGCACGGGAGGCACGCCCTTTTAGCGTTTTTTTTACGGGCTTTCGATTGGTGAATCCTTCCGTTTTGGTGCTGGAAGCCGCCAATGAAGGCTGCATCAAGCATTATCATGCGGCATTTCACACACAGCTTGACGAATATGCGGATGAGTGGACAAGGCTAAGCCCATACAAGTATTTGCCGCATAGCACTATGCTGAATATGTCGGGGCGGGATTTTTCCGTCCTGGAGCAGGTGGTGCAAAGGGACTTCCTACCATTTTGCATTCGCATCGACAAATTGCAGCTGTCACGCTCATTCGAAGAGGAACGTTATGAAATACTGACTACTTATGATCTCAAGGATTAGGCTTCTGTATCCAGCAGTGCGCGTGATTCTTCCTCTTTGAATTGATTGGTGTAGAGGGTGTGGTAGAATCCGCCCAACTGCATGAGTTTATCGTGCGTGCCGCTTTCAGTGACTTCCCCGTCCTGAATAACCAGAATTCTGTCAGCGCTGCGAATGGTGCTCAACCTGTGGGCGATGATGAAACTGGTGCGGCCTTCGAGGGTCTTTTCAATAGCGCGCTGTATAAGGGCCTCTGTTTCGGTGTCCACCGAGGAAGTGGCTTCGTCCAACACGAAAATGCGGGGATTATTGAGAATGGCACGTGCAAAGGAAATAAGCTGTTTTTCCCCGGTTGACAAGCGGTTTCCGCCTTCGCCCACATCCGTATCGTACCCGTTTTCAAGACGCAGAATGAATTCTTCCGCGTTCACAAGCCGCGCAGCCGCGCGCACTTCTTCATCTGTGGCGCCTTTGCGCGCATAGCGAATATTGTCACGGATTGGGCCGGAAAACAAGTGCGGTTCCTGCAGTACGTACCCAATATTGCTTTGCAGCCACAATTGGCTGCGCTCACGATAGTCTACACCGTCGATTTTGATCATACCCTCTGTCGGTTCATAGAAACGACAGATCAGGTTAACAATGGTGCTTTTCCCGGCACCTGTCGGACCCGCCAGGGCGATAGTCTCTCCCACATTCACATGGAGATTGAAGTTTTTTAGCACCGTTTCCCCGTCTTTGTACTTGAAGGTAACGTTCTCAAAGTCCACTTCTCCCCGGATACCTGGCCAGTTTTCCTTTTTGGGGTTGAAATTGTCGCCGAATTCATTTTCTACAGCCTTGGTGTCCTGAATGTCCGGCTCCGTTTCCAGCAGAGACAAGACGCGCTCCGCGGCAGCCTGCATGCGCTGCATTTCGGCGAAGGTCGCGGCAATATTGTGAATCGGCTCAAACAAATTGACCGTGTAACTGAAAAAAGCGGTGACAGTGCCCAGCGACATCGCGCCGGCAAGCACAAGATGGCTGCCTTCAGTCAGCAAATATGCCGTGGCGATGGAGCCGATGGAAATGACCAGGGGCAGATAGATGGCGGACAGAGACGCGGAGCGAATGGAAATCTTCTTCATATGACTGGTGATCGTGGAAAACTCCTGGAAGTTTTCTTCTTCGCGAACCAGTGTCTTTGTTGTCTTGGCACCCATAATGCCTTCATTGAACGAGCCTGTGATGCGGCTGTTGGTCTTGCGCACGTCGCGGTGGCTTGCGAGAATGCGTTTTTGAAAGTAGATGGAAACGGCGGCAAGCGGTGGCAGTACCAACAGAATCATGAGCGTCAATTGCCAGTTGATAATCGTCATGGACACGATGGTCGCGGACAGGTACACGACAGCCCAAACCAAGTCCACAAGGCCCCAACCGAAGGCTTCGCCCAAATGCCGCGCGTCACTTGTCATACGGCTCATGAGGTAGCCGACGGGCATTCTGTCGTAGTACGAAAAGGGGAGTTCCTGCAGCTTGCGAAATCCCTCGCGCCTTATTGCGTAGCAGATACCGTATTCCACCCTGCTGGCAAAGTAGATAAAGAAGAAAATAGCGGCTATTTGGACGATCAGCAGCAGCGCATAAGCCATGATGAATGGAGTCAGGCCTTCTGCAGTGCGCGGAACGACGAAGGTATCGATCCCGTAGCGTGTCATCAAGGGCAAGATAACGTCACTGACCGCCAAGGTCGTCATGAACCCGGCCACCAGCGCAAACTTTCCCCGAAATTGCTTAACGTATTTCAGAAGATTCTTCCATGTTTTGAGTTTTATTGTTTTTGTATATTCCTGTTCTTCCTGGTATTGCATACTGTTCCTTTCGCTGTCAGGCGCTAACTTCTTGGCCGTTTTGAATAGCGTTGATGCGCGCGTACAAACCGCCCTGTGCCAGCAGTTCATCGTGCGTGCCGCATTGAGTGATGCGGCCCTTTTCCAGCACGTAAATCTTGTCAGCCTGGCTGAGGGTCGTAACGCGGTGACTGATTATGATGGTCGTCACTCCTTTGCTGCGGCGTTTGAGCGCTTGCCGGATATGGGCGTCGGTTTGCGTGTCGACGGCAGAAAGCGAGTCATCAAACACCAGGATGTCATTGGCTTTCATCAGAATGCGAGCAATGGCAATGCGCTGTTTCTGCCCGCCTGACAAGGTGACGCCCCTTTCTCCGACCAGCGTCTCGTACCCTTTTTCGCTGGTCGTGATGAACTCCCAAGCGGATGCATCGCGCACAGCGACATCGATGGCCGCCTGGCGCGGTTCCCTTACCGCGATGGCAACATTATCCTTGATAGTCTTGCTGTAGAGGAAAGGCTCCTGCAGGACAAGCCCGATGCGTTGGCGCAGATGTTTGCGCGGAATTCGGCTTACGGGCATACCCCCGATGCGAATTTCGCCTCCGGTGGGTTCGTACAGCCGCTGAAGCAGATGTATCAGCGTACTTTTGCCTGAACCGGTCGCGCCCAGGAGTGCGACGGTTTGGCCGCTTTTGATCGTGAAGTTTACGTCGCGCAGCACTTCCTGGTTTTCATCGTATGAGAAGGATACATGGTCAAATTCGATGTCACCATCAAGGGGGGCTTCGATGCCTTCCTCGTCAAGCGATTCGGCGGGCTCATGCAGCACTTCGTCAATCCTTTCCAGCGCCACCATGCTCTTGCCCGCGTCAGATAAGATACGTCCCAATTGGCGCGTGGGGCCCATCAGCATCCCCGAGTAGGTGATCAGGATGACCATGTCGCCCACAGTGATCCCGCCGGCAACCGCTTCCAAAATGCAAGCAATTTCGATGATGAGCATTTGAGCCGCGCTGAACAAATCCCCGCTGGTCCAGTACGTTGCATCCAGCAGCGCCATTCTTATCCCCGTTTGATGGTGTTTTTGGTTGGCGTCGTTGAAGTTTTCCACTTCGCTTTGCTGCTGGCCAAACGCGCGAACTACGCGCATACCGGTTAAGTTTTCCTGCAGCACGGTGCTCATTTTGCCCTCTGCTGTCTCGGTATTTCGGTAGGCCTTGATAACAGTGCCAAAAAAACGCCAGGAAAAAATAAGCATCAAGGGTAAGGGCAGCATGCTCAGCATAGTGATTGTTCCGCTGACGGGCAGCATGAGTGACAAAGCAATGCCAATCATCATCACGGAGTTGAACACGCTCATCAGTTGTACATTCAGAAAACGACGGATCGTTTCCACATCGGAGGTACCTCGCTGCAAAAGATCACCCGTCTGTGCGTTGACATGGTAATTGTAGGGGAGATGCTGGACATGGTTGTAGAGGCGGTTTCTCAGGCTTTCTGCCGTGTCCTCGGAGGCCACGGCACACCATCTGCCCTTCAAATATGAGAACGCACCCTTTATCAAATTGATGGCAATGAGTGCCGCACCAAAGATCCAAAGATTTTCGATGGCGAAAGCCCTGCCGCCGAGCATGTCGATAAGGCTGTTGACAAAGTCAGGCAAACGGGAAGGTTTATCTCCCAGATAGTGGTCGATGAGCTCAGCCAATATAGCAGGAGTGATGAACCCAATCAGCACATTCAAAGCCGTGGCAACAAATGCGCCCAGGAAGTAGTATTTCCGTCGCTTTATCAGGCGCCACATTGGCGCAAAGGAGTGTTTCTTGGTAGGTTCCATATTTCCTCCGACGTATTTCTCGACATGATAAGAGCCTTCCGCTGGCACGCTGAAGGCTCATCATGGTGTTACTGACTTCTGAAGTTTAGCAGAAAGAAGCCAGGCCGCGTGCCGCAAATTCTTTGGGATTGTTCACGAGTAAACGGTTCATCACACAGCCTCCTTCCTTTTGTTTGCGCGCTCATAATAGCGCAGAAAATCACAGGTGTCAAGGGGATTTCCTGAAAAAATGCAAAAAAAACGGGCTGCTCGCCCGTTTTGGTGTCACCAATTTGCCTGCAAGGCGCGCGCTTCCGCGTTTTGATGCGCACTGTCAACTCTATCGGTGCCGTGGGTCTTGCTTTTGTAGAAGTGAATGCAGACATGTCCGTCAAATTCATTGCCCTTGATCGTGTCATCGCCATGCGGCATGCCGTTCATGGACGCTGCATACACCGTACCATTATACTTGACCAATATCGGTCGGCGCGCCCAGCTCCAGGAATTGCCGAAAACACTCTTAATTGTTTCGCTGCTGGAGGCATTGACCGGTTCAGCATCCAGATGATTGACGCCGGACCATCGCTTCATACTGAAGGTTTTTCCCGAGCCCACGTCCTTGACAGTGAAAATTGCGCCCTTGGGAATGACGCCCTGGCCGCCGCCAAACCAGTCCAGGCGTTTGGCAGGGATGGTGTAATTGGCAGCGTTCTTTCCAAATAGAGCCTTGATGGTAGCGTTGCCTGCGATACCGTCCGCGCTAAGACCGCAATCTTTTTGGAACTTAGCTACTGCCTCCACCGTCATGTCGCCATACTTCCCATCGATGGGAGCAGAATAACAGCCCTTGAGTTTTAGCGCTTGCTGCAATGCCACAACGTGTTTGCCGGAATTGTTCTTTTCTGTTGTGTTGGGCACGTTGATCTGACCGATGCTTGAGATGCCTTTCATCTGCGGATCATCTCTGGCGGTGGTTACGCTGACATGACCAAACAGATTCTTGATCGTGTCAAAGTCTGCTTTGCCGGTGACGGCCAATTTGTTGTTCTTTTGATATTTCTTGAGGGCATCACGCGTCAGGTTACCGAACTTGCCGTCCACAATGCCTTCGTAACACTTCTTCAATTGCAAAGCACGCTGCAGCTTCTCGACGTCTTCTCCGGCGTTACCGTAGCTCAGATATTTGGGAGCCTCTCCCAAATTGCGAATGGAGGAGGCTTTTGCCCATTTGCTCGTGCTGACAATTTCACTGACTTTTTCCAGCTTTTTGACCGATGCGGAGGCCAGGTCGACGAATTTGCGCATGATATAGCCTTGTTTACCGGCATAACGCACCGCGTAGAATTCGCCTTCAATATCCACAACAGCGACCTTGGTCCCTGTGTCCAGCTTATCCATATAAATACTATCTGTATTGGGCTTGCTGCGGAAGAACACTTTGTCGTCGTTGATGCTGCCCGTATAGGATTCCGCGGCAAACGCATGCGGGAAACTGCCGGTTATCAGTATGGCGGCAGCGAATAGAACGGCGGCGCGGCGTAAGATGTGGCTTTTTGATTGCATGATTTATCCTCCACGGTTTAGGGTTATTGAGCATGTATCCCAAATACACAATGCGACACTAATATATTACAGATTTGTTAAAATTGCAACCCCAAACCGAAATATTTTTGAAATGAATGGAATTGAAAATGCATAAATGAAGTGCTTTTTGAGCATGGACGCGGATATGAGTGCGTGCTATAATGCGCCGTAACCAAGAATGGGGAAAGGTTCAATTAGACCGCATGTACGACGTGATCATTGTTGGCGCAGGGATAATTGGCTGCGCGGTGGCTTTTAGGCTGGCTGAGTACACAGGCAACATAGCCGTTATCGATAAAGGTCACGATGTGACTGAAGGTGCAAGCAAAGCCAACAGCGGCATAATCCACGCGGGGTATGATGCCGCCGTCGGCAGCGATAAGGCGAGGCTTAATGTAAAGGGAGCAAAGATGTACCCCGGTTTGTGTGCGCGGCTGGGCGTTCCTTATGGCAATCCCGGTGCGCTGGTTATCGCCTTTGATGATGAGGAATTGGCCTTTATTCAAGAGCTGTCGAAGCAGGCAGAGCTAAACGGCGTGATGGGCTGCCGTGTCGTCAGCCGAGATGAAGCCGTGCGCATGGAGCCCAACGTAAACCCAAGCATTATGAGCGCTCTGTATATTCCTTCCAGCGGTCTGGTCAGCCCTTATGAAATGACCTATGCGCTGGCCGACAGCGCCAAGGAAAACGGCGTAGAATTTCTGCTGGATACTACTGTACGGGCACTGTTAAAAGTAGATGACTACTGGGTCGTGGAAACGAACAAGGGCAGTTATGCCGCAAAAACCGTGGTCAATTGCGCGGGGGTAGGAGCGGGTGAATTGCACAACAGCATTTCATCAAAGCGCGTCAACATTATACCGCGGCGCGGTCAGTATTATCTCCTGGACAAAGACAAACAGCTTGCGTTCAGAATGACGCTTTTTCAAGTTCCCACCTCCATGGGTAAAGGCGTGTTGGTTACGCCCACCACGCATGGCAACGTGTTGCTGGGCCCGACGGCGGAAGACATTCAGGATCCGTTTGACACAGCAACAACGCGCAGCGGTCTTGATGAAGCATTTTCCAAAGTCAAAAAAACATGGCCTGATTGTACGATGCGTAACGTTATTACAACTTTTTCCGGTATCCGTGCGCATGAAGAAGGCGACGACTTCATCGTGGGGACAGTGGAAGGTGCGCCGGACGGAGCGTTTGAGGCGATTGGCATTGAAAGCCCGGGCTTGTCTGCGGCGCCTGCCATTGGTGAAGAATTGGGCGATTGGGTCGCATGGTATTTGAAGCTTCCCATGCGGGGCGACTATCGCGGGCCAAAGCCCCTACCGAAAGCATTCAGCTATATGAGTAATGCGGAACGGGCGGAAGCGTACGCACAGAATCCCGAATATGGGCGCATCGTGTGTCGCTGCGAACAAGTAACGGAAGCGGAAGTGCGTTATGCCATCAGGCGCCCCTGTGGTGCACGTTCCGTCGATGGCGTCAAGCGCCGCACGCGTGCCGGGATGGGCAGGTGTCAAGGGGGGTTCTGTTCGACGCGCGTGGCGCAAATTCTGTCTGAAGAGCTCGGTCAGGATTTGTTGAGTATCACAAAATTGGGCGGAGAAAGTTTTCTGCTGACCGATGAATTGAAGCCGAAGAGTGAAGGGCGAAATAGATGAGCAATGCGCTTGACGTGGACATCCTGATTATCGGGGCAGGGCCCGCCGGTTTGGCAGCCGCTATTGCGGCCAAGAGAAAAGGCATTACGAATCTTGTCGTCCTTGAGCGCGAGGATCAGCCCGGCGGCATCCTGCAGCAATGCATTCATAACGGCTTCGGACTTCATCGCTTTCGCGTGGAATTGACGGGGCCGGAGTATGCGCATCGCGATATCAGAGAAGCGCGAGAATTGAACATTGACGTCCGTACCGGCGTTACTGTGCTGTCGGTCAGCAACAACAAGGAAATCACTGCCATCAGCCGCGAGCGCGGTTTACAGATTTTTAGAGCAAAGGCCGTTATTTTGGCAATGGGTTGTCGGGAGCGCCCGCGCGGCGCATTGGCCATACCCGGCACACGGTGCGCGGGCATATACAGCGCCGGAACGGCGCAGAAATTAGTCAATCTGGAAGGCCTGATGCCCGGAAGACGCGTGGTCATTTTGGGCAGCGGTGACATCGGCCTCATTATGGCGCGCCGCATGACGCTGCAGGGAGCGCATGTGCTGGCGTGCATAGAATTGATGCCCTACTCCAGCGGCCTTAACCGCAATATTGTACAATGCCTGCAAGACTATGATATCCCTCTATTTTTATCGCATACCGTTGTTGACATACAGGGTAAAGAACGACTGGACAGTGTGACGGTGGCAAAGGTGGGGGAAGACAGAAAGCCAGTAGCGGGCACAGAATTCGCACTGAAATGTGATACACTGCTACTGTCGGTCGGCCTCATCCCCGAAAACGAGCTATCTGTCATGGCAGGCGTCAAACTGTCTCCGGAAACCGGCGGGCCGACGGTAGACAACCATTTGCAGACGAGCGTCCCGGGCATCTTTGCGTGCGGAAACGTGCTGCATGTACATGATTTGGTGGATTACGTCAGCGATGAAAGCTTCTTGTGCGGTGATGCTGCGGCAGCCTACGTCTCTGACTCGCTGCACAAGGGCGAGACTTTGACCGTCA
>LFTR01000012.1:13552-21795 GCA_001513425.1 Clostridiales bacterium DTU024
AAATACCTTTGCGTGCGGACCGGAGACAAAGTGCTGATGTGCCAAAGAAAAATGATACTGACGCCGGGCGAAATGGCAGTGGTGGCCCTTACTCCTGCCATCCTTGAAAAATGCCGCGGAGAAAAGGAAATTACATTGGAAATATCTGAGGATAGAGTCTCGGCATAGGAAAGCCGCACAAAAAGCGCGGCGTTGCGGCCGCGCTTTTTGTGTGTTAAGGTCTGTATCCTTGCGGGTTTTGCTGTTGCCAGCGCCAGCTGTCCCGGCACATGTCCTCCAGCGTCTTTTCCGCCCGCCAATGGAGCAGTTTTTTGGCCTTTTCCGCGTCAGCGTAAACGGTGGCCACGTCACCCGGTCGCCTGACATCAATGACGTACGGCACTTTTACGTTATTGACTTCCTCAAATGTTCGAACAATATCAAGCACGCTGTAGCCAATGCCGGTGCCCAGGTTGATTTCTTCGCTGCCTTTGTGATCCACGGCGAACGCCACTGCGTTCACGTGACCTGCCGCCAGATCTTGTACGTGGATGTAGTCTCGAACGCCGGTCCCGTCTATGGTAGGATAATCNNTCACCGTAAATGTGGAGTCTGTCGAGGCGTCCAAGCGCGGTCTGTGCGATATAAGGGACCAAGTTGTTTGGAATACCGTTTGGATCTTCGCCGATGCGCCCGCTTTCGTGTGCGCCGATGGGATTAAAGTACCGAAGGAGCACGACTGACCAGTCGGCGTCGGCGGACGCAATATCGCGCAGGATTTGTTCGCACATGTATTTTGTCCAGCCATAGGGGTTGGTACAGCCAAGCGGTGCTTTTTCGTCGACCGGCATGGGCGAACCCGACTGATAAACCGTTGCGGAGGACGAAAAAATAAACCGCTGGACGCCATGGGTCTTCATTGCGTGGCACAACGTAAGCGTACTGTCCAGATTATTGGTGTAGTATTCAAGAGGTATGCGAACAGATTCCCCCACGGCCTTCAGCCCGGCGAAATGAATGACGCAGTCAATTCGGTTTTCATCAAAGATCGCATTTATGCGTTTTTCATCACAAACATCATCCTTATAGAACGGGAAATCCTTTTTTGCCAGTTCCTTTATGCGCCGTATGGCGTTTTCGTGGCTATTGCAAAGGTTGTCCACCACTACGATGTTGTACCCGTTTTCCAGTAATTTGACGCAGGTATGCGAACCAATGTACCCCGCCCCGCCCGTCACTAATATGGTCATCTTGAAGCCGCCTCTCGTACAATTTTGCGCATAGCGTCATAATTCTCCTCCATGCTTTCCAGCAATTTAAGCTGTGTGCGCGCACGAACAAGATTGTGATCAGGATACTTTATGTGGAAATAAGTATCCCCTTTGAGGTGATCCGTCAGAAAACGCGCGGCGCTTTCCAGCGTCATAACCTTAGCACATAGGGGAAGAGTGTCAATTTCGTTTTGCGACAAGCTGTCTTTGCAAGTACTCAAGAAACCTTCGGCGCAGGCCCTGAACAGGGGAAGGGAGAGGCCTACACGCTGCAGATTCCGTTCATCTTCGGCAGCGAAGTTGGCACCAAAGCGAATGGAATCGCCAAAATCATTCCCTGCAAGACCCGGCATCACAGTATCCAAATCAATCACGCACAGTGGCTGACGCGTTGACGCGTCCAGCATCACGTTGTTGAGTTTGGTGTCGTTGTGCGTCACGCGCAAGGGCAATTTGCCGTCATGCACCATGTCCTTGACAGATCCTGCATCGCCCTTTCTTAGCATGATTTGCCCATACTCCTTATTGGTATCATTTGAACGCGCGAATTTGTCCTCGCGATACGCCGCTTCAAGGGCGTCAAGTCGCGCAACAGTATCATGGAATTGCGGAATAACTTCGTGTAAGGTGTGGGCCGAAAAATCCGCCAATTGGCTCTGGAATCGACCAAACGCCACGCCGCTCGCGCGAAAATCATCATCACTCTCCGCTCGTTCCAAGCAGATACTGTCCGTAACAAATATGTACATCCGCCAGTACCCTTCGTCATCCTTCAAAAAATCCTCACCGGAAAGGGTGGGTACCACCGTTAACACGTGACGTGGGTCACTGTCTTTGAGTGCAAGAAACCGAGTGACAGATGTAATATTGTGCATCAAATTACGAACATTGCCAAAGACTCTCGCGTTGATCTTCTGCAGAATGTACCATGTTTTTGAATCAGTTTTGACCAGATATGTCTCATTGATATGGCCGTTTCCATATCGCTCGCTGGATATGGGTGCGCCGATGGTTTTGAACTGGAAGCATGCTTGTTGCATCAGGACCTCCCCAACATTTATGGAAAGATTATAGCATGATGTGAAAGGGAAATAAACTTCTCCAGACGATAGTCACAGTAAGGCTCACGCTTGTTGCTTTTTGACACTCGCATCAGGTTCTGTAATGGCCGTCAGGCTGCCAACCGCCGCAGGCGATGTCGCGTTGAGAGTAGCAAATACCGATTTCGGGCAGCGATGTCTTCGGATGCGATGTTTCGCGTTCGAATAGCGGGCAAAATCAGGCGAAAAAGGATGCTGCAATTATCTATTTCCTTTACATTCCCTCAGTAACTGATTATACTTGGGAGCGATAATCCGAAGGAGGAGCACCATGAACACAGTTTATCAACCAAAGAGTATAGAACCCAAATGGCAGAAATTGTGGGAAGAAGCTCATGCTTTTGAGGCCAAAAGCGACTTTTCTCTCCCCAAGTATTACTGCCTCATAGAATTTCCGTATCCTTCGGGCGCGGGCCTTCATGTTGGTCATCCGCGCAGCAATACCGCGATGGACATCATTGCCCGTAAGCGCCGCATGGAGGGGTATAACGTTCTGTATCCTATTGGTTGGGACGCGTTTGGCCTTCCCACGGAAAATTATGCCATCGCGAACCATGTTGCCCCCGCTAAGGTAACCCGCGAAAATATTGATCACTTTCGCCGTCAACTGAAGCTTCTCGGATTTAGTTTCGATTATTCACGCGAAGTCAATACCACGGACCCGAATTATTACAAATGGACACAGTGGATCTTCCTCAAGCTTTATGAGAATGGTTTGGCATACAAGGCAGAGATGCCCATTAACTGGTGTCCCAGCTGCAAATGCGGATTGGCCAATGAAGAAGTAGTCAATGGGCTGTGCGAGCGCTGCGGCAGCGAAGTCATCCGAAAAGTGAAGAACCAATGGATGCTGCGCATCACGGCTTATGCCCACAGCCTGCTAAACGGCCTTGATAGCTTGGATTTTATTGAGCGGGTCAAGCTCCAACAGCGTAATTGGATAGGACGCAGCGAAGGCGCGGAGATCTGCTTTGATATAGCCAGTACAAACGAGAAGATGCGCGTTTTCACAACGCGCGCTGATACGCTCTTTGGTGCAACCTATATGGTGGTTTCGCCGGAACATCCTTTAATAGGCAGACTGTCTGATCGGATCAAGAACATGGATGAGCTTGTTGCGTACGCTAAAGAAGCATCCCGCAAAAGTGACTTTGAGAGGACGGAACTCACCAAAGAGAAGACGGGAGTGGAAATCAAAGGTATTCGTGCCATCAATCCCGCGACCGCCAAAGAGATTCCGGTGTGGGTGTCCGACTATGTTCTGATGTCTTATGGTACCGGCGCTATTATGGCTGTTCCCGCGCATGATGGGCGCGATTGGGAGTTTGCCAAGAAGTATGATCTGCCCATCGTGGAAGTGGTGGCTGGCGGCGATGTTCAACAGGAAGCATACACCGACGTCAGTACCGGCACTATCGTCAACAGCGGATTCATGACCGGCATGACGGTGGAAGAAGCCAAGCAAGCCATGCTTGATAAGCTTGTTGAAAAGGGGCTGGGCGAGAGCAAGGTCAATTACAAACTTCGCGACTGGGTGTTCTCCAGGCAACGTTATTGGGGAGAGCCGATTCCGATCATTCACTGCGAGCAATGTGGTCCCGTGCCACTCAAACAGGAAGATTTGCCTCTGCTCCTGCCCTCCGTAGAAAAGTATGAACCGACAGATTCAGGAGAAAGCCCGCTGGCGGCGATAGAAGACTGGGTAAATGTCACTTGCCCCGCTTGCGGCGGACCCGGCAAGCGCGAAACCGATACTATGCCGCAATGGGCAGGTTCCAGTTGGTATTTTTTGCGCTACTGCGACCCTCACAACCAAGAGCAGTTCGCATCGAAAGAAGTGCTGGATTATTGGATGCCTGTGGATTGGTATAACGGCGGCATGGAGCATACCACCTTGCATCTCTTGTACAGCCGTTTCTGGCACTTGTTTCTGCATGATTTGGGATATGTCTCCGCGCCGGAACCCTATCTTAAGCGGACGAGTCATGGGATGATACTGGGCGAGAATGGCGAGAAAATGAGCAAGTCGCGCGGTAACGTTATAAATCCGGATGATTTGGTTGGCGAGATCGGTGCGGACGCGTTTCGCATGTACGAGATGTTCATGGGTGCTTTTGATCAGGCGATCCCATGGAGCATGAACGGCGCGCGCGGATGCAAGAGGTTTTTGGATAGAGTATGGCGACTGCAGGGCATGCTGGACAACAAATGCCCCACCATCACCAAAGACATGCTTCATCCGATTCATACTGCCATCAAGAAGGTTTCCGAAGATTTTGAGAGCATGAAATTCAATACCGCTATCGCGGCCATGATGACACTGGTCAACACCTTTTACGACAAGGGCAGCGTGACCAAAGGAGAAATGCGCTTATTGCTCCTCATGCTCTCGCCCGTCGCACCACATATGTGCGAAGAAATATGGCAAATCCAAAGCTATGGTGAACCGATTTATTTGCAGAAATGGCCCAAGCATGAGGATAGATATCTTGTGTTGCAGCAAGTGGAGATCGCAGTGCAAATCAACGGCAAGGTGCGCGGTCGCTTGATGGTAGACAGCAGTCTGACGACAGATGAAGCTAACGATCTCTTGTCACAAAATGAAACAGTTCGAGCGTTGACCGAGGGGAAGCAAATTGTCAAAGTCGTTTTCGTTCCGGGTCGCCTTTTGAATATTGTGGTCAAGTAATCCGGAGCGCGCCGCTGTTTATGTGAACGAGGGTCAGGGTATAATATCTCGTATGTTATATGCATTTAATTTTTGTCAAATGAAAGGTTGGAAAGAAAATGGCGGTCATTACAATAACAAAAGACAATTTTAAAGAGGAAGTTCTGGAGGCCAATAAACCTGTATTGGTTGATTTTTGGGCCTCATGGTGCGGTCCGTGCAGGATGGTTGGTCCTATCGTGGACGAGATTGCCAAAGAGAACGATGATATCAAAGTTGGCAAGGTCAATGTTGACGAGCAGCCGGATCTGGCGCAGCAATTTGGCGTAATGAGCATCCCCACACTATTGGTTTTCAAGGGCGGCAAGATGGTCAATCAATCAATTGGTGCCCGTCCTAAAGAAGCGCTACTGGCGCTGCTAAAATAAGGGGTCAACCAAAATAAGAGGCCGCGGCCTCTTTTTTTTGCGCTGGAAATGCCGGCAAGCATCGTTATTTTACCGAATTTCCGGCAGGCTGGCAGCAGCGACGGATTGTCCTACGCGCCTGCTTTTTTCATCCGGCAGATGGAGCGTGATTTTTGCCGCAAGGTCTGGAAAATCTCTATCCAGTACTTCCTGCGCTTTTTGAATGAGAAGGGATCCGCCGTTTCCGGATGTTACTCTGCCCATAATGAGCACATGGTCGATTTCGTAAAATAGGGCATAATAGGCAACGGCATAGCCAAAACATACGCCGATCGTCCGGAAGATCTTGGCTGCGCCTTCATGACCTTCCTTGAGCATGTTTTGCACGGCTGTCAGCTTTTCGGCGGGGGTCAGTGTATTATTCAAGTGAATGCCGGCGGCGGGGGCAAGTTTTATGACGCCATCCTGTGAGAAGTATTTGACGCCGCAACCAATATCGCCTGACCATTCATCCGCCATAGCATTCGGAGCGACGTCGATAGGAACAAAAGCCAATTCATTCAGCCAACCCATGATTTCCACGCCTTTGTTTACATAGCCGCCTGCTTCGCTGGTACCCATCGCTATGCCCAAAACGTTCCCCACGTTCATTTCCATGGCTCCTGCCAGTGCGGTGACATCCCCGTCATTGGCTACAACCAGAGGCACATCACCCATTTCCTTGGCAATATTGATATACATGTTGGACACATTTTTCTTGAAGTCTTCCACAGGTACCTGCAGAAACAGGGACGCATTCATAATCTTGTTGTCTATATAGATGCCCGCGCTGCTTACACCAATGGCGTCAACGCGGGGCAAATGAGCCGCTGCGGATCTCATGGAGGACAAGATACCTTTATAATGGTAATTGGGATCCGCAGCGGTCTTGGGATGCCAGATGATTTCTTCAGAAAAAACGGCTTCCCCATCTATAACTGCGCTCACTTTGCGATCACTGCCGCCCGCATCAAACCCGATACGACATCCGTTCAAATGACGGCCGATTTTTTTGGCACCTTCCCGTGCCTCCGCGATATCATCGGGGTTCTCACAATAAAGGATCTCAAATGGTTTTTCATACACATTGGTCTGCATGAAATCGGCATCAAACGCACGTGCACCGTGCGGTGCGTAGGCCGCCTTCAGATGTTCATAGAGTGACCTGGAACCGGAAATCGAAATCCTGTATCCACCGTGGATCCAGAGGAGGCTCTTCACGATGCGTTCCAACAGCATCACGGTGCGTTCTTCCTCCGCATTATCGGGAAAAATCAGCGTCTCCCATACTGCCACATGATCGCCGTTGCGCTCCAGTGCGCATACAAAACGCTGCTTGCGGGGTGCTTTTTGGACATCGGCATGGTATTGCCGAAAAAGAACGGAAAGCGGCTGGAAGTTGGGATCCAGTTCAGCGGGTACTTTGAGCTGCATGAGGGGTATCTCCTTTTGTGAACTTGAGATGGCCGCGCACAAAAGTTTTCTGCGCGATACAGTCTTTGTCAAAGATGGTGATGTCAGCGTCCTTTCCCGGCGTCAGCGATCCTTTGGTTTCTGACGCGCCAATAGCGGAAGCGGCACTGAGTGATGCGGCCTTTACCGCCTGCCACATGGGTAGGGGCGTCAAATCGCGCAGATTGCGCACCGCGACATTCAGTTTGAGAACGCTGCCCGCGATCGTTCCATCCGCCAAGCGACATTCAATGCCTTTTACGAAAATGGACTGCCCGCCCAACGTGTACTCGCCATCTTCCAGGCCGCCGGCGCGTGTGCAATCGGTCACCAGAACAAGTTTTTCGCCCTTCGCGACATGAAGCAGCGAAAACAGCCCGGGGTGCACATGGAAGGCATCGGCGATCAACTCGGCGGTTACGTTTGCCGTCAACGCTGCGCCCGCCGTCCCGGGCTTGCGGTGGTTAAGCGCGGTCATGGCGTTAAACGTGTGGGTGATGTAGGAAGCGCCTGCTGCGATAGCTTCAAGCGCTTGTTCATAAGTTGCGCTGGTATGGCCGATGGATACTACCATGCTGCTCTCTTGGGTGACGCGTCTGACGAACATCATACCACCCGGCATTTCGGGCGCAACGGTAATGATGCGAATGATGTCCTTATAAGGTAAAACCATGTCCGCATCCGGCGGCAAAATGCCATCCGCAGCTTGCGCGCCCTTCCGAGCCGGGTTGATGAACGGCCCTTCCGCGTGGCAGCCCAGTATCTCGCTGCCGTCAAAACCAGGCAGCCTGCTTTCGGGACGCAATGTCCTGACGTTCTCAAAAGCGGTGACAATTTCCTCCCAGGAGACGGTCATCGTGGTGGGCAAGAAAGCAGTAACGCCGTTTTGCGGCAGCGCTTGAGCGATTTTGCGAATGCCCTCTTCCTTACCGTCAGATGTATCTTCGCCGACGTAACCATGGATATGCAAATCGATAAGTCCGGGACATATATAATGACCTTCAGCATCGATAATTTCATCCGCATTGACGCTGTTTTCATCAACGATGCCGAGGATCTTGTCATCAAAAATCAGCGCCTTGCCCTTGAGCTCCGCGTATTCCGTAACAATAATGCCGTTCGTGATCGCTTTTGTCATGTTCGCTGTCCTTTCGTGGGTGTGGAGGATGATATACGATGCATACTATTATATAGCCTTCTTTGTGCCAATTCAACAGCGAGTGAGTGCATAAGTATAAAACAAAAAACAGCATGCCTATTGGGCTGACTGTTTTTCTGGAGCTGATGCCCGGATTCGAACCGGGGACCTCATCCTTACCAAGGATGC
>LFTR01000167.1:0-20022 GCA_001513425.1 Clostridiales bacterium DTU024
CCAAGGCCGTGAACACGTTGGAAGAAGGCTTCGAGGACGTGCTAGCGGTTCTGAGCCTTCCGCTCTCTATACGGCGGCGGCTCAGAACCACCAACGGACTTGAGCGCTTGAACGAGGAACTGAGGCGCCGGGAACGGGTGATCAGGATATTCCCCAACGAGCAATCGATCTACCGGCTGATGGGTGCTCTGCTGATGGAAACCAATGAAGAATGGCAAACCGGGCGGATGTACCTGGATCTGGCGGAATATCTGGCACAGAGGGTTGAGAAGGCTGACACCAAAGCGAAACTCTCAGCTGCGTCATGATGCCTGATGAATTTACACACAATTATGGACTTGACTGAATACTGCATTTCATTAGATGAGAAACCCGTCGTTGTTATGACTATTCCCCGGTAATATTCTTCTGCCTGAACTGTTGTGGAGGTGTTCCCTTAATTTGTTTGAATACTTTCGAAAAACGGCTCAAACTTTCAAATCCGCAGGAATATGCTATATCGGTTATGCTAAAAATACCTTCAAGAATCATTTGCTCAGCAAGGCAGATACGCTGTTTGTTCCGGTATTGCGTGAAAGTCATACCCAATCGTTTACTGAACAAGTCCGATAAGTAATTCTTATTAAGGAACAAGGCTTCTGAGGCGGATTCAAGTGAGAGAACCTCTGTGAAATGTTCGTCAACATATTTCATTGCTTTTCCAAAAGTGTCCTGTGGATAATTTTTGATTTGGCATCTCACTTTGGCATTCAATCGCAAAATAATCCTTTGCATCAATTCCCGCGTTTTGATATCGTCAATCGGTTTAAGCAGGTAGTAGAAAGCGCTGTATGTAAAGGCTGCTTGAATATAGTCAATATCATCATATCCGCTGACAATGACAAATAGAGAGCCGATTCCCTTGCCGCGGCATTTTCTAATCAGGTCAATCCCCGATAGTGAACCCATGCGAATATCCGAAACGACTAATTCAGGTGGTTGCATAACAATCGCTTCAAACGCACTTTCAGCAGACATATATTCACCTTGAATAGCAAAATCAAAAGAGGGAAAGTCAAAACTTTTTTTGATGTCTTCCAATGCCCATCGATCATCATCGACAATTATTGCACGATACATATAGCACCTCCCATGGAATCATACAACAAAAAGGCTGCCATTCCAATGTGACAGCCTTTTTGTTGGATTTGTCTATTTGAAGAACTCCGCATTTAGGTCATCAATGACTGGTTGCCATATGCCTTTATTGGCATCGATAAATTTCTGCCATTCTGCACGAATGTCCAACCCGGGCTGTAGGATGGCGAGGCGAGTGACTTCCTCTTCCAGCTTAAGGGAGTAGTTCGCTTTATTGTCGCTGGAAAAGAATTCGTAATCGTAATCCAAAGGAATAATATCGCCTGTCTGCTTTGCCGCGTACATCGTAAAAACATCCTGAACAACCAATGGATCGTTGGAAGGATTGACAAACGAAAAGTCGTCCGGCAAGATCCCCATAGAACGGAAAATATTGTAACTTTTGTAAAGGTCTGCGGTTCCAGGATATTTGCCATTCTCATCTTTCTGAGTCAGCATGACGACGTCACCATTCCCATCATAATCCCACGCTTCCCCCCAAGGCCCACAAACGGCGGTAAGCTGTCCTTCTTCGGTGCAGAACCAATCCATCAGGGAAAGCAAACGGGTCAAGGTTGCCTCTTGAATGTTGGGTTTTAGGAAGGTAGCAGACCAGTAGTTGGCTGTCTGGATTGCCTTTGTAACACCGCTGTCATCAGAGATTACCGCAATGCCCATTACTTCGTTGGAATCAAGTCCTGTTGATTCGCTAAAAGTAGTCTTGTAACCCATGTAAGAGCTAATAGCGCAGTTGTGATACATGCTTGCACCAATGCCCGAGTTAAAACCCGCAATGGCATCAGCCGAAGGTTTGAGATAGAAATCTGGGTCAATCAAGCCGTCATTGTACCATTGATTGGCTAGCTTGATTGCATCCAGTACGCTCTCCTGGCTGTAACACCATTCATATCCATTTTCTCCCCTTTGGAAGGTATCATAGTTGGTGCCTGAGAAGAGCATGAAGAATTCAGTCATGTATTCTGGATCAACGCATAGCCCAAGGGTATTTCCGTTGCCGGCCACGTCCTTCTCGATGCACAAACGGTTGTATTCTGCCAGTTCACTCAGCGTAACAACGCCATCCTCAAAGTAAGTAGAAACGCCAACTGACTCGGCCCAATCCTTGCGATAATAAACGGTCACATGATTGACCACAGTATCCATCCCGCTGAAACGAGCGAAAGTAGCGTGTGGGATGCCATATACCAAGCCGTCATCCATTTTCATCTGCTCATATAGACCCGTTAATTTGAACATCTCAAAAAGGTTCGGGTATGTTGCTTCCCATCCCTTGGGCAGTGCGCCAAGTAGTCCCTGCTCGGCATAAATTGAGTACTCCTGATAATCAAAGTTGCGCCATGTGACTATGTCAGGCATGGTGCCGCTGTTTATCCAAACACGAAGTTTTTCATTCTGGCTGTCTTTTGACACCGGCCAGACATCATACTCAAAATTGAACAAGCTGGAGAGAGTTTTATACAGGTTGTCTCCTTTATAGTCCATATCAGAGTTGGAGTGTGTCGAGTTGATCGCAAATGTTACGTGATCCGTTGTGTCGTACGCGCTTACATTGTACTTTTTGATGAGATCTTCCGCGAATACGGAAGTGGTCATCAGTGCCAGGATTAGCGCTAGAACCGCTATTCTTTTCATAGTTGTCTCCCCTCCTGTTTTTATTGCCACACCTTAAAAAGGCAGTGGTTACATCTTGACCGAGCCGACAAGTACTCCTTTCACGAAGTATTTCTGCAAAAAAGGATAGAAACACATAATGGGCAACATCGTCATCATCACGGCTGCCATTTTCACACCTTGGGTAAAAACATCAAATCCCGCTTCACCGCTGGAAACATCCGCCGCAGCAGATGCCTCGCTTACTATAGCTCTCAGCGCAGTCTGGAGAGTCATCTTACTGGCAGAATTAATTAGCAGCATGCTCCAAAACCATTCATTCCAGTATGCGACCGCTGTAAAAAGGGTGAAAGTGGCCAGAAGTGCACTCTGCAATGGAAGTTCGATCCTGACAAAAATTATCAAATCATTTGCCCCATCTATCTTTGCTGCTTCTTCCAGCTCTATAGGTGTCTGCTCAAAACCGCTCTTGAGGATAATGATGTTATAGGTTGATATGCCCACATAAAGTATGACTGACCATCTCGAATCAATGAGGCCAAGATTCTTAAATTGCAGGTAGGTGGGAATCATCCCACCGCTAAACAGCATTGTAAACATCACAGACAGAAAGAGGAACTTTTTGCCCGGGTAATTTTTCCTGGAGAAAGCATAAGCCATCATCACGGAAGCTGACATGCTGAGTACAGTGCCAATGAATGTAATAAAGATCGTGTTTTTATAACCTGATAGAATGTTGCCGTTTTCTATCAAGTATTCATAGTTGGCCAAGGAAAGCTCCGTAGGATACAAAGAAACGGGATTCAAAGTGTAAGCGCGATTAGTTTCAAATGAGATTACAACCGCATTGTAAAAAGGGAAGAAAATTATCAAAGCAATCATCGTTAAAGAAAGAGCGACTACTATTTGTCCAGTGGTCCATTTTCTTCGTTTCTCAACATATTTCAGATTTTTCCTAAATGTGCTCATAATTCTTCCTCAATTGAACATTCCGGATCCATTGAACTTTTTAATTATCGCGTTAGCACCAATCAGCATCACCAAATTAATAACTGATTTGAACAAACCAACTGCCGTGGAGAATCCGTAATTTGGGACCGCGTCAAATGTTATGGAATAGATGTATGTATCCAGAATATCAGAAACAGATTTGACCGCTGGGTTTTGCATGTAGAATATTTGTTCAAAACCAGAATTCATCACGCGGCCAACCTGGAGAATGAACAGCGTAATAATTGTGGCTTTTATCCCAGGAAGGGTGACATACAAAGCTTGTTTAAACCGGCCGGCGCCATCTACAGTAGCTGCTTCATACAGACTTAGATCAATGGAAGATATTGCCGCAATATAGATGATCGAACTCCAGCCCATCTCCTTCCAGTTTTGTGTAATATACAAAAGAGGCCTGAAAAGGCGCTCATCGCTGAGAAAATTGTACTTTTTTCCACCAATGCTGACTATGACTGCATTGACCATACCGCTGTTTGCCAAAAAATTCATTAATATGGTTGATACTACTACCCAAGACAAAAAATGTGGAAATGTGAAAATTGTCTGATAGATTCGTTTGATTCTTGTACCCCGCATCTCATTGATGAGAAGTGCCAGCAGTATCGGCATCGGAAACTGAAAGAGCAATCTTGTCAGATTGATTTCGAAGGTGTTTTTGATTGCAGCGACTGCTCCGGGAGTGATGAATATTCGTCTAAAATGATCCAGACCCGTCCAATCGCTCCCCCAAATACCCAGTCTCGCATTGTATTTTTTGAACGCGAGGACAATCCCGCTCATTGGTACATAATGAAAAACAATAAAATACGCCAACCCAAACGAAAGCAACATGTAAACGTACCTTGCTTTCCAGATATCTCTAAATAGTCGCCTGGTTCTGATTTGCATATATCTCAGCTCCTAGTGACATACTATCAAAGCAACAAGGAAATTGCTTGCCATTATTCAGTTCCGCTTGTCGTATTTTCAGGTATCTACTATTTGATTGATTCGTATTGCTACGTTCAACCCTCCTGCCCTGTTACGCTGAACGCTAATGTTGCTTTCGGCGCCGAATAGCAGCAATAGTCGTTTCCACAGATTGGATATACCAATGTGCCTATCACTGGTTCTGGTAAAATCGGGCACTTGATTGAGCTGTTCAATTTTCTCGTCCGTTGCACCTATTCCGTTATCAGAAACAATAATCACCAAATTATCTTCAATAACCTCAGCATTGACTTCGACAGTCCCGTTTTTTGTCAAAGTTGTCAAGAAGCCATGAAGAAAGGCGTTTTCAATCAGCGGCTGAAGTACCATCCTGGGCGTTTTGCACTCCAATGCCGCATCAGACGCTTTCAGGATTACGTTAAAAGTTTCGCCATAACGCAAAACCATGATTCTCTCGTAATCGCGAGCGACGCTGTATTCTTCCCTTAACGTTGATGTTTGTTCACTCCTGTTTCCATATCTGTAAATATTGGCAATGCAACTTATCATCGATCGTACTTCGTCAGTCTTATCCGCGGCTGCCATTCCGCGAATGCTTTCAAGATTGTTATATAGAAAATGCGGGTTTGTACGGGTTTGAAGAAACATCAAATGCTCTTGATAATAATTCAGCCTTGCCTTGAGCACACTGTCGTTAAGCTCATCAATTCTCTCAAGCATTTCGTTCAGATTACGTGTCAGTGATGCTATTTCACGGGTGACTATGGCTGGCTGGGGGATCTTGCTGCCGGATTCTTGGATTTTTTCAGTGTGCCCTGCAATCCAGGCTATTGGTTCAACAAGCCACTTGCCCAAGATTGTCCTTAACCCAAACATTGCGAAAGATGCCGCTGCAGCCAATATGATGCAGACCAGCTCGACATTTCCCATGCCTATGTCGCTATTTGCCACTGAATACGACAAATGGACTGTCCAATCGGATCCTTTTACTGGCTCTGAAAGAGTCACTTCACGGCGTGGTTGCTGAAAACCGTCACTTTGCAGTAGAACGGGGTCAACCATGTTGGTATCCGTCTCATCTGATCTTGAAAGCAACTGATTTCCTTGCATAATCATTGTGGCGTAAGAATCTGAATAATTCAGTACACTCAGTAATGACCTGGAATCACAAATAGTGATTAGTGAACCCAGATAATCCTCAGCCCCCGGTGCGGCAATTGGTCGGTATATGGGAAAAAGCTGTGCAAAGTATTTTCGGCCATCACTTCCCTGATACAATTCAGTCAGAATTGGACTTCGAAAGACTCTTTGCGGCTGATAATCATCTGTGATTTGAACATACGCGGTAAACGCAGAGACTAGGTTCGCGTCTACATTTTCAGGTTGCGCGGAAAAACTTGCGCCGTCCGCTGTCACCAAATAGACATCAAGGACCTCATTTCGGAAATTTGCGTAACTTGTCAATAGTGATAGCACTGTGTCTCGGGCCGAAAACCGTTGTGCAGCTGATGCCGTGCAAAAGCCAATGATATCAATTTGATTTGCCAACAACTCAGAACCCAACTTCAATTCGACAAGTAGTTCTGATGCGCTCTCAGCTGTTTCAAAGATCGCGAAACGGGCTTTCTCCCATGCCTGTTGTCTGGCAACGTTCCTGGAAATGAAATAACTAACAGCAATCGCGCAGAAAACAATAAGGACGGATAGCCATGTAAATCCCATCAGCATTCCGGAAATGCTACGTTGCTTCGAATTATCATGTCGTGCTTCAGCCGCTATCATTTCAGTCTTTCCGGACAATTAACATTGAGAAACCCATCTTCCAGAAAAACTCGAACACCGCCCGCGGCAATCGGCTCAAGCTTGTTGACTTGCCTTTGCAGCTGAATCTTTTCTTCATGGTGATTGGGGATGAACCGCTCTCGTGTAAAGCGCCAGGGATTCCATATATTGACTGCGGAGATTGTCTGCCCAAACGCACGCCATACAACATCTCCACTGACACAGTAATCGATAATTTTCTCGTCCTGATAATGAAGCGTGCCCAGCACCACAGCCCATTGCGGGTCAGCTTCCCAGAGATAATTGTCCCTTGTGGAAAGCAATACATGCCCATTCGGTAATGATTTTCGCCCCCCCGCTCCAAGCGGTTCAAAGGATTCAAGCCAGTCTGGCATATTAGGGTGTAAGACACGAGGGCATATCTCTTTACGTTTTAGATACATGTCTGAGAGTGAAGCTTCCCAATCCGGTTTATCCTGAATGCTTCGATTCTCGTGATCAAGCGTTCTCAATATTATTCTGTCATCTTCAATATGTAATATCCTCGATTGCCTGCTACCGTCTCTTGTTACATTTCCATGCACGCCCGTATGTGCGTATACAACGCCCTTACGCTCTACCAATGAGTCTGGATGATGATGGCCCAGATGATAATGCGCGCTCAACCAAAGGATGATCTCCGGGTGCTCTGTTAGAGCTATCCATCGCATTGGATCGGTGCTCTGATCCATATAGGCGTTGGTTGCGCGAATATGGACCCCAGGGACCGTCCTCAGACCGCACCCCATGATAGGCGCATGCGTCAACATGACAATTGGTATCCCGGGGCGCTCTTCGATTTTTCGAACAATCCAACCAAAACGTTCATCAGAGACGAAGCATTCGTTGACTGACAATGGCGGCTCTGCTGACCATGAATCCAAGCTGATACCAAAGAGGCGGAATTCCTTGTGTTCATAAACAAAGAAGGTATCATCAATTTCGAAAGCTTTCCTCATGGCTTTCTCCATTGTACCGTGAGGAAGAATATTCTCCCCGATTTCTTTGTGAAAATCATGATTACCCAGCAATGGGCGAATGAATGACTCAGTCAGATCAAGCAACTTCTTACATCGGAAGATGGTATCCGGGTCTCCCAGTTCAGCGTTTTTTCCATAATCACCCATCACAACGACGAGGTCTGATTCTGTGTTGCGAATATCCTCCATCGCATTCTCGGTCATTTTCAAAGGTGTGTTCTCAAGCTGGTAGTCTCCGACAATCACTATTTGCATCTTGTTCTCCAACTATTTCACATTTCTGCAGGTATAATCATCAATGAAC
Organism: Clostridiales bacterium DTU024; assembly: GCA_001513425.1. Taxonomy (GTDB): domain Bacteria; phylum Bacillota; class Clostridia; order Christensenellales; family Aristaeellaceae; genus DTU024. The sequence continues at coordinate 7,795 of LFTR01000167.1, forward strand.
TTATGGTTAAACTCAATGTGTCTCTGCAATTGTACAGGAGTATATCATTCAATCCAGAATTTCTCAACGGAAACAAGGTACTGCCAAGTTTTGATTCGCTTTTCTAAACTCCGATTGCCATTTCATGCCGCCTGCTTACCGAGAAAATCGAAGTGATTCTCAGCTCAAGTGTGTTCTGTCGTCCGACCAGTACTCAGATGACTCCACTAATCGGACCACTACGGATTTCTGGAACGACTCTGGGTTAAGAAAATGCTGACTGCTATGGCATCATTCTTGTGACGAAGTTCGGTTGGATCTCCTTTCCCCCTCTTCTCCGAACAAAGCCGCGAACACCGATCGGTGCACTATTACAATAACTTTAGGCAGGAAAGGCGTGCAGCCAGTTCGCCATTCCTGCCTTTCTCGTGCCTAAGCTACAATACGAGGGACCGGCTGACCATCAGTGTAGTGGGCTTCCATGTCCGTGATAGAGACTATCAGCCATCCTCTTGCTGTAGCGTTCGGTTGAGTAGGTTGGGCCACCGGTTTTGCCGGGGAGTTCGTGTTGAGCAATAGATTGAATCGGCAGCGGGATCAAGATGTACCCGGTCAATACTCATCTATTGGAGGAACAGAAATGTACACCGTAGGTATCGATATTTCCAAAGGCAAAAGCATGATCGCAGTCATGCGTCCCGGCGGTGAAGAGGTTCTCAGGCCCTTCGAGGTTCACCACACCAGCCATGATCTGACCCTGCTTTGCGACAAGCTCAAATCTCTGGGCGGTGAGACCCGCGTGGTCATGGAAGCTACAGGCAGCTACCACCTGCCCATAGCATGGCTGCTTGACCATGAGGGTTTCTATGTTTCCGTAGTCAATCCCGTTCTCATTCATGGCTACGGGAACAATTCCATCAGACGGGGCAAGACCGATAGGAAGGACGCTCTGAAGATCGCCGGCTATGGTCTTCAATACTGGAACGAGCTGCCCAGGTATATGCCCCAGGACCCTGCCCGGCAATTGCTTAAGACTTGCTACAGGCAGTATCAAGAGTATAGCAAAATAAGCTCAGTGTTCAAGAACAGTCTCATCTCTTTAATGGATCTATACTTCCCCCGCGTCAATGATCTCTTCACAAGCCCCGTCCGGCCTGACGGCAGCCAGAAGTGGATCGATTTCGTCGCTGCATTCCGGCACTGTGACTGTGTGCGCGGTTTGTCTGAGCGTGCCTTTATCACCAGATATCAGCGCTGGTGCGCCAAACACGGCTATCAGTTCAGTCCGGATAAGGCGAAGAAGATCCATGCTTTCGCTTCGAATTGTGTTGCTGTATCACCCAATTCCGAGAGCGTCAGGGTCCTCGTTGACACCGCCGTTTCTCAGTTGCGGACAAACCTCATCTCCCTGGCTGTGGTACGCGCGCGGATGCAGGCCTTGGCTTCCTCTTTGCCCGAGTATCCTGTCGTCATGAGTATGTTCGGTGCCGGCCCTTCCCTTGGACCTCAGCTCATGGCGGAAATCGGGGATGTCCGCCGCTTTCATTCCAAGAAGGCGCTCGTTGCCTTTGCCGGCATCGATGCCCCTCCCTGCCAATCCGGCCAGGTGAATTTCCTCAGCAGAAGCATCTTCAAGCGCGGATCTCCCGCTCTGAGAAGGACACTTTTTCTCGTCATGAACGTGATCAATATGTGCTCTCCCGCCGAGGATCCCGTCTACCAGTATATGGCGAAAAAACGTTCCGAGGGAAAGAAGTACCAGGTCTACATGATGGCTTCGGCCAATAAGTTTCTGCGAAGATACTTCGCTTCCGTCAACGCTTATCTGGATACCTTAGGCAGCACCTGACCGGCTTTTCCTGCCCCTCGGCCGGCTGCCTGCAACTCCCATACTGCTCAGCGGCTTGTTTGAGTTGCCTTTCTATCGAAAGGACACCAAACTAAATTATCTCTTATTACCCGTTCCTGCCCGCTTGACTTTTCATTAGTAGTCTCTAGACCCTCGCGCCATCAGCTTCTCCACATCTTCTTGCGTGGGCATGGCGCTTTGCGCGCCGGCGCCGGTAGTGGAAACGGCGCCCACCGCGTTGGCAAAGCGCAGTGCCTCTTCAATCGGGTAATTATTGGCAACGGCATAGGCAAGACCGGCGTTGAAACTGTCACCTGCCGCGGTGGTATCGACCACGTCAACCCTAAAGCCCGGCGAATGCAGCATCCGCTCACGGTCAACGTACAAGCAGCCATTGGCACCCAGCTTTGCCACCACGTGTTTGACGCCACGCCCGATGAGCGCGTGGGCGGCGGCTTGGATGTTATCCATCGTGCCTGCAGGCATGCCGGTCAGGCGGGCCAGTTCGCCCTCGTTGGGGGTAATGAAATCAACATTCTGAAGAAAGCTGTCAGGCAAGTGGATAGCGGGGGCAGGGTCCAGGATGACGATATCGCCGTTGGCGTGTGCGCGCCTGGCCGCCTCCATGCAGGTGTACACGGGGATCTCAAGCTGCAGCATACAGATCTTCTTATCCGGCAGTTTTTCCTGGTGATACCGCACATGCGTGTCATCCGCCAGGGCATTGGCGCCGGGGACGACCACGATACGATTCTCGCCCGTTTTATCGACTTCTATGAGCGCGATGCCGCTGGCGGCTTCCCCGGTCTTTCCGATACCGGACACGTCTGCTCCCGCCTCCGTCAGCACACGCACGTAGAAGGCGCCGTTGTCATCCTCCCCCAACATGCCGACAAAATGCACATTGGCCCCCAAGCGTGCCGCGGCCACTGCCTGATTACCACCCTTGCCGCCTGGGTAGATACGAAAATCCATCCCCGTGATCGTTTCACCCGGCAGATGAAAACGGGGCAAAAGCACCGTCATGTCGATATTGAGGCTGCCGATAACCTGTATGGGAAGCATATCGTACTCCTTCAGCGTGATTGATTTTACAATTGGATATCTGTATGGATTATAGGAGCCGTGCGAATGGGTTGTCAAGACATGCCCGCGCAGCGGCGATCTGGCAGTTTTGCTGTAGACTTCACGCATGGATGATGCATCGTCTTGAATGAGAGAGCGCACGCGTATGCTGCCGGCGACATTGATGGGCCTCGCTTATTCATAACCAAGAAGAGTCTTGGCAGAGCAAGCTGCACCTCCAAATTTGCGAATGGGACAGGGCCGCCGCACTTCCGCTTTCGTTCCTACCCGGCAAAAATCCTGCTTTTTGACGTAAGGAGGAATCCTGAAGCATAGTCCTCCGCCACACTTGTGTGGTGGAAACGAGGCTGAAGGCATTCTGATGCGGACTTTGCCCAACCCCACCAAGGGAGTAAGTACTTCCTTGGAACCCACAATGGTGAACTTGCCGCAACGCTTCACATTAAAATTCGGCACGCTGCCCATGCGGCGTGCCGAAAACTGTCTTATCAGACTATCCTGTCGCTTAGAACAGGTGGAAATGAACGAACACTTGCGCCAGCATAGACGCCGCCAAAGATACGACGGTGATCTGCGTATTGATGGAAGGCCCGGCGGTATCCTTGAAGGGGTCGCCCACGGTGTCGCCGATAACGGCGGCCTTATGCGTGTCGCTGCCCTTGCCGCCTTCATTGCCGGCTTCCACGTACTTTTTGGCGTTATCCCAAATGCCGCCGGCGTTGGACATGAAGAGGGCGAGGAGGAGACCCGTTACGATGTTACCCAGGAGGAAACCGCCCACCGCTTGCACGCCGCCAATGAACCCGACCAGCAGGGTGGAGATGATCGCCATCAGACCCGCGGGGATCAATTCCTTCAAGGCGCCCGTGGTAGCGATGTCGATGCACTTGTTGTACTCCGGCTGCACGCCGGGTTCACCTTCCGCCAGGCCCTTGATCTCACGGAATTGCCTGTGGATCTCTGCGATCATGCGCTGCGCGTTCTTGTCTACGCCCAGGATCAGCATTGCGCTGAAAACGGCGGGGATAGCAGCGCCCACTAAAATGCCAAAGAACACGGTGGGATCCACCAGGTTAAAGCCGGTCAGTATCGCGATGGGCGCTTCGCCCGCGGCCAACCCTAAGTTGATCTCCGCGATGGCGTGGTTGGCTTCCTGCATGAACGCGCCCAAGAGAGAAATAACGGTAAGGCCTGCGGCGCCGATAGCAAAGCCTTTGGTAACGGCTTTGACGGTGTTGCCGGCAGAGTCCAGTTCGTCCGTAACGCGGATGGTTTCCTCACCCAGACTGCCCATCTCGGCAAGGCCGCGGGCATTGTCCACGATGGGGCCGTAGGCGTCGTTGGAAATGATGGTGCCCACGATAGACAACATGCCCACGGCTGCCATGCTGATGCCGAACATGCCGCCCAGATTGTGGGCGATAAGCGCGCTGAGCGCGATGCCCACCATGGCAGGAAGGGCGCTGATAAAGCCGTAGGAAACGCCGGACAGGATGGTGAACGCGGGGCCGGTGGCCGAAGCGTGCGCCACTTTCCTGACGATAGCGTGATTGTCATCCGTGAAATAATTGGTAGTAAGGCCGATCACCACACCCACTAAAAGGCCCACGGCCGCCGCGCCCCAGTAGCGCCACTCGAACCCCCAAATAAGGGTGGCTGCGGCGGTGAGCGCCAGGAAAACGACGGTGGAGACATAGGTGGACTTGTTGAGCGCGCCGGTCGGCGTACCCTTGGGGCCTATCTTGCCTAGGTAAATGCCTACGATGGAACTCAGGAGCCCCAGCGCCGAATACACAAATACCATAGAAGGGTTTTTGCCACCCAGCGCGGTTGCCATGACCAAAGCAGCTGCCATGGTCGCCACGTTGGAGTCAAACAGGTCGGCGCCCATGCCCGCGACGTCGCCCACGTTGTCACCCACGTTATCGGCGATAACGGCGGGGTTGCGGGGATCATCCTCCGGGATGCCCAGTTCCACTTTGCCCGCCAGGTCGGCGGAAACGTCCGCTGTCTTGGTGAAAATACCGCCGCCGGCCTTGGCAAACAGCGCAAGGGAACTTGCGCCAAACGAGAATGCAAGCAGCATACTGGCATCGCCCACGACGATCATAACGCCCATAACTCCCAGCAGGCACGCCGCAACGACGATCAAGCCCATGACCGCACCGCCGCGGAAACCGATCAGGAACGCGGGTTTAACGCCTTCCTGCGCAGCCTCGGCGCAGCGTGCGTTAGCCAACGACGCCACATAGATACCAACTTTGCCTGCCACCGCGCTAAAAACCGTACCCGCGATGTAGCACAGCGCCATCGCCAGGTTACTGCCGGGGACAGCACCTGCCGACCAGACGGGACGCGGCAGGAAAAGGTAAATGAACACGGCCATCACCGCCGCAAAAACGGCAAGGACTGTGTATTCCTTGCGCATGAAGGTGTTGGCACCATCGCGGATAAGCCCCGCGATGCGCTCGATTTCCTTATTGTCGTTCTTTTGCTTCTTCACCCAGCTGGCAAGGTATGCTGCAAACCCCAGCGCAAGCACAATTACTACTGCGGAAAGAATGTAGACCAACGTCATATTTTCCACGATCAAAGCCTCCTAACAGATATTAAGCCAAAATACACCTCATACAGTATACATCAAATCGGCGTTTTGTGCAGTACTTTTTTTGGCTTTTATGATGTGGCGCGGACCGGCGCCCCCTTCCTCACCATCCATGCCTTCCGAAAAAGCACTGTAAGCGGCGTGACTCATGGACAGCCCGAATACAAACGCTTTCGTGAAAAGGGAAAGCTTTGGCGGCCAGTTTGCCTTTCGCACCAATTCGTTTTCCACCCCTTGCCTGCCGTTGCCGGCAATGATACGATAGTCCGGGTAAAGCAAAACATACGGAAAGTGGGGGGATAGCATATGGAAGTCCGGGATGCAATGATGCAAAGAAGAAGCGTGCGCCAGTTTACAGACAGTCTTGTACCGGAAGCTGCGCTGCAAGACCTGATGGAGTGCGCGATGGCCGGGCCCAGCGCGCATAACCTGAGGCCTTGGGAATTCTATATGGTAAAAAACAAAGCGCTTCAGGATAAACTGCGGCTCGTCACGCGTTATTCCACCATGAATTCCCCGCTCATCCTGATCGTGGCGGGAAATTTGGACCGGACGATACCGGGCGAAGGCAATGATTTTTGGGTGCAGGACTGCTCGGCGGCGGTGGAAAACATCCTGCTTGCGGCAACTTCCCTGGGCCTTGGCAGCTGCTGGGTGGGCCTTCACCCCTTTGGGCAAGCAGTCAAAAAGGTCAGGGATATCCTGGGGCTGCAGGAAAACATCGTCCCCCTGGCCTTGATCCACCTGGGCTACGGCGGGAAAACGCCGCCCGCGCGCACACAGTACGATGCTCAGCGCGTTCATATATATGAAGAAAACGATAGCGAAGAAGCGGGTAAATGACGCCTCATAAGGTTTTGTCCCGCAATCCGCGCCAGCGTGCTTCGGATGGTGCGGGGGAACGCTAACCAAGCAAACGCGCCGGGTTTCTCTGCGCTTGCTTCATCCCGGTGCGAATGGACGCCTTCGGCTTTCCCGACTAAACTATTCGCAAAAGCAATTATTGCCTGTCCGGCGGCGTTTGAACGCTGCGCTGCATAAGCGAAGGGACGTAACAGAAAAAGGTTACGCCCCCCTTTTTTTGGCAGCATTGCCGGTGCAAAAATGCGTCGTGGTCGCTTTGCCGTACGTTTCCTTTATCAAAAAGCCCGAATATTACATAAAGGCCGAATCCCGTGATGTCGGTCCCCACAACCGTTCTTCTCCGTTCGTCCAACCCTGCAAAAAGCCTGCTTTTTGACGTGAAGGGGGAGTCCATAAATGGCGGTGGCCGCAGTGCTTACATTGCGGAAACAGGACGCAAGGCATTCCGACGCGCACTCCCCTGGGACCGGCAGTTGCGGATCACTAATCAGGGCGCCGGATCATCAAACAGTGCGCCGTTGCTACGGAGTCAGCCGGATCTCTTCGGATTCTTCCACTTTAACAGCGGTGCCGCTCCTCAAGGCATAAAGCCACGCTTCCTTTACGCTTTCTCCGGTCAATGCGCGCAGGGCACGCATGTACCAGCGCATCTGGTCACGGTACTTGGGGAGGATGCTCGCGGTCTCCCGGTCCGTCTTGTAATCCACCAGCACCCACGCGCCGTCTTCTTTGAATGCCAGATCCATCACGCCCTGCAGCAGCACATCGCCCTCAGCCTTAAGAGTAAAGGCCTGTTCACGCATTATGTCCTTGGCACCAAGCATCCTTTGCCCCAGGTCATCCTCCAAAAAGCGGGCAGGCAGAGCAGCATCCGCAGCGGCCCTTTCGGTGTTGGTCAACACCCCTCTTGATCGCAGTTCGTCCAAGCGTTGTGTGATCTGCTTTTCCAGCGCATCGCCACTTAAGTCCAGGAGCCCGTCCAGAGGCATGATCCCCAGCGCTTTGTGGGTGATGCTGCCCTTGTCCGCCGCCGTTAACCTCGTCTGTTCACCCAGACGCGGCAGCGGCATGGGGGGCAGCTCATGCTTGAATTCCTGCCGCTTGATAACGGGTGTTTCTTCCTCATCGTCCTCTTCGGGCAGGCGCTTAAGGAGCGCCGTCACCGATGTTTTGAGCGGGATGGATTCTTCCTCCCTGCCCCGCATGCGCCGCATCATGGTTTCGCTGGGGTTTGCATGTAATTGCGGCAGAGGCGCTCTGTGTTTCGCCGCCCCCGGCGCAATAAATTCATCCTCATGGTGCCACGAAATTTGCCAAGTCGCCCCGCATTCACCCGTGTGCAGGCGGCTTTCATTATCGCGCAAGGCGTCCCACAAGGCCCCGCCGATCCAATCCAGCATGCAGGACGCCGAACCTGCCGCAAAATCGCCCGTGGGGATCGCCCACGTGGCGCGCGCCGCCTTCATGGTGCGCGGCGTGGCCGTGAGGATCAGCCTTTCCTTTGCCCGCGTCATCGCCACATACAACAGGCGCGATTCCTCACTCCTGGTTTCGCGGTCCTTCTTTTCCTTGATGGCGCGCCCCGCGTAGGTCTGAACGCTGATGCGCTTCACAGTATCCACCTGCGGCAGACTCAATCCCGCTTCGCTGTCGCAGCGCAAAAGATCGCCCAAATTCCCAAAACGGAAGCCGTGCGCCAGGTCCGCCACAAAAACAATGGGAAATTCCAGTCCCTTGGCTTTGTGGATGGTCATAATGCGCACCACATCGTCGTGTTCGCCCAGCGCCGCGGCGGATGATGTCTTGTCCCGCTTGCGCGCGTCCTTGACGCCGGACAGGAAGGATTCCAGCGTCCATTTTTCTGTAGCACCGCGCGCCCTTTCGCACAGAAGGCGGAGATTCGCCCGACGCATGTCGCCGCCGGGCAGCGCGCCCGCGCGCGCGTAAAGACCGCTTTCATCCACCAGCATGCGCATAAATGTTTCGAAATCCATGTTTTTGGCGCAGAAGCGCCAATCGCGTATCTTCCTGAGTGCCCGCGCGACCTGTTCGTCCGCGTTTTCCCTTTCCATAAAGGCCTGCCAGAACGGCTGATGCCGATCCTTGGCTTCGGCACGGATGCGCCCCACCTGTTCGGGCGTGAAGGAAAAGACGGGGCAGGACAGCGTGCTCAGCAGCGGCACATCCTGATAGGGATTATCCAGCACCGCCAATATGTTAAGGATGTCCTTGATCTCCGGCAGCGCGAAATACTGCGCGTCCACATCGGAATAAACACTGATGCCGTGGTCGCGCAGGATGCGCGCCATTTGTTCTGCGCGGCTTGATGCGCTTCTGAGCAGGATGACCATATCACGCAAGCGCGCTTCGCGCAGGCGGCCGCCGTCCTCGATCATGGAGCCGCGCAGGGCAATAATTCGCCGGGCAATGAGCGCCGCCTCCAACTGTGCGGCGCCGCTGAGAGATTCATCGGCCGCGCCGGTATCCTCTGATTCCTCTTCCTCATCCGAAGGAATCTCGGGCGCCGCGGTACGGTCGATGATATGCAGTTCCACCGGCGCGTCGCCACTGCCCGTGCGCCCTGCGGAGAGCCGAGCAGCCTCGTCGTAGGCAATCTCAGTCACGCGGCTGCGCATGGCGGTTTGGAAGATCTCGTTGACGGCAGAAAGGATATTGGGACGGGAGCGAAAGTTTTCCGCCAGCTTGATCACGCGTTCCGCCGCGTCCTTCTCTTCCTCAAAGGATGCGTATTTGGTGAGGAACAGCCCCGGGTCCGCCAGGCGAAAACGGTAGATGCTCTGCTTGACATCGCCCACCATGAATAAGTCATTATCCTGATGGATCAAGCGGATGATATTTTCCTGGGTGCGCGAAATATCCTGATACTCATCCACAAAGATAAAATCAAACCCGCCGGCCACGTCGCGCGCCACCTCCGGACTTTTAAGGGCGAACAGTGTTTGGTGCTCCAAATCGCCGTAATCCCAGATGGCGCGGGCGGCCTTGAGCGCCTGATACCTATCATACACATCCCGTGTCAAAGCACCCAACGCACGTTGGGCCGGAATCGTCGCCTGGATGGCGTCGGCCCATTCCTTGAGCTGCTCTGCGCTCCCCGGCATCAGCTTGCCCGCCGCTTGCACACAATTTTTGAACCCTGCCCGCAGGAACTTGAACTCCTCGCGCGCTTCCTGCGTTTCTTCCGCCGGCACTTTTGTACGGCTAAGCGTGCCCGGCTTGAAACCAACCGCGCCGGGCAGGAGGCCGGTAGTCAAGAGCGATTGCATCAGCGATTGCACAACAGCGCGATCTTCCTCGTTATTGGAGAGGTAACGTCCCGGCCCGCCGGGCCCCCGGGCGACGCTGTCACAGGCACTAACGTACTGTATCGCGCCCTCCAATTGCAGCAGGGCGCTGTCTCGCATAACGGCGTACAGCGGGTGCCGCTGGATATCGTCCCCGGAAACGGGCGCCTGCAGCGCCTTCTGCAGCCACTCCCACGGTTCCGCCTGCGCCATCAGGAAACTGTGAAGCTGGCGCGCCATATCGGTTATGGCGGCATCGGAAAACTGATCGATAAGCATCTGCGCGTCGTCATCGGGCTCTTCATAAAAAGCGTCCACCGCTTCAGACAAGGCGCGGTCCAGCAGGGCGCCGGTGACGTTGTCATCCGCCGTGCGTGACAGGGGATCGGCACCGGCTTCCTGAAAGTGGCGCCGCAGGACGCTTATGCAAAACGTGTGCAGTGTGGAAATGTGCGCCTGCCCGATACGGTCATACTGATCACGCAGCGGCAGGTTGTCTTCCGCCTCCCTGGCAAGGGCTCGGGTGAGACGGTCGCGCATTTCCCCGGCGGCGGCGCGGGTGAAGGTTACGATCAGCATACGCTCCAAGGACGCGCCGCTCCGCAGGAGGGACATCACGCGCTCGATCATGACGGTGGTTTTGCCGGAGCCGGCGGCGGCGCTGACCAATATGTCACGGTTGCGCGCACCGATGGCTGCCATTTGCGCCGCTGTCCAGTTTGTCATCTGTCGTCCCTCCATAACGGGCAGGTGTCCAATTGTTTCACGTGAAACATTTTGGGCGGATCCCCGTGTTCAATTCACTCCCGGCATTATACCAAAGCAAGGGAGAAGAGTACAAGAGCGGCGAAATCTTATCCACAGGTCCCAAGGCTTCGCGCGCTGAGTTATCCGCTTTATGAGAAGAGTTATACACACTGTCAACAGGTTGTACACAGAAACAGAGGTTCGGTGGACAGTATTTCCGGAACAGAAATGGTCAGCGCATGTCAATGCGTGAGCGGTATTTGCAGTGTTAAGATGCTTTTAGGAACAGAGGTTCCTGTGCAAAGAAAGGGGACAACATGGGGAAACTTATTCTGGAAGTGCCGCAGGACTATTTCAACCCCGTCTACCGCCCCTTCGTAGATGCCAAGGAGCGGTACCAGCTGTATTACGGGGGCGCGGGCAGCGGTAAAAGCGCTTTTGTCGCGCAGCGCGTGGCACTGGATGCCGTGATCGGCCGCAACACGCTGGTAGTGCGCCAGGTGGCGCGGCGCATACACGACAGCTGCTACAACGAGATCGTCAAAGCCATCGACCGCATGCACGCACGGCACCTTTATGTCCTGCGCGCGGATGATATCACCTGTACCTATTCGGGCGCGCAGATCTTGTTCAGCGGCCTGGATGACGTGGAAAAGGTCAAATCTGTCACGCCGCAGACAGGCGTGCTGACCGACATCTGGATGGAAGAAGCGACGGAAATGTCATGGCAAAGCTTCCGCCAATTGGACAAGCGCCTGCGGGGCTTAAGTCCCCACACCAAGCGTATCACCATTACTTTCAACCCGTCACAGCGCCTGCACTGGCTATACCGCGAGTACTTTGAAAAGCGCGAAATACCCAAACCGCTGTTCAGAGGGGACGACCTCCTAATGCTGCACACCACGCATAAGGACAACCTGTTCCTGACCAAAGAAGACGGTCGGGCGCTGGAAAGGGAGACGGACGCGTATCAGTTTGCGGTATACACACTGGGCGAATGGGGACATGCCGAAAACACGGTACTCACCAATTGGCAAGTGGAAGACTTGGCAGGCCTTAATTTCCCTCACCTTTCGTGGCGCATCGGCCTGGATTTCGGCTTTTCCAGGGATCCCGCCGCGGCGGTCAGATTGGTGTGGGACGCGGGGAGCAAGACGATCTACATAATGGAAGAACTGTATCGCCGAGGGCTGACGAATGACGTTTTGGCAGGACTGCTGCGTCCGATGGTCAAGGGGAGCGCCGTCATGTGCGACTCTGCTGAGCCCAAAAGCATTGAGGAACTGAGGCGCTATGGGATACGCGCGCAACCGGCGCGCAAGGGTCCCGACAGCATTACGCACGGCGTCCGGTGGCTGCGGCAGAACAGTATCGTGATCGACCCGCGGTGTGAGAATTTCATCAAAGAGATCGAATCCTGGGGATTCAAGAAGGATCCGGCGGGGGAAGTGACCAGAGAACCGGGCGACCGCAACAACCACCTGATGGACGCTCTGCGGTATGCCTTGTCGGAGGATATGGCGCCCAGGCGGGCGATTGCGATTAAGCGCATTTATTAGGGCGCGCGTCAAAATGCCTTCCGTTCTGTTTCCGCCGCGACGAAATGCAGGCTTTTTGCGGGATGGGACGGAAGAGGAGGATCGATACGGGGTTTCCTCCCCTCAATCGAAGGCTGCGTCTGCATCGGCTCCCATCGGGGGCGGCACCAATGCGCACTTGGGGGAAGTATCTCTGGCGCACAACGGTGTCTGATTTCCCAATGAATACACTCGCGAAAGCGTAGGGGATAGCCC
>LFTR01000167.1:20171-25551 GCA_001513425.1 Clostridiales bacterium DTU024
GTATCGTTGTTTGGTGGGATAGTGCCGTTTTGCCAGCTTGGCAATGGACATTTACCCGGAGACATTGTGATCACTTGGTGGAAGGATACCGCTTTGGATGGGTATAAATCCCTGCTCCCGACCACAACCGCATTCAGTGCAGAATGCAATGCCTCTGAGGACTTTTTACTGTGCCTATCAAAAACATCAGCAGCACAGCGAAAACGCAGGACAGCGTGGTGAAGATGCCCGTCCGATCTCAATTTTGTTGATGCTTGGCTTAAGTGCGTTCGATGAAAATCTGATGTCTGGATCACAGTTTACGCCTATGCTCAAAGACAGCCCCCCAATGGATGACTATCGGACCGGTGTGGTCTACAGGCACTCCGAAGACGACGCCTTGATTCCTTTCAGGGACCTGCAGCGGGCGCTCTTCCTGACAACACCATCCGCGCCTTTGATTTCATTGCTTCTGGGTTCCCTTTCCGCCTGTACCTCATCAAGAGCCTCTATGAATATGATTGGCGGGATGCCTCCCGATTGAAACTGCCGCACAAACAACCAAGGAAGCGGCGCCTCTTCATGAATGACGGCAGCTGCGTGCGGCTGAGGCCGGGCAGTGGACTTACAGCCCCTCGAGCCTGCCAATCCTCATCCTGACCGGCAAACCGGCCGCGAACCGGGCCATCAAGAAATTATGCTGAAATGGAAATATAACGCGCTATGAAATGTATATGAATGCGGGGCCGGGGGTGGAATGCTATCACCGCCAGTGGGTAGAGCATCACGGCCGCCAGTAGGGCAAAAGTGAGCGCTCGCAGAACGGGATAAGGCGAACTGCCATTCAAATGAACAAGAGTACTGTCACGCAAGGTGCTGGACCATATCGAGATAGGGTAACAATTTGAACCACTTGAATGTTGTGGAGAACATTGACGAATTCTCTTTTCATGTTATTATAACCCCAGGCAGAAACCTAAGGAGCTTAAGATAATGTCGGTTGAAAACCTGGCAGTCAACGCGGTTAATAATCTCGTATGAACAAACATAATTGCAGAAAAATCGCTCTTCCAATTCTCATGGTCGTCCTATTGATCTTTCACATGAATGGAGCCGTCGGAGAAACTGGCATTGTGCGATACCGTACAGTACAGGAGATTGTTTGGCCGCTTGCCTATTCTGACAATTGCTTTTCCGGCAGCGGTGAGATATATCACCACGAACTGGCAAAGTCTTCACTTGGTATGGCATTGTCTGCTTTTCGCAAGCTGGATGTAAGTCTTTCGGAAAAGAGTGACAACATTCATGCCTTCCTGACGGAATTGGGATATTACAATATTCTCCTGGAGCAGTATGATATCACACCCACCATTGATACTATCGCCACGGCTATCGCCATGAAGGAAACGAATATCAGTGGCGAGCCGTATACGCTGCTGGCTGTCGCCATCAGCGGCGGCGCATATCTTGATGAGTGGGAAAGCAACTTTCTTGTGGGAACGGGCATCCATCATGAGGGTTTTTTGTCCGCAGCCAACCAAGTGTACCAGCGTATTGCAGCGTACTTGTCACTGCATCACATTGATGGGAAAAAGAAAATCTGGATCGCAGGCTATAGCCGGGCGGCGGCAACGGCAAATATGACGGCAGCCATGATTCTGGATAACAAGCTGGCCACCGCGGGTGACCTGTACGCGTATACCTTTGCTACACCAAACGTAACCCGCGATCCAAAGGCGGCTGAGTATCCCTCAATATTCAACATTATCGGCGCATTTGACCCTGTTCCGTCCATTCCCTTTGAGGCATGGGGATTTGGCCATTTTGGCAAAACATACTATCTGCCATCCATTGAAACCAACAGCGACTATGAGCAGCGGGTCGTCCCCGTGAAGGAAGCGTTTGCGGAAATAACGGGCAGCGAATACTGGGCAAACCCAAGTGATAACCTTCTGTTGCAGAAATTGTTCTCCCTGCTGGCCGTAATGATTACAGACGTGCAGGATTACGCATCGCACTATCAGCCGCTGTTGATACATGCTTGGAAAGACAAGCATAGCGCAATGAAGATGCTTGCCGATTTTGGAACGGCCATCATCAGGGACGGGCACCTCAGGCGGGAGTTAGAAGACGAATTGGAGGATGTATGGGCTGTTTTGTCGAACATGGGGCAGGAAATGATGGTGCAATCCATCCAGTCCCGCGCAGGATACTGGAATGCAAATGTCGGTTTGCTGGAGAACGTGATGCATGAGCATTATCCCAAAGGATATCTTGCATGGTTTAGCGCATACGACAGTCTGGAAGGCATGGTCACACAGAACCGGAATTTCCGGCGTATCAGCGTTCCGGGGAATGCCGGATTTCAGGTTTTCGATACGGCCAGCCAATTGCTGATGAAATACAATATGGCAGATGAAGCGTTTGCAGATTCAAACGCGAACGCCATTTTCCCTCTTGAGAAATCCGGAGACGAGATAATTCTCACCTTGCCGGCTGACCGCGAATACCACATGGACGTATATCCCCGAGGCGCGGATGTCCGTTCCTTCATCATTCGGGAAGGCGTTATCGGGAAAACAAAAATGAGCGAATATTCCGCTGCAACAGCAGATACGCAAACCCAAGCAGTTTACTCATTTTTGTTCCCAACCGAATTTGGCGGGGAAGGCGCAGTATACCAATTGGTATCGGAGCAGGGAAGCATTCCTTTCCGCTTCGTCCAGGAATCCGCGCCGATGGACCCATTGGAGCTGGGCAGCGGGACAAGGCATACCTTCACGCAAAGAGCGGTATCATATTTGCTGGTTATCGGCCTGATCCTGATACAATTTGCTTGGCTTATTGTTATCCTGATTCGTTCCTTGAGGCATCGCAAACTCATGACAGAGCTGAAAGGCAGCCCTTCGAAAGGAAACAACAAAGCTCTTTTCCTGAATAAAAAAAGCAAAACGATATATTTCGCAATGAAGGCCACAGCATCCCTCCTTGCAATGAATTCGCTTTGGATGATAATCGAATGGGGAGCGATGGGTCTTGTCTTGCTTCGCCTAAACCGTCAGCAATGGCTGGCAATGGAATGGTTTATGCTGTTCTCTCAATTTCCTGTGTTGCTGTTCGTGCTTTTCACATCCGCCCCTTCTTTCCTGTCCGCCTTTCACATGATGGTATATTCAATAGAAGATGCACACAAGTTGAAAACGGCGCGGCTCTTCATTTATGCTGCTTTGCCCGGCGCTGTGGCGCTGATGGCTTTTACATTGGATTTTTTTGTGGCTGCTCAATCTATGATGCTTGCAGTCAATTGGGTTCTTTCTTCGCTTTATCTAATGAATCGCAAGAAGCAGGGCGTGGTGCGGCAAACAAGCAAGGCATGCAATAAATAAGTGCCATGCATCATGGCCATGCGCAACAATAGCAATGCCCTTATTCCGGTTCTTATGCAGATACTTTTGTCCGCCCTCCCGGCACCCAATTAAGGCAAGCATGAACCGATTTGAATTGAACGCCATGGAACCCGACCACATCACGCCATGATGCTTCGCAGCAAAACAAGCCCCGAGAACTGCCAGATGCTCAGTGTTGCCGGATGATGTATAAACTGTTATTCCCCGAATCAGAGTTGTTGGTTTGCCCTGTCGATTGCATTGGTATTACGCACGAGAGTTGGCACACGTTCGAATATGGCATCGACCGCGTTATGGGAGAGCTGTCGCGTTGCGGCAATCAGACGATAGCTGAGATAAGGAAGTGGTTGATATGACTGCTGAACAACGAGCGAAGCTCTATCCTGTAATCCTAATTGAATACAATCCCGACTGGATTATATGGTACTCCGAAGAACAATCAAAAATCGAACAAGCCGTCGGCTTAGAAAGCATTGCCCGCATACGACACTGCGGCAGTACATCTATTCCCGGTATGCTCGCAAAGCCTACGGTGGATATTCTGCTCGAAATCCCGGAGAGCGCCGATGTTACAGGGATGAAGGAACGCATGAAAAGTGTGGGCTACTGGTGTCTTGATGGTGAAAGTCTGACGATGGATACACCTCCGCCGCACATGATGTTTCTCGGCGGTTACACGTCCTGTGGTTTCGCCCAGCGGGTATTTCATATTCATGTGCAGTATATTGGCGACCGGGAGCCGGACGAGATATTATTCCGTAATTATCTGATTGCCCATCCCGAAAAAGCGCAGGAATATGCCGACTTGAAACGTTCGCTATGGAAAGATTTCGAGTATAACCGGGATGGGTATACGCTGGCAAAGAGTAAGTTTATTCTGTCGGTAACTAAGAAAGCGAGAGAAGATAAGCGAGTATGAATGGCAATTCTCAAGCCAGAACAGATATCGTCCACTGACGATCGCAACTTCGCCGAAGAAGGGATGTGCAAGCCATGGCAATCTAACACAATAGATGATACGATGGCCTTGAACTGTGCGCCGAAAAGTGGACAAATCAACAGGTTAAGGAACCACCGAAATGGACGCTTGAAGGGTTTGAGAACCCTCAAAATGGCCACTTGAAGATACAGATCGTGGAAGAAAGACATACAAGGGTATGAATCTTGGCACCAGCCGGTTTAGCCGATATTCCTGCATCAGAAGAGTGCCTGGGCAAAAATAACCTGTATGGGAAAGCATAATTCTACTGGAACTTTTGCTGACCCGACGAAAGCGTCTGTCACGTGCCGAGCAGAGCGTTGGTCACTGCACAAGGAGTCTCCGGAAGCGTGTCATACGGTTTAGGGTTTTGTCTCCATGGGCGGCATTGGGATCAAGCTGATCTCAATTTTCTCTGGATCCAGATGGCTGTATTCCCAACCAGGGTTAAGCGGCTGCTTTCGAAAGGACATCATCTCCTCTACCGTCACCAGTTGATAGCCTGCCGCGATCAGATCTGGGATCACCTTGTCCAGCGCTTTGGCTGTTGAAACCCAGATGTCATGGCAGAGGATGATGGCGCCATTAGTGGCCTTGCTGCGGATTACGGAGATGGTTTTGGAGGTGCTTCGGGTTTGCCAGTCCAGCGAGTCCACTGACCAGAGGATGATGGGCAGGTTGAGTTCCGCCAGTGGGCGGCGTGATAAGCGGTTGGTTGCACCGTAGGGTGGGCGCATCATCGTGACTTTCTGACCGGTGACTTCAAGGATTTTGTCCATTGTGCGCGTCATTTCTGAGCGGACGGCGGATTCAGATAGCAATGTGAAGTTCGAGTGTGACCAAGAATGCGAGCCTATCTGGTGGCCGGCTTCGGCCATTCTCTTCAGAATCTCCTCGTTACCCGCGATGTTTCTGCCCAAGACGAAAAAGGTGCCCCTCGCGCCATATTTTTCCAGAGAGTCGAGCACCTTGAGTGTTTCCGGTTGTGGGCCGTCGTCAAAAGTGAGGGCCAGCA
>LFTR01000130.1 GCA_001513425.1 Clostridiales bacterium DTU024
CCACCGTTGAGCCTCGCCAAGTACAACAATTTGAAACGCATGCGCTCCAGCCTTTCCCCCTGCATGACGATCGCGTGAAGGGCCTGTTCACGCTGCTCTGCACAAAGCTCTGAGCGGCGCAGCAGGTCCGCGAAGCCAATCATGGAGGTAAGCGGGGTTTTCAGCTCGTGAGCCATATCCGCAATGAACTGTCTCTGCGCTGCCTCTTGTGAGGTCAGCTCCTCTACATGCCGTTGGGTGGCCTCCGCCATCTGGTTGAAACGGCCTGCCAGCTGTCCCACCTCATCGCCGGGATGCACAATTTGAGCCCGTGTGCCATAGCCCCTGCGCCCCAGTTCCTGTGCTGCCTCCCCCAACTTCCTCATCGGTTGAAAGACCGCGCGCAGCGAGAGCAAGAGGGCCAGCGCAAGCAAGCTGCACAGCAGGCCTAGGAGGACGGAGGCGCCGCGCGTTTCTTCGCGCACCGCTTGATACACTGGCTCCAAAAGCCAGGCATAGAGCAACTCCACGTTCCCCTGACCGGTCACCACCTCGCGACGTATCAGCTGATACACACTGCCTTGAAAACTGGTTACCCGGTAATGCCCGGCGATCTTCGGCGCCAGTTCCATTATCGGCGCTGTATTGGGGCCGAAATTATCATAGATCAGCTGCCCTTGCCCATCGGTGACTGCCACCAGGGCCAAATCCGTCATGTAGGCTGCAGTGACGCGCACAGCGCGCTGGACGCCTTCCCTGTCTGCCTCAGGGGACAAGGCCTCCATCCCCGCCTTTAATGAAGCCGCATACATGCCGCTGGTTTGAAGCCCGCGCTCAAGCTCTGCCCGCAGACTGCGCGTGAAGGCGCCGCGAAGCATTACCCCGCTGAGTGCCAAGCCAAAGACAAAACAAAGCACCAGCGTGATAAGCAGAATGCGGCTTTGCAGCTTCATCCCTTAGCTTCCAGCCTATAGCCCAGCTTAAAGACCGTTTTGATGGTATCCTCCCAATGCAATTTGCGGCGAAGGCGCTGCACGTGCATGTCCACCGTGCGGGTGCCGCCCAGATAATCATAACCCCAGGCTGCCTGGAGCAGCTGCTCCCTTGAAAGCGCCATATTTTTATGCCGCATCAGCGTGTGCAGCAAATCAAACTCCTGCGGGGTCACCTCTACCGCTTCCCCGTCCCTAGTGACCTCACGGGTGCTAATGTTAAGGCTTACGTCCAGCACCTGGTAACGCTCTTCCATAGGGTTGTGGCGGCGCAGGATTCCATCCACCCTCGCCTGCAGTTCCAGAGGATGAAAGGGCTTCAGCATATAGTCCTCTGCCCCGAGACGCAGCCCGCGCACCCGGTCTTGTACATCGATTTTCGCAGTCAGATAAAGGATTGGCGGCAGCGTCTGTTTCCTTTGGTTCATGTGCTCCACCAGTTCAAAGCCGTTCAGGCCAGGCAGCATTACATCCAATATCACCAGGTCAAACTGCCCTACAACGAGGAGTTTCTCGGCCTCGGCTCCATCATAACAAATACAGGTTTCGTAATCAGAAACCCGCAGTGTCATCTCAATGAGCTGGGCGATGGCTATATCATCTTCAATTATCAAAATCTTGAGGCGCATACAACCTCCTTCTATCCCAGTATAACATGAGGAGCGGTTAAAGATGTCATGAAAATGTAAAAAGCGCTGCATAACCCAAGACTTAAGAATATGAAAACCACCTTCATACGATGCATATTCTTTATCAAAGTAGGTCACGTACCACGCAGGCGTCATGACCATACCGTCTTCCTTGTTCGCAGCGCGGCATGGCGCATGCTTTGAATTTGCTTTCGTTCCGAATCCCTTTTGCTTTGCACCAAGCAGTCTCAATGGCATTTTGCAAGGCATCCTCCCGATCCTGAGGGTTGTGCAGCAGAGCACCGCTGATACGATGCAGTTGGTCAGTGTTCTGCAGGGTGCGTTGTTCCGGGTTCGGACTGTCACGGTTGCTCACTTTCTTGTTTCTTTTTGTCGGGCCTGACACTCTATAGACGCGCCGGCGACGCGTTTTATTCCATAGGCCCCATTTTTGCTCCCATCATAACAAAAAAAGAGCCGTTTGCGACAACACGTTCTTCGAAATAGGGCTCTGCGGCTTACGCTCCCATGGAATACCTGCAGATTCAGCTTCACGGCCGAACGATTGATGACTCAAATACGCCCTGTCCTTGATCGTACAGGGTCAGGACGGGGGCATCTTCGTATTTCACGACACCTCTTTGGGATGTTCAGTGTGTCGTATGCACAACGAGGCACTTGTCGCAGAAAATCAAAACAGACAGAATTCGACAATTTTTGTTCAAAACTTGATTATTGTTATACACAATCGGCGAAGCAAACACATGCCTAAAGCAACATTCAAGAGGTAAGCTATTGCCTTGCCGCAAGAAATGGCTTAGGATACCAAGACAGTGATATGACATGTTCGATTTTTTCGTTGAATTTGTAACGAAACATCTTTTTCTGCAACTAAAAGGGTGAAAGGAGGTGAATTTGGTGAAGGACTTTGGCACCGTTTACGGTGAGCATTGGGATTTGGTCTATGGATTTTTGTTACGGATGTGCCAAAACGAGCACTTTGCGGAAGAGCTGGCACAGGAAACGTTCTTTCAGGCAATGCGGGCCTGGGAAAGTTTCCGCGGAGACAGCAGCGTTTCCACCTGGCTGTGTGCCATTGCCAAGCGCCTTTACTATTCAAGCCTGCGCAAAGCGCCCGACCTCCCAATCGATGAAGTACCAAAGGGAGCAGCGCCGGACATTGCCGAACAGCTGCTTGAAGGCGACCGGCGGATGACAGTGCAGCGCATCCTTCACCAATTGCCTGAACCATACCGGGAGGTCTTCACCCTGCGCACGCTGTGCGACCTGAGCCATGGCCAAATCGGTGAATTGTTTGGCAAGTCCGAAAATTGGGCGCGGGTGACCTACTACCGGGCAAGACTACTGCTTGTGCAGGCCATGAAGGAGGCAGATCAAGAATGAATACTGACTGTAATGTGGCACGTGATTTGATGCCGATGTGCATTGATAACGCAGCCAGCGAAGAAAGCACGGGGTACCTGAACGAGCACTTGGTGCAATGTGAAGAATGCAAAGCTCTTTTTGAGGACATGAAGACGGCTATGCCCAAGCGGGAGGCCGGCAAAACGGCGGAGGAGCAGGCGCAGTTTGGGCAATTGGCGCACATGATGAAGCAGATGCACCGTTGGCGCGTCTGGCGCAATGTGTTGATTGGCATCCTTGTCGGAGTACTCGCCGTGGTTGGTGTATATGCCGGGTGGCAGGGACTGATGGTGCAGTATCATGCGGAATATCCGGCAAAGGAGTACAAGGTGTCGCTCGCGCAGCTGAACGACGGGCGCGTTGTGGCAGGAGTGAACTACATGCATTCCAAAAGAAATATCGGATTCGTCATTGACGGGTCAAGCAAGTCCCTTCGCATATGGTTTGAGACGACTATCATTCCTCAAAATATGGCCACGGAGAATAGAAACGGTCCTGTTTATGTCATAAACGATATTGAGAAGATTGATGCCATCGCCATTGGACATAGCGGCGAACAGATCGTTTGGCGGCGTGGTGACGCGATTGCAAAGGCATCAGAAGAGATGGAGGCTTATTACCGGGCAGATACGGAGATGATACAATACTGGGCTGAAGTACTGCAAGAGTTGAGAGGCGAAATCGATTGGGAAGGGGGAGTGGAATCAAGAATTCGCGAAGAATCTCTGTTAACGAATCTGGATGACTTGCGGGTTCAGGTACC
>LFTR01000116.1 GCA_001513425.1 Clostridiales bacterium DTU024
TGTACGATACGAGCAAGTCGCCAACGCCGGTGGTCAAGGAACCCGAAAACTGCATCGACCATGGCCACGGCTGTGGAGATCCCTGCCCGGTAGGTGCCATCACCTATGTGGGGGAGGATACCGGCTGGACACCCTCCAAACGCTCCGCAACAGGTGAAGCCGCCTCATGTGACGCTGGCGGCGACCGAGCCCATGCAAAAACGGTGCTGGTTGAATACCTCTACCTGGATCTGGATACTTGTGAGCGCTGCATTGGAACGGATCTTGAGTTGATCGAGGTGCTAGATACAATTACTCCTGCGCTGCAGCTCGCGGGTTATTTTGTTCAGTACAAGCACATCGAGATGACCACCCCAGAACTTGCACGGCGGTACCGGTTCCTCTCCTCTCCCACCATCCGCGTCAACGGTGTGGAGATCGGCGGGCCGGTCAAAGAAAACGACTGTGGCTGCTGCAGTGATATCAGCGGTACGGACGTGGACTGCAGGGTTTGGGAGACTGAGGGACAGTCTTATGAGG
>LFTR01000120.1:0-7313 GCA_001513425.1 Clostridiales bacterium DTU024
CCCCGGATAGCTTGTATTGCGGCTTCTTTCCTGACTTCCACTGGCTGATCGCCCTGATGAAGTACGCGGTCATAGGTTTCAGCGATGGCAATGATCCGCGCAATAACATTGATCTGCGCACCTTTCAACCCTCTGGGATAGCCGCTGCCATCCCACCATTCATGATGACTGTAAACGTGGTCGGCGATGTCCAACGTATCGTCAAAAAGGCTCAATAAGCGATAGGCAACACCGGGATGCTGCTGCATTTTCTTATGCTCAGCATCACTCAAGGCAGCCTCAGACAGAAAATCCTGATCAAGGGTTATTTTGCCGATATCATGCAGGTAACCAGCTAGTTTCAACCTGCCTATTTTCGTTTCTGAAAGCTGCAGGGCTGTACCAAAGGATGCGCACAAATCCCTGACAGCCTCTGCGTGCCGCTTTTCCTCGGGGCTGCGTGAATGCATCGAGGCAACGATATTTTCCATGATCACGCTGTCAGTTGATTTACGGTTGATGGTCTTGTTTCTATACATGGCATTTTCCGCATTGGCCATGACTTCCTCCAAGGATTGCCCTTCATGGTATTTGATATCCAGCCCCAATGAGATGCTGCCCTTGATCGCGGAAACGCGAACATTAAGCAAGCCGGTTTGAATTTCGGCTATGACTTTTTCCGCTTCCTCCCGGCTTGTTTTGGGAAGAAGTAATGTAAACTCATCCCCGCCGATACGCGAAAGCAGATCACCCTGTCTCAAAGCATTTTTCAGGACTTCGGCAGACAAGATAATTAGTTCGTCGCCGGCGGCATGGCCAAAGATATCGTTGGTCATCTTAAGACCATTGATATCGGCAACAATAACAGCTAACGGAAGGTTCTCCGGAATGTCAATTTTGAGCAGATCCTCCTCGAAACATCTTCTGTTTTGAAGGCCCGTCAGCGCGTCATGGCAGCTGAAGAACTTAATTTCGTCCTCTCTCTTCTTGCGGTCGGTGATGTCCATAAATGTAATGACTGCGCCGATGACTGTCCCATCCTTTATCTTGGGATAAGAGTGATATTCAACAGCAAAGCTGGTACCATCGCCACGCCAAAACACTTCGTCATCAGCATCGAGCCCTTTTCCCTGTTTCATCGACCGAAAAATCTTGCACTCTTCAAGCGGGTACCGCCTGCCCTTCTTCGTGTGATGATGGATCTGCCAGTGCATGTTCTGCCCCAGCAAATCTTCCAGGCTGTGGTAACCCAGAATACTCATGCAGCTGCTGTTGCAAAATGTACAGTTGCCATTCAGGTCAATACCGTAGATGCCCTCCGCAGCGGAGTTTAGTATCAGCTGAAGATCATCTTTGTTTTCGCCCAACGCCTCATACGCAATGCTTACTTCCCTTGTTCGTTCCTCAACATTTGCTTCAAGGTTGTTGATAAGGAATTGCATTTTGTCTGCGACATGATTCAGACTTGCGGATATCTTTCCAAATTCGTCGTTTCTTGCTACTTTAACGCGCTCTGACAAATCTCCGTTTGCCAATGCCGCAGAGACCTGCAGCATTTCGTTCATCGGCCTCAAAAAATAACCCGTTATAGCGTTATACACAACAATTGACAGCATCAACGCAAGTGCAGTAAGCAAGGCCGTAATAACAAGAGTCCTTACAACGTCCGCCATATAGAGGGCTTCGGGCACTGCGGACACGACGATCCACTCCAACCCCCCCATGCTGAGTTCCCTGGCATCGACAAATAGATTTCCGTTTTCACTTTCGAAAATAAAACTCGGCTCGAGGTTCTCACCATAGCTCAAATAAGCTTTCTCAATATCGGGATCCCGGATTTCTCCGATATCATAACGTTTCAATGTGCCGTCAGCCAGAACGTTGAAATTGTCGATCTCCATTGAGTTGGCGATCATCTCGCCCGTATTTCTCTCCACAACGATCGCATAGCCGTTGTAGTCATCCACAATACCTTCCAAATATGTTCCGATATCTGATAAAAGCAAATGGGTCCCCATCACTCCCAATAACTCGCTCTCGCTGCCAAAGATCGGCCACGCAGCGGATATGGCCAAGTCGTCCATCACGAAATGCTTGTAAACAGGCGAGAAAACGGGTCCCTTGTGCGTCTGAGCCGCCGTGTACCATTCGCGTGTTCGCGGATCAAATCGGCCGGCTCGCAAGACAAGCTGATCAGCTGTCAAATCCTCCTTTACCGAATAATACCAGGATGCTCCGCCTGTAGCTTCATTGTTCTGCATAATTTCGATCGCGCCGCTTTCGTTACGGCGGGCCCCGTAATACTCGCCGCTCGAGGTGCCGTAAGTGAAGCTATATACTTCTTCACTTTGTGCACTCAGCACACCGACAAAAAACTTTTCTCTGACTGCATTCTCGGACAGGTCAACAACGTTGTTTTGTATGAATCTATAATTCACCTCGTTTATTTTCTCGGCAGTTTGCATATACGAGTGCACTCTATTGTATATGCTCTCGTTAATATCATCGGACATGCTTCCGGTCTGTTGTCTTGCGGAAGATAGCCATCCCGAGAAAATCAGGTATCCGATGCCGCTGATCGATAGCATCATAGAAAAAACAAAGATTATTGCAGTGATGCCTTTGATGGAAATGTTGCGGTTGCTTTTCGCCATGGTGGAGACATCCCTTCTTACTTCAACTATTCTGTTGGCAACAATCACTTTTCGCTCTGGTTATTGAGCAATTCTAATGCCTCTTGTTCGTGGAGCGGCTTGCTGACAAGGAATCCCTGGATTTTGTCGCAACCATTTGCTATCAAGTATTGTTTCTGAACGTCCCACTCTACCCCTTCCGCCACTACACAATGGCCCATTTTGTGTGCCATTGAGATAATGTCGCCGGTTATCGCCTTTGTCAGGTCAATTTCCATGAGCTTATCAATGAAATGCTTATCGATCTTCAAACAATCGATATTCAATTCTCTTTCCCGTGCGAGCGAGGAAGAACCGGTGCCAAAATCATCAAGGAATATTTGGACCCCCGCCTGTCTCAAAGTATTGAGAATATTGTTGATTCTCTCATACTCAGCATTAAAAATCGACTCTGTAAGCTCGATAGCAACGTTGTTTGGATTGACCTGCATGTCACTGATGGTTTGTAGAAAACGCTCGACGAAGCCCCCGCTAAAAAGCTGGATTTCGGATATATTGACGTTGATCACCAACGTATCGTAACCCATTTTGCCCAGTTTACTGACAAAACGCAGTGCTTCAAGAAGAATCTTTTGACCAAGCGGAAGAATGAGTTTCGTTTTCTCGGCAAGGGGGATGAACTCCATCGGTGATATCAACCCCAGCTTTCTGTTGTTCACTCTGGCCAAAGCCTCAAAGCCGCACACCTGATCCTTTCTGACATCCAAAATCGGCTGATACTGAAGGAACAGCCCTTCGTTTGTCTTGCTTTCGGCAATCAGGGACAACTCATCGATGATCTCCTGTGCGCGTAGGATTTCTGTTTCCATATCGACGTTGTAAATAATAATGCTGGTTCTTGTCTCCGCGTCCTCCATAACCCTTTCAGATGCGATCAGCAGCTTCTTCAGGAGCAAATTTGCATCATCTTTTGTGGTCTGTTGTATCTCAAGGATCCCGATTCCACAGTATATCCTTTCAGTTTTCAGTGTTGTCTCCAGGCTTTCAGCTATGCAATGGCAGAACGCAAGCAGTTCATCCATATCTTTATGGTCTTTGATGTAGAACACAAATTGGTTCCAAAAAGTACTGCACAGCAAATACCTGTTTGGGCAACCAAGGAGCAATATGTCTGCGATCTGCTTCATCAATGCCTGAGCGTAATTGTGTCCATGCACCCGTGACAAGGCATCTGTTGCTCCAAAATTCAGTCCCACAAGTGCGCTGCGTTGTGGTAAGCCACGTTGCATATCAGCTTCAATCTTTTTCTCCAAAAAGAACCTGTTGTATAAACCCGTTGATCTGTCATGTTCACTGCTATAAAGCAGTGTGTTTTCCAGCACCCTGCGATTGGAAATATCAATGACAATGCCTTCCAGCGCCTCAACATTCCCGTTGTCATCGAAAACGCCTTCTCCCAGCTCCAACACCCACTTCTGTTCGCCTTGGGCTGTCGTAATTTCGTACTCTTCCATGAAGGATAGCCTGTCTTTGAGTACGCGTTTCCACTGCTGCCGAAGCATATCCCGATACTTTGGTGTAATTAAATCGTTATAGGCTAAATCTTTATTGTCAACAAGGCTGTCAGAAGGGTAACCTGTCAGGGCAAGGCAACCGGTGGACACATAGTGCATCGTCCAATTGGCATCGTTGGCGCACCTATATGCCATTCCCGGCAAATGGGACAAAAGCAATGATTTATTGCGTTCGCTTTCCCTGAGCAAATTCTCCACATTTTTGCGCGCCGAGATATCTTCAAGGATGCAGATGTGCAAAGCACGCTCATCACCTGATTCCAAGAGCGGAGAAATTTTCATATTTGCCCATATGCTGGATCCATCCGGCCGCAAGTAGCGCTTCTCCATAGTGTAACCATCAATATCGCCGCGCTGAAACCGCGCAAATTTGTCCAGGTCTTCCCGTAAGTCATTGGGATGCGTTATCTCAGGCCACGTCAAGTCCAGCAAGTCTTCTTTCCGCCAACCCGTGATCCTTTCGTACATCCGGTTGATTGCCGTATCGCCATACTCCGATTGGTTTATGTGGGCTTTGTCATCAACGATCGCTATCCCAATGGGTGCTTGTTCAAAAACGCTGCGATAAAGCATTTCGTCACGCGCCAATCTTTTGTTTAGCCGTGTCAATCGTCCGCGCTGCTCCAAGATGAATAGCAGCGCCAATGCCAGGATAATTATGCAAAGAACAAGGGCGATATCAGGGATCATATGATGCCAGATGCGTGAGTACCATGCAGCCGCATCGTAATCTATCCCGAACACAGCCAAAACATGCCCATCCACGGTGTTTTTGATCGGTTCAAGCGCGCTGATCCACGTGCCCCACCTATCAGTACTTGGCTGCGTCAATATTGACGTGCCCCGCCTGAATGGCACCCAGTCACTTTCGTTTGCTTCGTCGTAAACTTGCCCCGGCGGCGAATAATCGGGTGAGTCCGGCGGCTCCGAATCCAACAATAGTATCATGTTGCCGTCCCTCTCGCCCAGAAGGTAGGCAAAACGGATCAGTCTCTCTCTTTCCGCCAGCCGCGTGAGGCTCTGCTTGATAATTCTGTACTCGGGCTTTTCAAGATCCTCGGGTCCGCCCGCAAGCGCTGCAAGGGCATCGCGAGGCAGCATAGATTCCACTGATCGTGCCAGAAGAGTCGCATCTTCCGCGATTTCCAAAGAGTACTTGCTCCATACACTACGCAAATAAAGACTGCATAGGATCACAGCTACAATCATCAAAATGACTGTGCGTTTCCTGTTTGACTTAACCGCTGTTTTAGGCTCCAAAGAAGACTTATCCGCTTTTGTATCGTGGGTGATCATCATGGCCTCTCTCTAGTTTTCGAGCATTTCTCGAATACGTCGTTCCGGATGCAGGATCTCCAAAAACATTCTTTAAAAACAAACCTTGCCATCTCATTTTCGATCAATATCCACTTATGTGGTGTGTCGATGTGAAGCCGCACATTTAACCACAACCTCGGTCCTATTATACTGGAAAGCAGGAGAATATGCAATGAGAGTGGGTTCATATGCAGGCAAGTATACGATGCTTATTGGATAGGCAAAGGCTTATACCCGCTAAATTTCTTTGCACAAACAACACAAAGCAAACGTCTCAGGCGATTCATGTTTATGCGTAGCTTCGATTTGCACATCTGGGTCGGCACCAATTATGCAGTGATGTGTCACTTGCCTGATAGCAGCGAATATATCAAAACTATCTTTGCGGGACAGGCTGAATGCCGCGGTTTCTTTCCATGGGATATTTGGCGGCGTCAAGCGGGACGTTATCGTCGGCGAACGTGCGCCCCGCCCGCAACCAAAGCCAAAGGGCCGGAAAGGGTATAATAACAGTGTAACCTGCAGAACGACCATGGAATAATCATGATCGCCTTTAGGAGGTAAAAATGAAACGCATTACAGCACTTTTGACGGCAGTGGCAATGCTGCTGTCCATCGGCTCTATGGCCGCCGATACCGATCCGGACGCCCTGCCCCTTGCCAAAATGCAGGTTCCTGCGATGGCAGTGCTCACTTCCACCGACGAAGATGATAACCGGCTGGAATTCACATTTGACGACAAGGTCGGACAGGCCATGTACCGCGTTGCGCTTAATCGCAGCCCGCTGGCGGTCGTTAAGGTCGAAAGCCGCATGTATGGCAAAAAGGGCGCGGACAAAGTGGAGTTGACGCAGGAAGATGCGCTAAAGCGCGTACGGGAATTGTTCCAACAGGCGGTAACGGCCAATGCCTTTGTGGAACGGGACGATGACGATGGCCGGTTTCACTTCACCGTAGTGTTCCGGCCGGGAGATGACAACACCCTGTACCGCGCGAAGATCCATGCCGCCACAGGCGAATTGCTGGGCCTGGATGTCAAGATGGGAGCACCCGAAGGAATACCGGTGAAGCTGCTCGCGGCTATGCAAACTGCCCTTGCGCAAGTCCCGGGTGGCACAGCGACGGACGTTGAGTTTGAGTCCGACGGCGGTCACGCCTATTACGAGATCGAGATTCTGCTAAGCCGTCAAGAGTATAAGTTCCTGATTGATGCCAACTCAGGCGAGATCATCCTCGCGGAGCAGCCGCGGCAGGCCAACATCGTCCTTGCCCGCGAATACAGGGAGGACGACGACGATTTTCTGGATGACCGCGATGATGATGATGACTTCTTTGACAATAACGGTTTTTTCGATAACGGCGACAAAGATGACATGGATAATGATGATAGAGACGACTCGGAATACCGCGACGAAATCGATTATGACGATAACAACGATGATGACGATAGCAACGATAGCAACGATAGCAACGATAGCAACGATAATGACGATGACGACTAAAACCGCAAAGAATTCGTCGGGCTTGGGCTTCATTTTGGATCGATGACACCCGGACTACAAAAAAGGACGCGGGCCGGAAAAATCCTCCGGTCCGTTTTTTTTGCCGCTTATGCGATGGAAAGAACAGCTCAAAAACCGATGCGGTTGGGTAAGCCGTTACCCTGCCTCCCAACCGGTTACTTTGCGATCCCGAAAAGAGGCGGATGATCCAAGTATTGGTTGCTGAAGGAATTCGCAGAGACTACTTAAACGCGATCATGCCGGAAACCGCGCGGCTTTTCTGGCTGTTCTCCGGCTTGTTCAGCAGC
>LFTR01000120.1:7445-20050 GCA_001513425.1 Clostridiales bacterium DTU024
CAGGTGTCCGTGACGCCCATATCAATATATTCCTTAGCGGTATACGCGTCAGACGCAAAAGTTTTGAAAGTTCCGTCCTCAAACATCGCTAGCACTTCAAGAGAGGGGATACGGGAGCGATTCTGGCGATACGTGCGATCCGCCTTGACTTCGCGATCCCGCACCACGATGCCAGTGCGTTGTTCGTTCACAACGCGAAAACGATAGAAATCGTCGTTGATGGCAAATACGGCGCCAGCGTCCTGCGCCAATTTGAGAGGCGACGCTAGCCTGGTGCCGCTTTTGCCCAACTCAGCGCTGAACGGTTTTCCGCTATCCCGGTAGGTGATATGCGCTTCAAACCACTCTATTTGCCCTTCGGCCTGGTAAAACCGTGTAATAACAACGCGCATACGATCGGATAAATAATGCCAATAGCCGGCTTGCCTGTTCTTATACACATAGGGACTGCTTCCTTGGGCCAGATACCCCGAGTCATCCGTGACAGGCATATCCTCCGGGATGATATCGGGTACGCGGTCCGGCTCAATGTTATACGTCGGGCGGTCCTCAGGCAAAGGCGCCTTGACGGCAAGGTTTGAATGCATCTTTTCCATAGTCTGCGGGTCCGCCTCGCCTGTTTGCGCAAGCCCGTTGAGGGCTTGAAACCGGCGCACCTTGTCCAACGTATCAGCGGTGTACTTATCCGAAGCATTTTTGAGGCTCCGTATATATCCCAGATCAAACAGGCGGATCTTGAGCTGGGTGACGCTGTCTCCCCGGGCACCCTCCCTGAGTGTCTCGGCCGCGGCAAACGTGTTAAAGGAATGCGCCCAACAGAGCAAGGCTATCAGCAGCACGATCCGAACCTTTTTTGATCTCATCAGCATCACGCTCCTTTTGATGATTATAAACCTTGTCTATTTGAAATAAAAGCCGCCGACCAATGTTTATTTCGTGCGAAACCACTCCCCCACGGCACTGGAATGCTCAAGGCACAATGCGCTCATTTTGCTTTAGCTTTTGCACAATTCGCGTGAGCAGGCGTTAAGAATAAGGCTTCCCGCACCTTCCTGTGGCCGGAAAACCCTTGTCTTTTTGGTTTTTGAGCACATCGCGCTCATTACCAGCATATTGAAAGCGTCAGAAGCGTTGCCCTGAATGCAAAACCGGAAGACTGCCGGCTAATGCAGCTAATGCCCCGAACTGATCCCCCGTCCGGAGCAAGGCGGTCCGCCTATTCTTACTCCTCCGGCATGCCGTTATGGGCAGCGTCAAGGCTTCTCATAAGGGCGTTCAGCTCCGCATCGGTGAGCATCCGCCAATGGCCGGGTCGCATGGCGCCCAGTGTAATATTCATAATGCGAATGCGCCTTAGGTGGACAACGTTGTAGCCCAAATACTCGCACATGCGACGAATTTGGCGGTTCAGCCCCTGCACCAGAATAATGCGGAACGTGCCGGGACCGGTTTTGCGTATACGGCATGGCAGCGTGACCTGTCCGAGGATCGGCACGCCTTTACTCATCCGGTCGATGAATTCCGGCGTAATGGGCTTGTCCACGGCGACCTCGTATTCCTTTTCGTGGCTGCCCGAAGCCCGAAGGATGCGATTGACGATATCCCCGTCGCTCGTCAGAAGGATCAGGCCTTCGCTGTCTTTATCCAGGCGGCCGATAGGATAGATCCGACCGGGAAAGTTGACGTAATCGACGATATTCATCGGTTCCCGGGGATCAGCGGTACACACGATGCCCTGCGGCTTATGGACCGCCAGGTAGGCTTTGTCGCCCGAGCCGCTCAAGATATGCTTTTCGACCTTGACGCGCGCGCCCGGGGCGACCCTCTCTCCAATCGTCGCCGTACGCCCGTTGATCGTCACTTTGCCCTCTTCGATCAGCCGATCAGCCTCACGGCGCGAGCAATAGCCGCTGTCCGCGATGTACTTGTTGAGCCGCCTGTCTTCCACAAAAATCACCCCGCGCGATTCTATCATGCACGTGGCTGACGTGCAAGGCGCCCGCCTATGCTATAGAGAGCAGAAACCTTCTAGTCTTCAAGCAGCCCCTAACAAAGGGGCTCGGCCGCGAAAGCGGGCCCCATACACACACTGCCATCTCCAGCATAGTTCTACCGAGATGAGGCAGGAGAACGTCAGTCCTTTATGAAGATTGGCGTTCAGAAATACCAAACAGCCTCAAGATAAGCGCGGTCTGACGGCTGTGGGGAGAACGTATATGCGGTGAATATGTCAAATGCATCGCGTATTATATCCGCCCAAGTGGACGGGAATCCGGATTTCTCTTAGGTATGAACCATTGTAATCAGCCCGCCAAGCGGATCAGTACAAAGGCTTCTCTTTTTGTGAATACTCCTCAAACAGCTGCAGGCAGCTTTCGCGGGATTGTTCCTCCAGCAGCAAAACCGAAGTATCCCCGCAGCCTTCACGGATGAAGTCATACATGAAATCATCCCGAAATCCGATGGCAGCTGCATCCTCGGGCCTGCAGCCATAATAGACGGTCTTGATGTTCGCCCACATGACAGCGCCAAGACACATGGGACACGGGTAAGAGCTGGCATACAGTGTGCAGCCGTTCAAATCGTGCGTGCCCAGGATACGGCAGGCTTGCCTGATGGCGTTGATCTCCGCGTGCGCGGTAGGGTCATGGCTGCCCAGAACCAGGTTGGATTCCACGGCGATGACATTACCCTTGGCATCTATCACGGCGGCGCCAAAGGGGCCGCCCAAGTCCCGGTTCATTGTTTCCCTGGCGCGCGCAACTGCCAATTCCATTGCGTTCATGCTGTACATCATCCCCTTTTTCACTTTTCACTTTGGGCTATCGCCTTTTCTTATCCAAGTGTAGCACAGGACGGATCGTCTCGCAATGCGGCGTCCCTGAGCGATCGCGTTAAGATGTCGTAGGTCAGGGAGCAGAAGAAAGGGCAGAAAGCGTACGCGGGACTTGGCACAAAGTTTTCGCCTTGCCGCTGACAAGGATCATCAGATCGGCAAATTCGGCCCCGGCGGGAAAGCCAAGTGCGCTTCCATTATCCTCCTTCGCCTTACCTGCAGCGGTCGCAGGGATGCCCGCTTCAGATCTTCTTTTTTGAAAGCGACCAAAGCGAGAGCAGCGAGAACAAAACAAAGGCACCTGCCAGCACCAGGACATGCTCAAGAGCCGTGATGTTGCGCCCGCCCCAGCTGAGCGTGACGCCCATGGTTTCTTTGAACCCCGCCACCACATTCTCCGGGGCACCCAAAAATACCACCCGGATCGGTTCTTCCATCAGCACCTGGCGGAATAGCGCGGCGGCGTGCGACGTGGGGATAAACTTAATGAGCGTCTGTACCGCTGAAGGCAGCTGGCCAATAGGCATATAGATGCCCGCCAGGAAGCCGATCAATGTGCCGATAAGCGTGCTGGCAGTGCCAAAAGCGTTGGAGCTGCTGATAAAAGAGACAAGGAACAGCACCAGGGAGGTGTTGGACAGGGAACTGATAACAATAAGCATGAAAATCTTGCCCAACACAATAAATCCCGGGAAGACCCCTCCTCGGGCAACGATATAGATGATGGCAAATACGGCCGTTATCAAGCTCATGAGCAAGCCGATCAGAAAAGCCGCCAGGATGTAGCCCCCTGTCAGGCCGGCGCGGCTGAGGGGGGAAGATTTGAAATCCTTAATGATCTTGCGCGCCCTGTCTTCCACCATAACACCATAGGCACCCATGGTCGAAGTGACCGAGACCACTGCCAGAAGGCCTGCCATGATCCAGCTGTCCATCATGTGTTTTACGCCCTGCCTGCCTTGGAAGATGCTGCCGCTGGACCAGGCGTCCCCCAGAAACAGCGCATATAACAGGATGATGATCAAAACGGACAAAAGGGAAAAGAAGACCGAGGCTTTATCCCTGAAGTATACGCGCAGGTTGCGCATCAATAGTGCGTTCATTCCCGTATCTCCTTTCCCGTCACAGCCAGGAATACGTCATCCATGGTACCCTTGGTCACTTCAAAGCCGACCAGATGCTCCCGGCATCGGTCAATGATGGGCAACGCCTCCATGGAAGACTGGACATTAAGCCTCAGCGTTTCCGCCACCTGTTGGTACTTAAGGTCCTGCGCGTCAAGGCAGCGCTTTCCTTTTTCAATATCTTTACATACCAGGATGAGCTTGTCCGTTGTATACTCTTCTTCCAACTGGGAAGGGCTGCCTTTTGCCGCGATGACGCCCTCATCAATGATGATCACGAAGTCGGCGCCGGATGCTTCCTCCATATAATGGGTCGTCAAGAACAAGGTCATCCCGGATTCCTTTTGCAGCGCGCGCACGGTATCCCACACGCCGGCACGTGTCTGGGGGTCCAGCCCGGTGGTCGGCTCGTCCAAAAACAGGATGTCCGGCCGATGGATTAGGGCGCGGGTGATGTCGCAGCGCCGCCGCTGACCGCCGGACAGCTTTCCGTAGGGACGCTTGAGAATACCGTTCACCCCCAAGGTCCCAGCCGCCCGGTCTACGGCGTCCTTCAATGCTTTTCCCTTGAGACCATAAAGGCCGCCCCGGGCACGCAGGTTTTCCTCCACCGTGAGCAGCGCGTCCAGCAGCCCGTCCTGAAAGACCGCGCCGATTTTCTTGCGGATAGCGGCGTCATCCCGTCCAAGGGCGAGGCCGTCCACCTCAACCTCCCCCGCATCGGGCTGTAAGAAGGTGCAAAGCATATCGATGATGGTGGATTTGCCCGCGCCGTTGGGCCCCAGCAGGGCGAACATTTTACCCTTTTCCACGTAGAAATCAACGCCCTTGACGGCCTGCACGCTGCCGTAGGCTTTTTTCAGCCCTTTAACCTGGATGACTCTTTGCATAGAACCTCCCATCTTTCAGCGAAAGTAACCGTGAGATATGGCCTGATGGCAATCAGCGGCGAAACACTATCCATGAAGCCGCTCCGCTTTCTCCACCCACCATGTGTAGGTATTTAGCGGCCGGAAGCCGATGCTGTAATAGAACTGCTGACGTGAGCCGACCAGAGCCCGCTTGGCACCTCGCATCCCGCAGCGGCGCACCCCTTCCAGTACCGCGGCCTTTCCAAGCCCCAACTTGCGGTATTTGGGATCAGTGGCGACAGGCTCCACAAGCGCGTCAGGCGAAGCCGGGTCCAGCCACATCCCGCAATAGGCAGCATAATCGCCGTTGGGGGCAAGCACGGCGATCTTCAAAGACAGATCGACATTGGGGCGTATCATTTCGTCTGTCAATTGCTTGCACTTCAAATCAGACAGGTCAAGGGGGCCTTCCCCATCCAGCTCGTGATTAAAGCCTTTCCACAAGACCTGCCCATACTTCTCCACATCGAAGCTCTCGTCCATGCCAATCAAGCGAAAGCCTTCCGGCAGCGCAAAGTCAGTGCCGTGCGAATCCTTTATAAGGAATGCCGCGTCGTACTCCTTGTCAGGCGTTGGAATGAATCCCTCGTCTGCCGCGGTCTGCTGGAACGCCGGGTCAGCGTCCCAAACCAGCAGACGAAACTTATTGTCCTTTCGAAGGTTTTTCCTTGCGTAGCGCACCATATTCGGGCGCAGATCCTCATACCCCGGCAGTACGCAGATAAAGCCCTCGCCGGGCTGCGTATCAAAGGTCGCAACACCGACAACATTACCATTTTCTTCCCAAATGCCGATTTTGCGCACAGCGCCTTGGTCCAGCCAGCCGTGTGTGATCATCCAATCCCACCGGCCAAATGGGAAATCATCCCCCAAGCGCTTAAGGAAGAAGGCGCGTAACAGATAGTAATCCTCTGTGATGCCCGCGGGGGAAGCGTAGAGGCGGAATGCAAGATTCATATGAATCCTCCTTGGTGCATTTAGCGCGGATCCATTCTGCCGATGCCAAAATCCGCAAAAGCCTCCTGCTCGAATTCAGATAGGAATAGGTCGAGGTCTTTTATCGGCGTGGCTGCCATGCGGATGGCAGATCCCAGCTCGAGCAGCGCGGCGAATTCCTTACGGTGATTGTTGAGCATGACGGCCTCTTGGATCATTTCATGGGGTTGCTTGGAGAAATCTCTTGCGAACGCTGCAAAGCCGAGGTGATCGATCAGGTCAGCGTTTCTGAGCAGTATCGTCTCGTTTGCTGTCACTTTTCCGCGCTTGTCGTGGTATCTGACCGCTTCCACAAACGCTTTGATCTTGCCGCATCTATACCGGAATTGTTGACCAAGACCGGCATGATCTTGCAGGATTCCTCAGCGTGATTGAAATCACAAATCCCTGACGCCTGCCAAATAGCGAATGTTCTTGATGATGATGTCCGATTTCCACCAGTTTTTGCTGATCGCCCAGGCTTCCGGGAAATCAGCCCATCCCCATGGGATCGGCCACGAGCCGTCCTCAAGCTGTGCTTGCACGATATGCTCACATTCATAATCTGCCATGCCCTGAACACCGGCATAGAAAATGCTGTCTTTCGAAACCAGGAATTGCGAAGGCTTGCAGACATAGGATGTATCCCACGCGCTGATGTCACGCGAAATACAATTGGTGACCTGCTCAAGCAATTTGCCTTTAAGCGCGTTTATGTCAAAAGGCGCGGTTTCTGCTTCCTGCGCATATTGCATTAGACGGATGTAGCATAACAAAGCATGCATGTCCTTAAGTGTCTCTCGGCTCATGATGGCGTCAAAGGCCTCGCCTGCAATTTGGTGGGCAAGCGTGAAGAGAGTGCTGTTTTTGTCAGCATGCTTCAATATAAAACCGGCAAGGCAAGCGGTTGGGTTGTAATCGTGATGGCTGGTGCTGACGCTTCCGGTGTGCCACCACGGGGCGTGAGGATAGTCGTTATTGCTTTGAATGGTATTGCGCCAGCAGTGCCCGTCAAAATCCGTTCCGCTTTCCAGGTAACGCAGAATGCCTTTAATGAGGGGATGGGATCTGTCGCTGAAGCTGATTTCTTGCAGGATTTCGGTTGCTGCCCATGTTTGAATGGGAGAAGAGAAAGGGTTCCAGGAATCAGGCTCAAGAGCGTGCCCCAACCCTCCATCGTCATTCTGATAGAAAGACAGCGCGTTCAGAACTTCTTGTTTGCTTCCGCTTTCGAAGTGGAAATGCCATCGCGCGAGATCCAGAGGTCTCGCGTTACGATTGATGAATTCCCGTGCTTTGCGCACTACATCACTCATGATCATTCTTTCCTTTCAACGTTTGCCAACTAATGCTTATATCTGTTTCGCCGTCAAAATGGTTGCTTTTGGTTATACCGTTCGGTTTGACCTTCAGAATACTCGACAGGTTTTTGAGACGGTTCAGGGATACGAATCATGTTTCAATCGGGGATATATCCGCAAGATGAGCATCCCATATTATGGATATTTGCCGTACGCGTTTTTCCACTCATCCGCAATACCAAGAAAGGCGTCGTAACCGTACTGCCTGATGAAACTCAAAGCTTGCTTGTACTTTTCGTATTTGTAACCCTTTTTGGTGTGAAAATTGTCAATGGTATCGCAATCGTCGTATAGATCGCAGTCAGAACACGATCGGAGATTTTTGTTGATGCAGCAAACCTTTATTTTGCATTTTGCCTTTGAAATTTCTCTTTCGCCGTTCTCATAACCAATTTTGCACCCTTTGCAGGCTTTCGACTGAAATGCAGGACAAGTCCTGCAATAGGCTCCGCAACAACCAACCGCCAAGACAGACATTGTCTCAACTCCTTTGGATGCAATCACTCAAAAGCCAACCTTCAGCTTCTTGTCAGTATTCCGAAACAAATGTGAGTAATCCACCCGGACGGCATATTGAACATAGAATTCGCGTTCCGGCAAGCAATTCAACACATCCATCATTTCTCCCAATAAGGTCCTTTTCAACGCCCTTACAGTCTCCTGCCGTGCCTATCAAGAATATTATTATATGCATGTTAACATAAAAGCGCAATAATCCCAGCCCCCTTTCTTATCTGCGCTTGCGTTCTCCAAAGATCCTGTGATTCCCCGCGGCCGCTTGCTCATCAATGGCCGGCACACCATTCTTTCTGCAAAAGCCGCAAATAGTGGTTTTCAGGAGACTCTCCTCGAACCCCTGATAATGCATCATGGAATACAGGGACTGTGTTATGATGCGTGCATTGCGGAATGAATGGCAATAAGTTCGGAAACGATATCAACTTGATGAATCTGGATTTGACGAGTTCCGGAGGCAACCCCTTTCTTAAGGCGGAAACGCGGTGTTGGGGTTTCCTGAATCCGCCGGTGGTGGCATAGTCCGGCATCCTTTGCAGGGTCCGGAAGCGAACAACGGATTTTCGAGAGCTGTCATCCGCGCGGCATTAGCCCGGTATACTGTGTTATACTGTATGCGACCAAACAAAACGAGGTGTTATTTGATTCTGCTATCTGTAGAAAAAATCAGCAAAAGCGTTCCTGACAAGGTGATCCTTGACAAGGCTTCGCTGTACATAAATGACAACGACAAGATCGGCATCATCGGCATCAATGGCACGGGCAAGACGACGCTGCTCAACATCATAGCAGGGCAGACAGAGCCCGATGAGGGTATGATCAACAAGTCTTCCGGCATGCGCATTGCCTATTTGCGTCAAAATCCGGTGCTTGACACGAGCCTTTCCCTGCTACAAATCGTACTGCAAAACACTAAGCCGCATGCGCGGGACGACTTGGCCCATGAAGCAAAAGCCATCCTGACGAAGCTTGGCTTTTTCGATTTTGACATCAACGCCTCCACCATGTCCGAGGGCGAGAAAAAGCGCGTAGCGATCGCGCAGGCTTTGATGAGCCCTTGTGAACTGATGATCTTGGATGAACCCACCAACCACCTTGACAGCGACATGGTGCAATGGCTGGAGACGTTTTTGCAGCGCTATCGCGGTGCCATCGTGATGGTGACCCATGACCGCTACTTTTTGGAGCGCGTAACCAACCGCATTGCAGAAATTGACGCAGGTGCCCTATTCGCTTATGACGGCAACTACTCACAGTTTCTGACAAGAAAGGCGCAGCGTGAGACAGATGAGCAAGCCGCGCAACGCAAAAATCGCGGCCTTTACAGACGCGAGCTGGAGTGGATGCAGCGTGGCGCGAGAGCGCGCAGCACCAAGAGCAAAGCCCGCATTGAGCGTTTTGACGCCCTAAAGGATGGCACGGCGGAGGCGGGCGAGACGCTGGCAATAGACTCCGTCTCCTCTCGGCTAGGCAAAAAGATCATCGAAATTGATTGTATCAGCAAGTCATACGGCGGGCGCTGCCTGGTTAAGGACTTTTCGCATTTACTGCGTCGGAACGAACGCGTGGGCATCATCGGCGCAAACGGCAGCGGAAAATCGACCCTGATCAAGATGATCGCGGGTGTCC
Organism: Clostridiales bacterium DTU024; assembly: GCA_001513425.1. GTDB lineage: Bacteria > Bacillota > Clostridia > Christensenellales > Aristaeellaceae > DTU024. Next base: position 16,798 of record LFTR01000120.1, read on the forward strand.
TTGGCCCTGATTCGGGCAGCGTGGAGTATGGCACGACGGTAAAAATAGGCTATCTGTCACAGGTATGGGATACACCGCACAATGATGTGCGCGTGATCGACTACATTAAGGAGGTCGGGGGCGAAGTGGTGACCAACGAAGGCACCCTTTCCGCCGCCAAGATGCTTGAGCGGTTCCTGTTCCCCTCCAATGTACAGTGGACGCCTGTCAGCAAACTCTCCGGCGGCGAAAAGCGGCGCCTGTATTTGCTGCGTATCCTGATGAGCGCCCCTAACGTGCTGCTGCTGGATGAGCCCACCAACGATCTGGATACTGACACCCTGACGGTATTGGAAGAGTATCTGGCAGACTTCAGCGGGGCCGTGGTCACCATCTCCCACGACCGCTACTTTCTTGATAAGATCGCGGACACGATCTGGGAGTTCCGGGATGGCGGCGAGATCCGCCGTTACACAGGCAACTTTTCCGATTATCTTGCCAAGCGTGAGCCGGAGGCAGGTGCAGTTGGATCCACCCTCGCTGCCATAACAGACAGTTTCGCCTCTGCCGAGCCTTCCCGCTCGCCTTCAAAGCCCACAAAGCTTAAGCTCACCTTTGCACAGCAGCGCGAGCTTGATTCCATAGACGAAGTCATTTCAGATTTGGAGGGTCGGTTGCGCCGTACCGAAGAAGATATGCAGCTAAGCGCCAGCGACTATGAAAAGTTGATGCCCCTCATAGCTGAAAAAGAGCGGCTTGAGTCAGCCCTTGCCGATAAGATGGACCGCTGGGTGTACCTCAATGAGATAGCGGAGAAGATCAACAGCCAACGGCCCGGGTCGGTTTAGGGACCTGATCAGCCACCGTGATACCGTCGCTGAAAGCAAAAAAACAGAGCACAGCTCACACACGCAATAGATGAATGCACTCAATGGTATAATGAAAAGCGAATCAAACTATCCCTAAAAGGGAGAAGTCTCAGCGACTACGGGGCTTGTTTAGAGTATACTGCGTAAAACACTCCAACTTTTTGTCCGCGCCGCCCTATCGGCAAAATCTATTGAATTCGGAGGCCTATGGCGGTATAATGGCCAAAATAAGCAAAAAGGGGGAGCCGCCGGGGCATCCGCACGGCGGCGAATAGGGATGAGAGATCAATTGCAGAAGCGTTATGGCCTGCCTATGGCCATCGCCATGGTGATCGGCATCGTCATTGGCAGCGGGGTGTTCTTTAAGGCAGAGACCGTCCTGAAAGCCACCGGCGGCAATGTCAGCACCGGCATCCTGGCCTGGGCCATTGTTGGCGTGGTGATGATCATCTGCGCCTACAGCTTCTCCATCCTGGCTTCCCGCTATGAAAAGGTGAACGGCGTGGTGGACTATGCAGAGGTGATGGTCGGCCGCAGGTACGGGTACTACATGGGATGGTTCATGACCTTTGTCTACCAGCCCAGCATTACGGCTGTGCTGGCATGGGTGTCTGCGCGCTATACCTGTGTGCTGTTGGGCTGGGACATCACAGGCGGGGCCTGCATGACGATCGCGGCGGTCTACCTGATAGCGAGCTACGCCGTCAATGCCCTCTCGCCCAGGATCGGCGGCAAGGTGCAGGTTTCCACCACGGTGATCAAACTGATCCCCCTGGCCGCGATGGCTATTGTCGGCACCATCGTGGGGCTTAGCAAGGGCACGCTGATGCAGAACTTCACCGCCGCCGCGCAGACAGTCACAGAAGGATCGACGGGCCTGTTTACCTCCGTGGTCGCGGTTGCCTTCGCTTATGAAGGGTGGATCATCGCCACGTCCATCAACGCAGAGCTGCATGAGGCCAAGAAAAACCTGCCCCGCGCCCTGGTCATGGGCAGCCTGATTGTGGTGGCGGTCTATATCCTGTATTACATCGGCCTTGCCAGTGTCGTTCCCTCCGATGTCCTGATGCAAAACGGTGAGCAAAGCGCCCGGCTGGCTTTCTCCCAGGTGTTTGGCAGCGTGGCGGGCACGCTGCTGTTTGTCATCGTGATCATTTCCTGCCTGGGCACACTCAACGGGCTGATGATCGGCTCCGTCCGCGGCTTGTACGCCCTGGCAGCCAGAAACCAAGGCCCCAAACCGGAGATATTCATCTCCCTGGACCAAAAGACCAATATGCCGGCCAACTCCGCCATTGTCGGCCTGATGTTTTGCATGCTCTGGCTCGCCTACTTCTTTGGCGCGAACCTGGACGGCGTGAAGTGGTTTGGGGCGTTCAGCTTTGATTCGTCCGAACTGCCCATCATTACGCTCTACGGCGCGTACATCCCCGTTTTTTTGCAGATGATCAAAAAGGAACAGGACCTGTCCGTGTTCAAGCGCGTGGTGATGCCCGTCCTGGCCATCCTGTCATGCCTGTTTATGGTGGCGGCAGCCATTATCGGCCACGGCATGGCGGTAGTGTACTACCTGATCATCTTCTCTGTGATGATGCTGGCAGGCGTAGTGTTCGAGCGGCGCGCAAACCCTGTTGCAGACAACAAGTAGAGCGTAACGCGCGGCTGCCACGGCAGAACAGGCGGGCAGGCTGATGCCGTTAGGGTCAAACATCTCACTTGACCGCGCGCAGGGCCAGGCGGAGCAGTTCCGGGTCACAGCCGGCAGCGACTTCCACCGTCCAGGTGTCACTGCGCAAAATAAGCGCGGGAGCAGCCGCGGGTTCTGCCCCTCCCGAAGCGAGGGGCGCGGCACAAGGGATGATGGCCGGAAGCGCCAGTTGCGATGAGGAATCACGGCTCATTGCCTCAGGTTGTGTCGCTTCCCAAACCTTCCGCTGACGGTAGTAATACGACTTCTCCGAAACGCCGTTCTGTGCGCACCAAGCCCTGACGGTCATGCCGCTGTGCCGGCAGTCGTACACCAGCTGCTGCCACTACGCCAGGTTAGTACAGTGATTGTGTTTGCTTAGCTCGGTTGATAACATAGTCGACGCTCCTTCTGCGGCCAGGGTACAAGACCACCGGCGCACTCCGGGTAACTCCTGAGAACACTTGAGAGCTCTTTAGTGCTCTTGAGTGTACCAATGCAGTCCCGGACCTGAGCTATTCTCCTATGAAATCCACCGAGTGGATAGACGTGGATATGCTTTACGCTTACGTTTGGAAATAACGATATCCGATTTTTCATTAAGCAACCGGGTTAGATCAAACATTATTGGATTTGCCGGTGTTTCCACGGTTTTCATCACAAAAAAGAACCCCAATATTGTATCAATACTGAGGTTCAGGGATGGCTCCCCAGGTAG
>LFTR01000073.1:0-24051 GCA_001513425.1 Clostridiales bacterium DTU024
TGATCGCGAACTGGATCAGGAATGTGCTAACGGCATATGCCCGGTTAGATAATGCTGCAAAATTGAACTTTCCGCAAACACAATCAGGCCCGCTTCGTCAAGAGGTGGGCCTTACTGCTATGGAGGCCAAGATCGCCAAGTATTCCCAAGAATCACAGAAAAATGGCCACTCATTTACGGGATACCGCCATTTGCATGTAAGCAGCGCCGGTAGCCAAGCGCGCAGTCATCATCTTTGCGATGAGACACAAGCCGCGGAGCGATACATCCGCCAGGGATTCCCGGCCCGCTCATACAGCAAGAACTTCCTGAGCCCTTTTTGTTGAGAAGACCCTTTCAATCAGATATAATGTCTTTATCAACAAACGTAGTGCGTACCCTCAGACAGTGGCGCCCGTATCTGTGACAGAAGGCGATAGACGATGAGACTATTTATTGCAGTTGAATTTCCCGACGCCATTAAGGCTGAGCTTGAAAAAAGTACCTCTTTGCTGCGCGATGCCTGCAATAGAGGAATATTCTCGCGAAGGGAAAATTACCATATCACGCTTGTTTTCCTTGGCGAGATCCCGTTCATGCGCGTTGCTGAAATTACGCAGACAATGGACAGCTGTGTTTGTCCGCCGATCCCGATTACGATCGGGCGGCTTGACCGTTTCGAGCGTGATGGCGGCGACGTTTTCTGGCGTGCCATCCGGGCGCCCGGCAGTCTGGCAGGCGTCAGGCAAAGCCTGGCGAAGGCCCTGACAGTAAAAGGCTTGGTACCGGCGGAAGAAAAAGAATTCAGGCCGCATCTGACGCTCGCACGGCAGGCGATCCTGCGGGAAGGCGCGCAGCTTTGGGAATTGTCAGAAAAGCTTCCGGATCTGGAGCACACAGCCATGTTCATGACGCTGATGCAATCTGAGCGGATCGGCGGAAAGCTTACCTATTCGCCGATTTACCGAGCCGATTTTCGGGGATAATAGCGCTGGCAGTGTTGCCGATCTGCGAGCAATAAGATTATCCCCATCATCCCAAAGCGACGTCAAGCACCATCATCACTGCGAAGCCTGCCATCGCGCCAATGGTGGCAATATCGGTTTTTGAGCCGCCTTCTTCCCTTTGCGCTTCGGGGATCAGTTCCTCAACCACAACGTAGATCATCGCGCCTGCGGCGAAAGCGAGCGCATAGGGCAGGATCGGTTGTATTGTGATAACGGCGAAGGCGCCCAGGACGCCTGCTACCGGTTCCACGATCCCGGAAGCCTGGCCATAAAGGAATGCCTTCGTTCTGCTGAAACCTTCACGCCTAAGGGGGATGGATACCGCTGCTCCTTCAGGAAAATTCTGCAGACCAATACCTATTGCCAGCGCGATTGCCCCTGCCAGCGTTGCAGAGGTCCCCACTCCCGCGGCGACAGCGCCAAATGCTACGCCGACGGCGAGCCCTTCGGGGATATTATGAAGCGTGATCGCCAGTACCAGCAGGATGCTCCTCTGCCAGTCTGTCTTGATGCCTTCCGCTTTTTCCGTATCAAGGCCCAAGTGCAAATGGGGGAGCAATTTGTCCACCATATAGAGAAATCCGCCGCCCGACAGAAAGCCTATCGCCGCAGTGATATAGGCCACTTGGCCCAGTTCTTCAGCCATCGCGATCCCAGGAGCAAGCAAAGACCAAAAGCTCGCCGCGATCATTACCCCGGCCGCAAAACCAAGCATGCCGTTGAGGACCTTCCTGTTGATCGTCTTGAAGAAAAAAACAAGGCCTGCGCCAAGCGCGGTGACCCCCCATGTGAAGAATGTAGCCATAAGTGCCTGCTGGACGGCTCCATATTGACCCAGCCATTTGATCATGAAAACGCACCTCCGCCGATTGTTTGAACACAGAACCGCTTCTTTTGATCCCGTCAGGAAGGTCCTCATTTGCTTGAATCAACTATATCATCCTCATTGCCATTTGGACAATCATCTTTTTGGCGCACTTGCCGTCTTGAATTCCCGGCGAAGATCCGCGAATACCGGACGGCCCCATGGACGCGTCCGGGCTCCAAAGGACGACAATATTGACAGTTCCCCAAAACCATAATAGTATTATGGCAACTGATGACGTGAAAAAAGTGAATGATCGGAGGTCTTACCATGAGAAGAAAACCGGCTGCAGTTGTTGTCTTCCTTATCACGCTGAGTATATTGATTGGCGTTTTACCAACCGGAATTGCATCAGAAAACTCCTCCATCCTGAATCCGCCCGGGCAATTGCCCTTGGTGAACCAAGAAACAGAACTAACCATGATGCTGGGTTATTACCCCTTTCTCGTTTCTGATATCGATACGCACTATGCAGCCAAAGAGATTGAAAAGAGAACGGGTATTAAGCTCAAAATTGAACTGGTTGATTATCAGCAGGTAAGCGAACGGGTCACATTGATGTTGAACGCCGGCGATGAACTGCCGGATATCATTACCGCGGCCCGAATGTCGCTGGCTCAGATCAATTTCTACGGGGCCAAAGGCGTATTTGCACCTCTTGAATCACTCATCTTCCAAAGCGGTTATTGGATCAAAGACATTTTCGAGCGCTATCCTGACGTTGAGCGCCAAAGCTATGCTTGGGACGGTCACATCTATGTTGTGCCAAGATATGCCGAAAACGCTATCAATAGCTATGGTGCAAAATTATGGATCAACAACCGGTGGCTAAGCAACCTTGGGCTTGACATGCCTGCGACAACAGATGAGCTTTATTCTGTCCTTAAAGCTTTTAAGGAGCAGGATGCCAACGGTAATGGTGATCCTACGGACGAAATACCACTGACAACTGCCAAAAATCTGTGGTACGGTCACGTTGGCGGTCCGTTGATGACGCCCTTCATATATGATAATACAGGGGATCAACTCATCGTTGAGGATGGAAAAATCGTTCCCGCTTATATTGCGGATGAATGGCGTGAAGGCCTCAAATACATCAACAATCTCTACAAAGAGGGGCTTCTTGATTCCGAATGCTATACCCAGGATACGAACACGATGAAGCCGCTGTTTCTGTCCGATGTGCAGACGGCAGGCGCGGTGCTCGTGGGCAAAATGACCAATATCGTTCCATCTGCCCAACAAGAACTATGGCAGGATTATGTGCTTGTTCCGCCACTCATGGGACCCTCTGGAGAAAAACCTCTGACATGTTTCGTGCCTCCGGCAATTCGTTCTGACAGCGGTTCCGTCATTAATGCAAAATCGGGCAAAGCCGAGATCGCATTCCGATTGCTTGATTACTTCTGGAGTGAAGAATCCAGGCTCATTACATGCTACGGGGAAGAGAACGTGGATTGGCGCAGGCCAACCGATCCATCCATTCCGGGCGTGGATGGTCAACCCGCTTTCATGGAGATCCTCCATAGCTTCGGTGCTCCGGAATTGGAAAACAAGCTATTTGGCGATAATTTCACCTATTTTGAGACGGAGAAATTCGTTGGCGGGCAAATTGCCAAAGAGGGGGATGCTGACCAATTCACCTACTCACAGGTTATGGAAAAGCTGGTCGGGTTTGAACCCGAAAGAGTTGTTCCCTCTGTACTGCCAATTCCGGATGAATATGTTGAGGAATTCAATGGTTTATCGGTGTCCATCCAGTCATACGTTAATCAAAGCAAAGCAATGTTTGTTGCCGGGGAGATGGACATATCTTCAGATGAGGCCTGGCTTGCCTATCTTGAACAGTTTGATAATTACGCACTTGACCGGTACCTGGAGATCATGAACATTGCCTATGGAACATACCTGAAGTAACGCATGGCGAAAGACCCTCGGCAGGCACCGAATGCAGCGTCTGTCGAGGGCGTTTTCCAATAAGGTTTTAACGAAAATGAAAGGGATGATTGGCGTGATGAAGTTCCATGCAGGCCCTGGTTTGCCTAAGAAAAGCAAATTACGCCAGCTCCTTTTGGACGTAGATCGTGGCCGACAGCTTTACCTTCTCATGATGCTGCCGGTTGCCTATATACTCATATTTAAGTACCAGCCAATGTATGGCGCACTGATCGCTTTCAAGGATTTTGACCCCACCGCCGGGATATGGGGTTCAACGTGGGTGGGTTTGAAGCACTTTGTCAGGTTTATCGAACAACCGAAGTTTTTCCAGATGGTTTCCAATACGTTAATGCTGGCTTTGTGGGATTCAATTATCGGTTTTCCTGTGCCCATTCTATTGGCATTGGCACTTAATAATGTGGCGCACAAGAAATACAAGTCTTTCGTTCAAACCGTGACGTACGCACCGCATTTCATTTCCACCGTGGTCATCGTCGGTATGTTGACGCAGCTGCTGCATCCCAGGATGGGAGCACTTAACCTATTATTTCAGCACTTTGGCGTACCGGCCGTTTCCTATCTGGGCAAAGCAGGTTATTTTCGCCCTGTCTATACGCTTTCCGGGGTTTGGCAAAATGCGGGATGGGGTTCCATCATCTATTTGGCAGCACTCTCCTCAGTGGATGTTGAGCTTCATCAGGCTGCTCAAATCGATGGCGCATCCATCGTGCAAAGGACGCGCCATATCGATCTGCCTGCCATTATGCCGTCTATCATTATCCTGCTGATCTTGCGCATAGGCAGCTTAATGAACGTTGGCTTTGAAAAGGTATTTCTGATGCAGAATCAGTTGAATCTGACTACCTCCGAAGTTATATCGACCTATGTATACAAAATGGGCATTATGTCACAGTTTCCAGACTATTCATATGCCACGGCTATCGGGCTGTTCAATTCTGTGGTCAATGTAGTTTTGCTGGTTATCGTCAACACCACAGCCAAGAAAGCGAGCGAAACAAGCCTATGGTGATAGAAAGGATAGGAGCGACTATTGAGATTTGGATCCTTGTCTAAGGGAGATAAGGTGTATACAGTTGTCAGCAACACTTTGCTGTTCTTTTTGCTGCTTGTGACTCTTTATCCGCTGCTAAATGTGCTTAGCAGCTCTTTTAGCGACCCCAAGGCTATCGGTGCCGGACGCGTCGCCATATTCCCTGTTGATTTTTCGCTGGACGGATACAGAGAATTGTCTCGGTACACACCAATTTGGGTGGGATACAAAAACAGCATCATGTACACAATTGTTGGTACATTTGTCAATGTCACATTGACCATCATGGCGGCATACCCCCTTTCAAGGAAAGATTTTCGCGGGCGGGGGCTGTTTATTGTTTTCTTTGCGTTTACTATGTATTTCAGCGGAGGCATGATCCCTTCATATATGCTTATTCGAAATTTGAATCTTTTCAACAATTTTTGGGTGATGGTGCTTCCAGGCGCGCTGTCCGTCTATAACGTTATTATCACCAGAACATATTTCCAATCCAATATACCGGACTCCTTTCTTGAAGCCGCGAGACTGGATGGATGCACCGATGTCAAATTCCTGACGCAGGTCGCAATACCTTTGTCAACGCCCATAATCGCCGTTAATTTTCTCTTTTATGCCGTTGGGCATTGGAATGCTTTTTTCGACGCGATGCTGTACTTGTCCGACACGAAAATGAAGCCGCTGCAAGTCGTATTGCGCGACATTCTCATAGAGAGCAGAATCTCCGCCGATTTCAATTTTGACTCCAAATACGCTGAAGCCAAGCAAAGCATAGCGGAAATTCTAAAGTATTCGACGATAGTCGCTTCAACGCTGCCGGTTATGTTGATGTATCCCTTTGTGCAGAAATACTTCATAAAGGGGATCATGCTTGGCGGCCTAAAAGGTTAAGCGCGGCGGGGCGCATTCCTTCCCGGGAGGTATCCCCTATGGGACCTCGCAGATATCGGCACTTCATTCAAGCAAGCAGCACACGTTACAACAGAAAGGATGAATAAAATGGCTTCAAGAGCAAAAATCGCCCGCATCAACGACAATATTATTCTCATCGATGACGCGGGAGACTCCACCTGCTATCTTGTGACAGGGAAAAAACGCGCGCTGCTGATCGATACCGTCAACGGACGCGAGAACCTTAGGGACATCATCGGGGAACTGACCCTGTTGCCCGTCACTGTAGTGAACACTCACGGTCATATTGACCACATTTACGGCAATGTCTATTTTGAAGAAGCCCATTTGCACCCGGCGGACTTCAAGCTCCATGATGAGCATTTTATGCTCCCGCCTGCAAAGGAGCTGAAACGTCATGGCCTGAAACCCTGCCATCTTGTTCCTCTTGAGGAAAACGAGGTCTTCGATCTTGGCGGCGTCACGCTGGAAGTGATCCCGCTGCCCGGCCATACTGCCGGCAGCGTTGGCCTGTTATTAAGAGAGCATCGCATTTTGTTCACGGGAGACGCGGTCAACGGCCATTTGTGGATGCAACTGGAGGAATCGCTCCCGATAAAGGTGCTCAAGGAGTCCCTTGTTAACTTGCTCCAAAACTGCCGCTCCCAATTTGATTTTATCTTGACCGGCCACGGCAAAGGATTGGAAAATGCCGCGATCGCGGATGAACTGTTGGCGGGCGTCACCGGGCTGCTTGAGGGGGATCGCGATCAAGACCGACCCTATCAATGGTTCAGGGGAGCGGATATGGCACACCCCTTTGGTGAAACGGGGGAATACCTCATCGCCTACAACAAGAAGCGGCTCGATTTGGAAAGCCGGCTCAAGACGCCGTAGTATCATTTTGGAGATGTTTCAGCGCTACAGAAACATAGCGGAAGAGTCTTCAACATACTTGCAAACCCGGCAGAAGCAGGCAACCCGTATCGGGCAAGCCCTCGCTGTCGTATGAAGAATCCAATCTGCCTTTGTGTTTTGTGCGCGGTCATGCCATAATACTTTTGAGGGAATTCTAAAGCCTTTTTAGGGGTGTATATGAACAAGCGCGAGTTTGAATTTGTCAATCACAATGTTATCACTGATGTCCAGTTGTTCTTTGTGGACATAGCTTTTCGCAATATGCACATGCATAAGGAGTTTGAACTGTTCCGCGTGTTCCAAGGGGAAATGGACATCGTTTGCCAGAGAGAATCCTACCGTCTGCGTGAGGGGGATTTTGCGCTGCTCAACCCCCGCTGCCCCCATGAGATGCACGCGCTGGGAGACGCCCCGGTGCGTATCCTTCCGCTTCAAGTTTCTCCCAGCTTTTGGGCACGCTTTTATCCGCAGATGTCCAACGTGGAGTTTGACGTCATCGCAATTGACAAGTGCCTGGGCGACCGGAGCGAGCGGCTGATGCGTCATTATATTTCCCTCGCCCGTACCTATCTTGAGAAAGAGCTCTATTACGAGCTGCGCTGCGCGGCCCAGATCAACATCCTCATGGAGATACTCCTGAGCCGGGTGCCCTGGCACTACCTAACTGAGAAGCAAAAGGAAACAAAGCGCGCCAATACCCTGCGCCTTGGACGGATCATCAACTACATCGAAGTCAACTACACAGACAAACTGCTGCTCAAAGACCTGTGCGAGATGGAGGGCCTCTCGCTCCACTATCTCTCCCGCTACTTTGCCACTCAGCTTGGCATGAGTTTTCAGGAGTATCTGACGATGCTGCGGTACAGGCGGGCGCGCCTGCTGCTTGAAAGGACGAATATGAGGCTGGCAGATATCGCCTACAGCAGCGGTTTTTCCGATATGCGTTATCTTAACCGTATCTTCACACAAATGCACGGCTGCTTGGCGCAGGAGTACCGCGATCTCTTCCCGCATGGCGATTCGGTCCAAATCGACAGTGAACAGGATGAAAGCGCCGTACAGCGCTTTCTTGATGAATCGGAGAGCCGCGACTACCTCTTTGAGTGGGTTGCCGCCCATCCCGATGTGTGAGCTGACCTGCATATATGTCCATTCACTAACCTGAAATAACAAGATGTTAAATTAATCCAAAATAATAGATAAATTAAACCAACGAATCGGCGCACGCTATGCTATAGTCTCAGTAGAACGATAGCCACAGATAACGACGCGTTTTGTGGCGACGAATCGATGGGCGCGGGATAAGCCCAAATAATAAGGAGGAAAATATGAGGAAAACCCTGCTTCGGATGTTTCTGCTCCTAATGATGGCGGCTATGGTGCTGCCAATGCTTCCCCTTTCGGCGATGGCCGAGGAACCCGTCACCGTCACGGTGTTCGTGGGCGAACCCCGTGATCAGCCCACCAGCGACAATAAGGTCTTCAAGATGATCGAGGAAGAATTCGGCTTGAAGTTCGAGTTTGAGTTTCTCGCGGGCGATCTGCAGGAGACCCTGGGCGTTAAGATCGCGGGACAGGATTACGCCGACCTGATGGATGGTGGAAACTATGCCGAGACGCTTATCACGGCAGGCGCGTTTGTCAACTTGATGGACTACATCAGCGAAGAAAAGACCCCCAACCTCTACACCCACGTCGAGCCCTACCTGAAACGCTTGCTGGATGACGAGGGTCGCCTGTTCATCGTCCCCAACTACGGACGGTATTACAACACTGAAGATTACCCCATGAACTACGTCAACGGCCCGTCCTTCTTCATCCAGAAAAAGGTACTCGCGTGGGACAACTATCCCGTCATCAAAACCATGGATGAGTACTTTGACTTGGTTGAGCGCTATGTGGTCGCCAATCCGACCAATGACAAGGGTCAGAAGAACGAGGGTTTCGCTATCCTGTGTGAAGACTGGCGCGCGTTCTGCCTGTTTAATCCCGTTCAACACCTGATGGGCCGCCCCAATGACGGCGACGTCATTGTGGACATCGATAACAACTACAAAACTGAAGCCTACGGCATTCAGGACTATGCCAAGCACTACTACAAAAAACTCAACGAAATGTTCCATAAGGGGCTCATTTCCCAGGATACGTTCGTTATGAACTATGACCAGTACCTCGCCAAGATCTCCAGCGGCACGGTAGTGGGTATGTTTGATCAGTACTGGAACTTCCAAAACGGAAACGACGCGCTCAGGGCCGCCGAAATGTTCGACAGCACCTACCAGGGTCTGCCCATTGTGTACAGCGCCGAACAAGCCGGCAAGGAAGTTGAGGAGCATTACCTCAACGGTAGTGTTATCAACGTCAACCGCGGCTTCGGTATCAGCGTCAACGCCGAGGATCCCGAGCGTCTGGTTCAGTTCATGGAAAAGATGCTCAGCGACGAGTGGCAGAAACTCATTTGGTGGGGCATCGAAGACGAAGACTTCTATATGGAGAATGGCCGCTTCCTGCGCACCTATGACCAGATCCAGAACGCTGCCAACATGGTGTGGAGAAACAAGAACAGCGCTTACGTGCTGACCAACTCCATGCCCAAAAGGCAGGGCGAAATGGACGACGGCAACAAGTGGGACCCGATGGTGCAGCCGGAGTGCTACTATCTGCAGATGAACGATTATGACAAGGAGTTCCTTGCGGCTTATGGCATGCAGCGTCCGCTGGACTTCTTCAACGACCCGATCGCGCTGGCGCCCTTCGGCGAAGCGTGGCAGATCGACGTGACTGTGGACCAGGACGCTAACGACGCCAAGATTGGCTACCAGGACGTCCAACGCAAGATGCTGCCGCAGGTTATCATGGCCGCGCCGGAAGCGTTTGACGCAACTTGGGACGAGTACGTCGCCGCCGCAGAAGCTGTTCCGGTCAGCGACTTTGTGGATTTCATGCAGGAATCTATTCTCGAATTGGTTGAGAAGGTTACCGGAGAGTAACCATCTTATCCCGGGCGGCGGGAGGTTCTCCCTCCCGCCGTTTCCTTTTATTTCTCGGCAGGCCGGAAGGTGAAGTCGGCTGATTCCCAACTGTGAAAACGTAACCAAGCGAGGTTTGAACCCGTGCGAAGAGCAAAAGCGACTACCGGCCGTACGCATATGAATGGGGCGTCCCTAAAAAAGAATTTCTTTTGGAGGACGCTCTGGCAGCAGCGGCAGCTGGCGCTGATGAGCGTGCCGATGCTGCTATACATAGGCCTGTTCAACTATTTTCCGTTGTGGGGCTGGATCACCGCGTTTATGGATTACAAACCGGCGCTGCCGCTTTTCCAAAACGAGTGGGTCGGCCTTAAGAACTTCCAGTGGCTGTTTTCCAGGCCCGAGTTTCTCCGCGCGGTCCGTAACACATTCGCAATGGCGGGAATCAATCTGGTATTTGGGTTTGTGTTCCCCATCCTGCTTGCGCTCTTCCTGCATGAGATCAGGACCCTGCGCTTCAAGCGTACCGTGCAGACGGTCACTTACCTGCCCCACTTTTTAAGCTGGGTCATTGTGGTGGGCATCGCGCAAACCATGCTTAACAGCACAGGCGCAGTCAACCAACTGCTTCTATCGCTGCGCTTGATCGACAGGCCCGTGTTTTTCTTGGGCGAGGGACGCTATTTCTGGTGGTTGGTCGGATTCATCCACGTCTGGAAGGAATGCGGCTGGAACTCCATCATCTACTTAGCGGCGATGAGTGCTATCGACCCCGCTCTGTATGAGGCGGCCGAAATGGATGGCGCGGGCCGGTTCAAAAAGATGCGCTACATCTCCCTGCCCGGCATCCGCAGCACATTCATGGTATTGCTGATCATGAACATAGGTTACCTCATGGAGGCCGGTTTTGAGATCCAGTACCTGATGGGACAGAATATCGTGATGGACTGGTCGCAGACCATTGACATATTTGCGCTCAAGTACGGCATCACCAAGGGCCAATACAGCCGCGCCATCGCCGCGGGGATCTTCAAAAGCGTCGTGTCCATCGCCCTGATGACCAGTGCGAACTTTGCCGCCAAACGCCTGGGCGAAGACACACTTTTATGAGGAGGATCAAGCAATGACCGACAGAGCCCTTGTACGCAAAAAAGGGAATGGCCTGCACCGCCGCTCCATTTTCCCCTATGTTAACGCGGCCGGAATGATCCTGCTGATGGTCTTCACACTGTACCCCGTGCTTAACACGGTTGCTCTCTCCTTTAACGACGGCACCGACGCGTTGCGCGGCGGGATCGGCCTGTGGCCGCGAGTGTTCAGCATGAAGAGCTACGAGACGATCTTCCAGGACGAGATCATCTACAACGCGTTCTTTATTACCATCTCGCGCACCTTCATACAGACTGTGCTTAACGTCGTCCTCACCTCGATGCTCTCTTTTGCGCTGAGCAGGCGCGAGTACGTGCTGCGCAAGTTTATTACGACGGCCTTGGTCATCACGATGTACGTCAATGCAGGGCTGATCCCCAACTACCTGCTCATTCAGCGTACGCTGGGTCTAAGCAAGACCTTCTGGGTGTATATCATCCCCACGTTGTTCTCGTGCTTTAACATGATCGTCATGCGTACCTATATCATCGGCTTGCCGGATGCCTTGGTCGAGTCCGCGCGTATCGATGGGGCGGGCGATTTTTACCTGTTCTGGCGCATTATTTTTCCGCTGACGCTGCCTGTCGTCGCGACCATCGCATTGTTCGTCGCCGTAGGTGCCTGGAACAGCTGGTTTGACACGCATCTCTACAATGCAGGCAAGGTGCGCCTGCACACCCTGCAATATCTTTTGAAGATGAAACTCGCCACCACCACCAACAGCGCCAATGCGGCCATGACCACCGCCGATGCGGCGGCGAACACCACGCTAACTACCCCCGTGACCATCCGTGCGGCGATCACTGTGGTGTCCGCGGCGCCCATCATGGCCATCTACCCCTTCCTGCAGCGCTACTTCGTGGTCGGCTTGAGCGTAGGCAGCATCAAGGGCTGACAAAGGGAGCACATTATGTCAGGTCACGATTTTGAACACAGGAGATCTTCCTGCACCCTCACCCTTAGGCGGCCTGACGGGTCGCCTTTGGCCAATCAAGAATTCAGAGCCCGGCTGGTGAAACACAAGTTTCTCTTCGGTTTTGGCGCTTTTGACGCGCTGGACGCTGCTTCAGGCCTCCTGGACGTACAGCGGCAAGCGTTTGTGGAAGAGAGGCTTTCCAGGATGATGGCGATTTTCAATTACGCCACCTTGCCCTTTTACTGGGGGCGTTTTGAAAAAGAGGAAGGCAAACCGCAAACGGAGCAGTTGATGGCGGGTGCCCGTTGGCTTAGCCAACGCGGCGTGACGCTCAAAGGACACCCGCTGTGCTGGCATACGGTGTGCGCGGATTGGCTGATGAAGTACGATAATGTCGAGATCCTTTCAAAACAGCTGGCGCGCATCACTCGCGAGGTAAGCGATTTTAGCGGTATGATCGATACATGGGACGTGATCAATGAGGTTGTGATTATGCCGGTGTTTGACAGGTACGACAACGCTGTCACCCGCCTCGCCCGCGAATTGGGGCGTGTTGGCATTGTAAAAAAGGTGTTTTCTCAGGCCCGCGAGGCGAACCCGGGCGCGACGCTCATCCTCAACGATTTTGATACATCCGAGGATTACGGGAACCTGGTGGAGGAGTGTTTGGCGGCTGACATCCCTATCGACGTTATCGGCATACAGTCTCATCAACACCAGGGGTATTGGGGTCGCAACAAGCTGGAGGACGTGCTGGGCCGTTTTTCGCGCTTTGGCCTGCCGCTGCACTTTACTGAGAACTCGCTTATCTCGGGCGAGCTGATGCCTCCTCACATTACCGACCTCAATGACTGGGTCGTACCCTCCTGGCCTTCCACAGTGCCCGGAGAGGAGCGTCAAGCCCGTGAAATGGAGGAGATGTATACGATCCTCTTCGCTCACCCGCTGGTTGAAGCAATCACCAACTGGGACGCGGCGGACGGACAGTGGCTGCATGCACCCTCAGGTCTCCTGCGGGAGGACAACTCAAAAAAGCCTGCCTACGAAATCCTCAGCAGGCTTGTCAACTATGAGTTTTCAAGCGATATCAAGGGTTACACGGACAGTGAGGGCCGAATCAGTCTCAGCGGTATACGCGGCAAGTATGAACTGTCTTGCGGCGGGGAACAAACCTTTTTTGAACTGGCGAAAGCAAGCGGCGAATCCATCGCCGTGACGCTGTAGGAGGTTAAGGGGAAACCATCCCGGACAGTGTCGGGCAGACGGAAGGCCATCAATTACGAGAAGTCGGCGCGCAGCGGATAGCGGCCGGACGTGAAGACAGAATATTCACGCGGCGAGCCGGTTAGGAATGCGCAGATCCAAGATCGTCCGGATCGAGCGCCGTGCCGCGAGCGATCCACGGGAATAATCCGCAAAATACAATTAATAACGGAGGAAAAAATGAACGAGGTATTTGGTTCTATCAGCAGCATTCCCTATGAAGGTCCGCAGTCCAAGAATGCCCTGGCTTTCAAGTACTACGACGCGGAACGCGTCATCATGGGAAAGCCCATGAAGGAGCACCTGCCCTTTGCGATGGCGTGGTGGCACACGCTGGTAGCCACCGGCACTGACATGTTTGGCCCCGGTACCGCAGACAAGAGCTTCGGCGCGAAGCCGGGTACCATGGAACACGCAAAAGCCAAGGTGGATGCAGGCTTTGAACTGATGAAGAAGCTGGGGATCCGCAACTTCTGCTTTCACGATGTGGATTTGGTGCCTGAAGCTGACGACATCAAGGAAACCAACCGCCGGCTGGATGAGATCACCGATTACATGCTGATCAAAATGAAGGAAACCGACATTCAGTGCCTGTGGGGCACTGCAAACATGTTTTCCAACCCCCGCTTCATGAACGGAGCGGGCTCCTCCAACAGCGTGGACGTTTATTGTTTCGCGGCTGCTCAGATCAAAAAAGCGCTCGATCTTACCGTCAAAATGGGCGGCAAGGGCTATGTGTTTTGGGGCGGACGCGAAGGGTATGAAACGCTGCTTAACACCGACATGAAGTTCGAGCAGGAGAATATCGCGAATCTGATGCATATGGCAGTGGACTATGGCCGCAAGATCGGTTTCAAAGGCACTTTCCTCATTGAGCCCAAGCCCAAGGAGCCCATGAAGCACCAGTACGACTATGACGCTGCCACAGCCATCGGCTTTGTGCGCCAGTACGGCCTGGATAAAGACTTCATGATGAATATCGAGGCCAATCACGCGACGCTGGCGGGGCATACCTTCCAGCATGACCTCAGGGTCTCCGCCATCAACGGCATGCTGGGCTCAGTGGACGCAAATACCGGTGATCTGCTGCTGGGCTGGGACACTGATGAGTTCCCCAACAATGTTTACGACACCACGCTGTGTATGTACGAGATCCTTAAGGCGGGCGGCCTAAAGGTCGGGCTCAACTTTGATGCCAAACCGCGCCGCGCCAGCTACACGGCGGCGGATCTTTTTGAAGCCCACATCCTGGGCATGGACAGCTTTGCGCTGGGGCTGATCAAAGCCGCTCAGCTTATTGAGGACGGGCGTTTGGACGGCTTTGTTAAGG
This sequence comes from Clostridiales bacterium DTU024, assembly GCA_001513425.1. Lineage (GTDB taxonomy): Bacteria > Bacillota > Clostridia > Christensenellales > Aristaeellaceae > DTU024. Next base: position 14,277 of record LFTR01000073.1, read on the forward strand.
AGCGCTATGCCGGTTTTGAGAGCGACTTGGGCCGTCAGATCCGCACAGGGGCTGCCACGCTGGAGCAATTGGCCAAGCGCGCCGATGAGATGGGCCGCCCCGACCTGCCCGGCAGCGGCCGGCAGGAATACCTGGAGGGTGTTGTCAACAATATCTTGTTCCAAGGCTGATCGAACCCATTGGTTATAAGAACGCGCCAGCCGGCGCCGATGCCGCCCGCGTGCCCATTGGTGCCGGTTGGCCTTTAAGTAAGGAGAGGCTATGGATAGAATGCAAGCCAAAGAGGCTGCGGAGCGGCTTGTCGCGAAATTGACGGTGGACGAAATGGCTTCCCAGCTGCGTTATGACGCGCCAGCGATCCCGCGCCTTGACATTCCCGAGTACAACTGGTGGAACGAAGCCCTGCATGGTGTTGCGCATGCGGGCACAGCCACAGTTTTTCCGCAGGCCATCAGTCTGGCGGCGGCTTTTGATCCTGCAAGGCTGGAAGAAATCGCCGATACCATTGCCACTGAGGGACGCGCCAAATTCAACATGACCTCCCGCTTGGGCGACCGCGATATCCATAAGGGCATCACTTTCTGGAGCCCCAATATCAATATTTTCCGCGATCCCAGGTGGGGGCGAGGCCAAGAGACTTATGGAGAGGACCCCTACCTGACATCACGCTTGGGCGTTGCTTTTGTGAGGGGTCTGCAGGGCGGCGAGGGCGGGTACATGAAGGCCGCGGCCTGCGCCAAGCACTATGCCGTGCACTCCGGCCCCGAGAATCTGCGCCATGAATTTGATGCTGTGGTCAGTCCTAAGGACTTGCGGGAGACCTATCTGCCTGCCTTTGAGGCGCTGGTGAAGGAGGCGGGGGTGGAAGCCGTCATGGGCGCCTATAATCGTTTCAACGGCGAACCCGCCTGCGGCAGCAAAACACTCATGGAGGACATCTTGCGCGGCGAATGGGGATTTGAGGGCCACTTTGTCAGCGATTGCTGGGCCATCAAGGATTTCCATGAGCATCATAAGGTGACGGCTACCGCGCCCCAAAGCGCGGCACTCGCTATCCGACACGGTTGCGACCTCAACTGCGGCAATACCTACCTTCATCTGCTCATTGCCCTCAATGAGGGCTTGATCGACGAAGGCATGATCCGCCGCGCCGCGGTGCGCCTGTTTACCGCCCGTTACCTTTTGGGTTTGTTTGACGCGGAATGCGTCTACAACAGCATCAGCCCGTTGGAAAACGATAGCGATGCCCACGCGGCTCAGGCGCTCAACGCTGCCAGATGCGGCATGGTGCTCCTAAAGAACGACGGCATTTTGCCGCTTGATGCGGACGGAATCGGCATCGTAGCCATTATCGGCCCGGTGGCAGACAGTCAGGCGGTGCTTGAGGGCAACTACAACGGCATTTCTTCGCGCTATACCACATTCCTTGAGGGCATCCGCCAGGCTTTTGCCGGTCGGGCGCGCGTGATTTACGCGCAAGGCGCCAAGATCAACAAAGACCGCGACAGCATACTTTCACAATATCCCAATGACCGCCTGCAGGAGGCCGTCGCTTTGGCGCAGAGGGCCGATGTTACTATCCTCTGCGTCGGCTTGGACGCCACGCTGGAAGGCGAAGAAGGCGATCGCGGCAATGCCTATTTCTCCGGTGACAAGGCGGACATACTTTTGCCACTGAGTCAGCGCCCGCTGGTGGAAGCTATGCAGAAACACGCCAAAAAGCTGGTGACGGTGGTATCTTCCGGCAGCGCACTGGATGTGCGCGCGGGCAACGCGATCCTTTGGGCGGGCTATCCGGGTCAGTCCGGCGGTATCGCGCTGGCGGAGATTCTGCTTGGCAAGGTTTCACCCTCCGGCAAACTGCCGATCACCTTTTACCGCAATGAAGATGATTTGCCTGAATTTACCGATTACAGCATGAAGAACCGCACCTACCGCTACCACGAAAAGCAGGCTCTGTATCCGTTCGGCTTTGGCATGAGCTACGCACGGTTCAAATATAGCGGAGCGGTATTCGAAAACGGCGCCGTATCGGTTTTGGTTCAAAATGAATCCGGCCCGGACGCCGAAGAGATTGCGCAGGTGTATGTTATGGCGCGATCCCCCTTCGCGCCATATAACCCGCGCCTGGCGGGCTTTGCACGCGTAAAGCTAAAAGCGGGGGAAGGGCAGCGGATAGATATCCCCCTTGACCAAGAGCTGTTTACCCTGATAAACAACGAGGGCCAAAGGGTGCAGGCATCTTCCGCCGTCCTCTACGTAGGCGGCTCCCAGCCTGACGCCCGCAGCGTGGAATTGGTGGGCAAAGCGCCTATTAAGCTGGAAGTGCATTCATAGCTTTTTGGTTTTACGAGTCCCAAAACCTTTGCGGATACAGCGGGGCGGATCCGCGGGGAAAAAGGGATATGAAGCCATCCATCCCCGAAACCATTTTCCTATGGCTGCAATGGCGTTTGGCATGGTCTGATCAACAGTTTTAAGGGGCAAAAATGTATACCAAACAGGTGCTCTATGCACTGTAATTGAGCCGGACGGATCACGCGCCGCTGCGGCTTTGCGCCTGATCGATCCCCATGTCCTTGCATAAATGCCTGCACTTGTGTTAGACTTCCATTGGTCAAGTCAATAAAAAAAAGGAGAGCTTTCGTATGAAAAAATTAGTATGCGTAATGTTGGCCGCACTGGTGCTGATGTCCATGGCGTCTGTGGTGGCTGAACAGGACAAATATGCCGTTACTGAACCTATTACCATTCAGTTCTGGCATACCCATGAGGAAAAGTTCGCGGAGAACCTTCAGTACATGTTTGACGAGTTCAAAAAAGTACAGCCGCTTGTCACTGTGGAACCTGTTTATGTTGGCAGCTATACCGACATGAATGAGCGTCTTATTTCTGCTATCGCAGCCAATGACGTACCCGCTATTTGCACTTCCAACACCTCCTATCCCGCTATCTATGGGGAAAGCGGCATTTGCGAAGTGCTGGACCCCTACATTGCGGCATCAGGTTATGATGTGGCGGACTTTGGCGAAGGCCTCATCGCCTCCTCCAGCTACGCAGGCGAGCAGATCAGCCTTCCCTATCTGATCTCTACCCAAGTTCTGTATTACAACAAGACCGTTACCGACGCGGAAGGCCTGGAGCTTCCCAAGACTTTGGACGAAATGGGCGCTTTCCTGGAAAAGGCCACCGTCTTCAACGCCGATGGCACCACCAAGCGTTACGGTACCGTCTTTGCCGGATGGGACTATTGGTACTTCGAAATGCTCTACAAGAACAACGGTGTGGAAGTCGTCAATGCCGACGCCACCGCCACTGACGTCAATGGCGAAGCCGCCGTTGCCATCACGCAGCAGCTTAAGGAATGGATCGACAAAGGCTACGCCTACTTTGCCTACGGTACCGGCGCTTCCGCCGACATGCGTCAGTCTTTCTGGGACGGCAACGCGGTGAGCGTTTTCCATACCTCGTCCCTGTATGACACCTATGTCGAGCAAGTGGGTGATAAGTTTGAAGTTGGCATGGCATGGCTTCCCGGCGGCAACGACGGTGAGACCTTCACGAGCGAAGTGGGCGGCGCCGTCGTGCTGATCCCCGCCAAGGCTTCCCAGGCACAAAAGAACGCGGCCTGGCAGCTGATGAGCTTCATGACCAGCCCCGAAATCAACCTCTACTGGGCTGACAAGACCGGCTACTTCCCCACCAGGCAGTCCGTTATGGATACACCCGAATATGCGGAGTATCTCAGCCGCAAGCCCGCGATGCAAAGCGTGGTCTCCATGAGCAGCTGGATCAATCCCCGCCACCAGGCGCCCGTGTATAATACTGCGGCGAACCTCTGGCGCGATTCTCTGGCGAAGATCCTTGTCGAAGGCGCACCTGTTGAGGACACACTCAACTCTGTGGCGGATGAGATCACAGAACTTCTGGAAGATCAATAAATACTTGAACGCGTAAAAGCAGCCGGGAGGAAAGGTCCGCTTTCCTCCCGGCGTTTTGAGCCACTGCTATCCTAAAGGGGGAGTGAACCATGACAGCCACAGGGGCTGATATTAAGTTTTACCCAAAGCATGCTATGAGACCCGGTGCCGGCAAAAAGACAGTCGCGGCGCTTTTGATCATCATTGGCCTTGTCGTTTTTGCGGCGGGGCTATACGGGTATTTGGCGGGCGATCTGCAGTCTTCCTGGTTTGATCTTCCCGAAATCAGGCAGAGCGTTATGGACGCCAGGAAAGTGGCGCAAAGCGAAGGCGTAGGCCTGACGGGCACCATGGGTGTATTGAGCACCATGATGAATACTGCCGTTATCTTGATGATATTTGGCGGATTGATGATCTACATCGCCATCATGCTGCTCACTCAGCCCTGGGAGCGGTTCAAGGACTTTGCCTGCGTGGTGCCGGTTGTCGCGTTTTTTCTCATTTTTGTCTATTATCCCATGGTCGATTTGCTTCGCATCAGCTTTACCAATTGGAACCTGATCCGGGATGACTATGGGTACGTGGGCCTCAAAAACTACACATGGCTGTTTGCGGGCAGCGGGTTCAAGTATCTGGTGGAATCGCTGCGCATCACCGTTACCTATACCATTTGGGAAATCATTTTTACTCTGGCAGGCGGCATGCTGCTGGCCATGCTGTTTGACCGCATGAGCAGAGGGTTTACCGTCTTGCGTACGTTTGTTTTCATGCCGCGTTATATCGGCGTTTCTACCAGCGCCATAGTTTTTATCTGGATTTTGAACGGCCGCTACGGCATACTCAATCATGTTATTGCTTTGTTTGGCGGGCAGGGCCCCGACTGGCTGCTGTCTGAAAGCACCGCGCTGACCGGCGTACTGTTCCTGACATTCTGGCGGGTGACGGGGTACGGGATGATGATCTACCTGTCTGCCATGAAGGGCATCCCTCAGGATTATTACGAGGCGGCGGAAATTGACGGCGCGGACGGCCCGCAAAGGTTCCGCTTCATTACGCTGCCCATGCTGGCACCCACCACGCTGTTTTTGCTGATCACTACGTTTATCGCGTCCATGAAGGTCTTCATGTCCGTGGACGTTATGACGGGCGGCGGCCCCGGACGTGCCACCAATGTGATGGTGCAGTGGGTCTACAATACGGCATTCCGTGATTTCCGTGTGGACAGAGCAGCCGCCATTTCCCTTGTGTTCTTTGTTATTTTGCTCCTTGCCACAGCTGCGACGATGCGTTATTCCGTCAATCGCGTCAGCTATGACTCGTGAGGGAGGTTTCGCATGAATAAACACGCTTTTCGTACGATGCGGCAGTCCGGCTGGTTCGATATGCTCATCGCGCTGCTCGTTCTGGCTGTTATCGCGCTGTCACTGAGCCTCATAGGGCATGTTCAATATGATGCCGCCATGGCAAGGGTTACTGACGAAATGGTGGCGTATGAAATAAGGCAATCCATCCCCGCTCTTGCCAACGCCAGGCAGTCGCTCCTGGCAGGCGGCCTTATTGCGCTGGGCATTGCGCTGGCTGGTATGTTGTGGCTCAGGTTCGTGTCGCCCAAGGTGGCAAAGTCAACCCGCGCGCAGCAGACTGCCAAAAGCTTGAGCGTGGTACTGCAATACGCCGCGGCCATTTCCCATACCCTGCTGATACTGTTTCCCATCTACTGGATGGTGATCTCTTCTTTCAAGACCAGTCAGGAACTCCTGCTGCCGGTTCCTACGCTGTGGCCCAATGAATTTGTGTTCAGCAATTATCCCAACGTGCTGCAAAAAGCGCCCTTCGCGCTCTACTTCTTTAACACCATTGTCAGCACTTTCTTCATTATGCTGGGGGAAGTCGGCCTGGGCACATTTGCTGCCTACGGATTTAGCAAAGGCCGCTTTGCAGGCAAAAACGTATTGTTTGTGCTGGTGCTGGGCGCACTGATGATTCCCTTGCAGGTAACATTCGTCCCCATTTATGTTCTCATTTCCAGACTCAACTGGATGAACACATTTGCCGGCCTTATTGTACCCAGTCTGGTATCCGCGTACTTTGTCTTTATGCTCAGGCAAAATTTCCTGGCGGTAGATGACAGTTACCTGGATGCGGGCAAAGTGGACGGTATGGGGCGCGTGGGGGCAATCATCCATGTGCTGATCCCCATGTGCGCACCCACTATGATCACCGTAAGCATCATCTCTTTCATCAACGGCTGGAACAGTTATTTCTGGCCCAAAATGATCACCACCAACGACGCCAGGCGCACCATCGCTGTTGGCATTGTTTACCTTCGCGAAACGTTTGCGGGTATGGAAACATCCAACTACAACGAGATGATGGCAGGGGCGGTCATGTCCATCATACCCATTGTCCTGCTGTTCCTCTTTTTGCAAAAGTACATCATGACGGGCTTTAGCAAAGCGGCCATGAAATAGGGTGGATGCTATGAAAAAAACGATAATTGCCGTTATTCTTCTTTTGCTGCTTCCCACTTATGCCTTGGCCGGCACATACGACGCCATCATGGACACCGGCGGTGACGCGGGAAAACTAACCGTGCGCTTTCCGGATCTGGATTCTATCAGCGGCGACAAGGCGGGAGACTGCGCAATCCTCTCGTCCCCGGACGGCAAAATCATGGTGATCGACGCTGGAGCGCCGGACGCGGCAGACGATGTTCTCAGGGCCCTTGACGCGATGGGCGTCTCGACCATCGATTACCTTGTGGCGTCGCATCCCCATATCGACCATGTGGGCGGCATGCCCCAAATCATCGAAAACTACGAGGTCAAAAATGCGTATGCCAGTTTTGTCGAGTACGACACGATCTATACCCAAGCCTTCAAAAAAGCCTTGAAAAACAACTCTGTGCCGTTCACCCTGCTTGAACGCGGGGATACATTCTTGTTCGGCGACGAAGTAACGGTGCGTATCCTTCATCCCGGCGGCGATATCGTGTATTACGATAAGTACCCTGAAGGCGGCACGCAGTTCATCAACGATTTAAGCCTGGTGATGTTGCTTGAATATAAGGGCACCCGTATGTTGTTTTCGGGCGACCTGTACAGCCTGGGCGAAAAAGACGTGCTTTCACAAAACAGCGACCTAAAGGCCGATCTGTTCAAGGTGAACCATCACGGCGCGGATACGTCCAGCGGTAAAGCGTGGCGCACAGCCGTAGCGCCCAAAGTGGCCGTCATCACCCACAATGGCATCGCGAGCGCGCGCATACCCCGCAAATTCTCTGAAGAGGGTGCCGATGTCTATCATACCTTCGTGGATGGCGCCATTCGTGTGTCCAGTTTCGGCGGGGGAGTATTGGATGTCCTAACGGAAGAGCAGAATGGTTTTTAGTGTGATAGAAGGAAACGGTCATCGCCTGGCCGTGGCTTTGCCCGGCAGCGTCATCATCAACGATTTGTCATCTGCACTGGATGTACTGGCGCACATCAGCTATAACTTAAGGTGTGACCGTGTCATTCTCCACCAATCGAACATAAACCCGGCGTTCTTTGATCTTAGCACCCGTTTGGCGGGGGATGTGCTGCAGAAGTTTGTCACCTACGGAATGAAAGTGGCCATTGCGGGTGATTTTTCGGGGGATATCAGTCAAAGCCTGCGCAGTTTTATCGCCGAAAGCAACCGCGGGGGCCAGGTGTGTTTTATGCCGGACGAAGTCAGCGCGGCGCAGCGCCTCATTGATATGTGACCCCGCTTTGAATTCTTGACCCCTTATGGTATGCTAAACAAGAAAAAAACGGACGGAGGTTCTCTATGAACAATTTTACATTTTACAGCCCCGCGCGCATTGTCTTTGGGCGCGACACGCAAAAGGAGATTGGTGCGCTGATCAAGCCCCACGCCAAAAAGGTGCTGCTGCACTATGGCGGCGGCAGCATCAAAAAGTCGGGACTGTACGACCAGGTCGTGCGCAGTCTTAACGAAAACGGTGTCTCTTTCGTGGAACTGGGCGGCGTTGTGCCCAATCCCCGTTTGTCCTTGGTGCATGAAGGCATTGCGCTGTGCAAAAAGGAGCAGGTCGACTTGGTTTTGGCCGTGGGCGGCGGCAGCGTGATCGACTCTGCCAAGGCTATCGCCATGGGCGTTTATTATGAGGGAGATGTGTGGGAAGTCTACGCAAATGGCCTCAAAATCGATAAGGCTCTGCCTGTTGCCATCGTGCTGACCATCCCTGCGGCGGGCAGCGAGTCCAGCGGAGACACCGTCATCACAAATGAGGAAAAGGGTCGTAAGTACGGTTACGGCAGCCCGCATCTGCGTCCGCTTATCAGCGTGATGAACCCGGAATTGTTTTTTACCCTGCCCAAGAACCAGATCGCAAACGGCGTGGCGGACATGATGAGCCACGTGTTTGAACGCTATTTTACCAATACCACGCATGTGGACCTGACTGACGCCCTGGCGGAAGCCACATTGCGCACCATCATCAGCAACGCGCCCAAGCTTATGGAGGATCCCCATGATTACGACGCTTGGGCGGAGATCGGCTTTGCCGGCACGGTTGCCCACAATAGCTTGCTGGGCATGGGCAGGGAAGAAGACTGGGCGTGCCATGACATGGAGCATGAGCTCAGCGCCGCTTACGATGTAGCACACGGCGCCGGCCTGGCTGTGCTGACGCCCGCCTGGATGCGCTATGTGCATAAAGACAATATCGACATGTTCGTCCAGTTCGCCGTCAATGTCATGCATGTGGACAAGGGCCTGCGCGATAAGGAAGATTTGGTGGAGGAAGCCATTCTGCGCCTGCAGGGCTTCTATCGCCGTATGGGCCTGCCGCAGTCGTTAAAGGAACTGCGCATCGACAATAAACAGTTGACCACTATGGCACAAAAGGCCACCCGCTTCGCCTTTGGGAAGGAAAATACTCTGGGCGGCCTCAAGAAGCTGCGCTGGGAAGATGTCCTTCGTATCTATGAAAGCTGCCAAGGCTGAACGAAAGCGTGATTTTACAGGCGGTCTGCTATTGCGGCAGGCCGCTTTTCTTGACAATGCCTCTTGATGACGATAGAATGATTTTTGACAGTTAAAGAGGGGGTATCAAGTGAATGCCTGAGCAACTCACTATGGATAAACTGGTCGCGCTGTGCAAAGTGCGCGGCTTCATTTTTTCGGGGAGCGAGATCTACGGGGGACTGGCGAATACGTGGGACTATGGTCCGCTGGGCGTGGAATTTAAGAACAATATCAAAAAGGCCTGGTGGAAGAAGTTTGTTCAGGAATCCCCAACAAACGTAGGGTTGGATGCCGCCATCCTGATGAACAGCAACGTTTGGGTGGCATCGGGGCATGTGGGAACATTTAATGACCCCCTGATGGATTGCCGGGCGTGCAAAACGCGCTACCGCGCGGACCAGCTGATTGAAGACTGGGCGAAAGCTAAAGGTGAATCTGTCCAGGCCGACGGCATGAGCAATGAGCAGCTGGAAGCATACGTTTTGGCAAATGCCATCGTTTGCCCCTCCTGCGGGAAAATGGATTTTACCGGCATCCGCAAGTTTAACCTGATGTTCAAGACCCATCAAGGCGTGACGGAGGACAATTCCACCGAGCTGTATTTGCGCCCCGAAACGGCGCAGGGCATTTTTGTGAATTTCAAGAATGTGGTGCGTTCCACGCGCCGCAAACTGCCCATGGGTATCGCGCAGATCGGGAAATCGTTCCGCAACGAAATAACTCCCGGCAATTTTACGTTCAGGACCCGCGAGTTTGAGCAGATGGAGCTGGAGTTTTTCTGCAAACCCGGCGACGACATGCAATGGTTTGATTATTGGCGTGCTTTCTGTCGCGACTGGCTT
>LFTR01000073.1:24069-28951 GCA_001513425.1 Clostridiales bacterium DTU024
GCCAAGGCCACCACGGATTTTGAGTTCCTCTTTCCCTTTGGGTGGGGCGAACTGTGGGGCGTCGCGAACAGAACCGATTTTGACTTGACCGCGCACCAGCGCGTTAGCGGTGAAAACATGGAATACGTGGATCCGGTAACGCAGGAGCGCTTTGTTCCTTACGTGGTGGAGCCGTCCCTTGGCGCTGATCGCGTGGCGCTGGCGTTCCTGACCAACGCTTACGAGGAAGAGCAGCTGGAAAACGATACCCGCGTGGTGCTGCATTTGCATCCCGCGCTGGCGCCCTTTAAGGCGTGCGTGCTGCCGCTGCAAAAGAACAAGCTGGGGGAAAGCGCTCTGGCCATCCACAGGGAGCTAAGCCGGTATTTCATGGTGGATTATGACGAGTCCGGTTCCATCGGCAAGCGTTATCGCCGCCAGGATGAGATCGGAACGCCGCTGTGCATCACGGTGGATTTTGACACCGAAGAACAGGGGACCGTGACTGTGCGCGACCGCGATACCATGTTGCAGGAGCGCGTCAAGGTAGAAGAACTCAAGCACTATATAGAGGGCAAGATCGCGTTTTGACACTTCCTCCCGACAAACGAAAGGAGAGCAAGGGTTTGACAAATAGACCATATCCCGACTCCCAACAGCCGCGCCGCCGCCGCTCGGATAAGCACAAGTCTTCAAGTGAATCCGGCGCCGTGCCGCAGGATACACGCAGGCCCAGCTTTCAGCCGGACTCCGACAGGGCACCCCTGCCGCTCAACGCTTATGAGCCGCCGCAATCCGGTTTGCCGCCACGCCGTGAAGGTCCCCTGGTGTACGATTTTGACCGGTATCCCCCGCAAACGCAGCTGCAGCCGCAAACGAACGGCGACATCGAGCCCGACGATTATCCGCGCAAGCGTTGGCCGCTTGTTCTGCTGATCCTTTTGATCCTCTTGCTCGCCATTTCTGCCGTTCTTTATTTTCTTGTTCCCAAGGATGATAAAGGTGTCTTGGGTATCATCCGCAGGCCGTTGGCCGGCGTGGTGGACAAGGTGCTTGGCATCGCTGACACCGCCCAACCCAACCTCATCAAGTTTGAATCCGCCGCGCCCTTTGGCGTAACGGGCGTGCGCAATGTGTTCACCTTTACCACCGATACAGCGGTGGATTCCGTAAGACTGCGGGACGAAAACGGCAACGTCATCTCCGGCGTTACCATGGCGGAGAATCCGCCTGACAATACGCTGTGGACGGTGACCGTCGTATTTGATGAGCCCTTTGAAGGCCCGGTATTCGGCAGCATGTCGAAGGGCGAGAGCTGGATAAGCGGCGGCAAGAGCGTTCAGTTGAACATTTCGTCGCCGACGCCCCCGCCGACACCCACACCCACGGCCATTCCCACGAACGCTCCGACACCCACGTTCGCACCGGAGCTTGGCGCCAATAACGCTGCGGCCGGAGTCATCATGGACGACGCACTTACATCAGCGCCGGATACGGTGTTTACCGCCCCACCCTTTATAGCGCCTGTAAGCATAACGGCCGACGCCAACGCAAATGCTGCAGTACAAACGGCGTCGCCTCAAGTTGAAACGCCGCCCGTGATCGTTACGCAGCCTCCGGTGGAAACTCCTGTGCCGTTTACCATTTTGGCGCAGCAAACGGAAGTGCCGTTAGAAGAATTGCCTGCAGCAGACATGACGCAATTGAGTGAGCTGCCCGATGACATTTCCGTTGAGCCGATTGCGCCCATCGCGCCGATCGAGCCGGTTGATCTGACTGAACCCCCCGCGGCCACGTTCACGCCTATGCCCCTGCTGACGGCGCAAGCGGCGGATGACGCGGCCCCCTCAAAACTTGAAATAAAGGATACCGCTTTCCTGTCGGGCAAGAAACAATCGGAATTCGCGCGCGAAGAAGCGCTTGCCATGCCCCAGCCCGAAGCCTACACTACTTATGACGGCGGCGTTTTCACCTTCCGCAATGACAATTTCCGCGGCAACGCGGCCTTTGGCACGGTGGATGTGCAAATCCCTCAATTGTCCGTTGCGTGGCAGACGGAACTGGGCAACATGCGCACCGACGACAGCGGCAGATTGTACGGTGTGGGCTGGACGGGACAACCTGTAATCATCAAATGGTCCAAGGAACTGCGCCTGGCGATGAATATCACGGACGAAAAAAAACAGGTCTCTCCGCTCAAGGAAGTCATTTTCTCCGGGCAGGACGGCAAAGTATATTTCCTTGATTTGGACGATGGCGTCATGTCGCGCGACCCCATTAATGTGGGATACCCGCTCAAGGGCAGCGTTTCGGTGGATCCGCAAGGCCAGCCGATCATTGCCTTCGGCCAAGGAATATCAAAGGTGGGCGGCAAGACAGGCCCCATCGGCTTCTACATCTATAGTCTGCTGGATCAGAAAGAACTTTATTTCCTTAACGGCCGCCGCACGGATAAGCAGGATCAGTATTCCACCAACGGTGCCTTTGACGGCACGGCGTTGTTTGAACGCAGCAGCGACCATCTGGTGGTAGGCGGTGAGAACGGCCTGCTCTATACTGTTAAACTCAATACGCAGTTTGATTATGCCAATCCGGAAAACATGTCCATCGCCATCACCCCGGAGATCTCCTATTTGATGACGAAGGGCAAGCAGGAAAACACAACTGTAAGCCTGGAAAGCAGCGCAGCGATGTATTCCAATTACGCGTTTGTCGCGGACAAGCAGGGATACGTGCGCTGCGTTGACACCACGACCATGCAGACGGTATGGGCGTTTGACGCGGGCGACAACACCGATGCTACCCCGGCGCTCGACTTTTCCAAAGATGGTTCCTTGTCGCTTTATACAGGTACCACGGTGTTCGCACGCCAGCAGCGCGCAAAGCAAGCGACCATCCGCAGTCTCAACGCCATGACGGGCGCCGAAAACTGGGCCTATACCGTTGCCTGCAGTTATTCCAAGGACGAACGCGCAGGCGTCAAGGCGAGCCCGGTGGTGGGGAAAGAGTCGATCGCCGACCTGGTCATCTTCACTGTCAATAAAGTGGAAGAGGGCGGTTCAGCCATCGTCGCGCTGAATAAGCAAACCGGCGCGGAGGTTTGGAAGCACCGTTTTACCAGCGAAGCCACATCTTCTCCTGTTGCCGTGTATAACGACGCGGGCAACGCGTGGATCATCCAGGGTGATGAAAGCGGGAGGCTGACCATGCTGGAAGGCCTGACGGGTACTGTGGCAACCACGCTGGAACTGGGCGGCAAAATCGAAGGCTCCCCCGCCGTGTACCGCGATATGCTGGTCATCGGCACCAGCTCCGATACGCCCTACATGTACGGCATCCGTATCCAATAGCAAAGACAGATTAAGGGGCGCAGGCGCATGCTTGCGTCCCTTCCTTTGGGAGGACAACATGAACAAGCGGTATCTTGTGGCGTTGGATCAGGGAACGACGTCGTCGCGCGCGGTGGTGTTTACACCCGATGGCAGCGTGATGGCTACGGCATCCATGGAGTTCAAACAGCATTATCCCAATCCCGGCTGGGTGGAACATAACCCTGATGACATTCTTTTTACGCAGGTGGAATCTTTACGCGCCGCCGTGCGCAAGGCGGGCATCAGCGCGGGAGAGATCGCCGCTGTGGGTATCACTAACCAACGCGAAACCACGGTATTGTGGGACAGGAAAACCGGACGTCCCGTGCACAATGCCATCGTCTGGCAGTGCCGCAGGACGGCAGACTATGTGGAACAGCTCAAAGAGGCGGGGCACGACAAAGTCATCAGGGAGAAGACGGGCCTGGTACCAGATGCCTATTTTTCCGGTACCAAGATATTGTGGCTGCTGGAACACCTTTATCTGCGCGAACGCGCCAAAAAAGGCGAGATCTGCTTTGGTACGGTGGACAGCTATCTGGCGTGGCATCTGGTGAGGGGGCACCCGCATGTAACGGACGCGACCAACGCGGGGCGCACCATGTTGTTCAATCTCCATACCCAGCAGTGGGATAACGAGCTGCTTCAGATGATGGACATCCCCCTTGGGATACTGCCGCAGGTGGTTGACACCAGCCGCATCATCGGTATGCTGAACGAGGATGTTCTGGGCGCGCCCATTCCGGTTGGCGCTTTGGTGGGCGACCAGCACGCGGCTCTGTTTGGGCAGGCGTGCCTGGAAAAAGGCATGGCAAAAAACACCTACGGGACCGGCTGCTTTATGCTGATGAACATCGGCGATACCTTCCGCCTGTCAGAAGCGGGACTGCTGACCACTATGGCATGGCGCCTTAACGGCAAGCCCACTTATGCGTTTGAAGGGAGCGTGTTCATGGGCGGCGCGACCATCCAATGGCTGAGGGATGAACTAAAGTTGATCGACACCGCGCAAGAAAGCGAACAAGCGGCGCTTTCCGTGCCCGATTCGGGCGGCGCGTATCTTGTTCCCGCGTTCACGGGGCTGGGCGCCCCGCACTGGAGCATGTACGCAAGGGGCACCTTGGTGGGAATGACACGCGGAACATCGCGCGCCCAGATCGTGAGGGCAGCCCTGGAATCCATCGCCTATCAAAGCTATGATCTGCTCAGTGCCATGAGCCGCGACGCGGGCCAGATGCCGCCCAACCTCCGTGTGGACGGCGGGGCCAGCGCCAATAATTTCCTCATGCAATTTCAAACGGATATCATGGATGTGCCCATTATAAGGCCTGCCGTGCTGGAAACAACTGCGCTGGGCGCGGCGCTTTTGGCAGGTATCGCGGCCGGCGTATATCCGGACGTGCAGGCGACCGCCGAAATCTGGCAGACAGAGCGTGAGTTCGCGCCACGCATGAACGGGGAAGACAGACAAAGGGCGCTGGCAGGTTGGCAGCGTGCCGTTCGCGCTACGCTCTTTTGGGCGCAGGACAGGG
>LFTR01000138.1:0-18736 GCA_001513425.1 Clostridiales bacterium DTU024
TCGCCCAGAATGTGATCGAGCATGACCTCATCCGTTTTGTGCATTCCTTCGCAAGCGATGCGCCCCATGCCTGAGACAGTCTCCTCCACATTCTTCTTCACAACACCTTCGCCCGCCAGGAAGCTGCATTCCTTTCTGGCAAGATCATAAGCCAGCAAAGCACCGTCGACCGCAATGACGATTTTTGCCGCGCACGAAGACTTTGCCCCGTCGCAGAGCATGCCGCCTGTGATGGAAATGGAGTTGGACACGGTCTGCTCTATCACCCTGTCTGACGCCCCCTCCAGAAAAGCAATGCCCGCCGCACTGCCCGTTGCAGCGCATACCGCGCCGCAATAAGCGCTCATGCGTCCGATGCCGGTCTTCTGATGAATGGCCAGCAGATTGCTGATCGCCAAAGCGCGCAGGAGCATTTCTTCAGACGAATTCAGCTGAAAGGCGCGCTGGATAACCGGAAGGCTGGCGGTCATGCCCTGATTCCCGCTGCCCGAATTGATAACAACGGGCATCGGGCAGCCGTTCATCCGCGCGTCCGAGCCCGCGGCAGCACCGGCAGAAAGCATCGTTCTTTCACATCTGCCGTCTGTTTCAAGAAGCGTGCGCCCCACTTGAGAGCCCCACTTGTCGCGCAGGCCGGCTTCCGATATCGCCGTGTTATAGCGAATTTGTTTGCGCAGCACCTTTTCTATGTCCGCAAGATCGACCGCGCGCGCGAAGCTCAGTATATCGCGGATGTTCAGTACCGACCGATCTGTCTTCTCAACAGTATGATCGTGCTCAGCCTGCACACGTCCGTTGTGCACGGGGGAATCGTTCCTGTTGATGGCGATAACACGTGTATGGGTGTCCCTTATTTCGGCGCAGGCTTTTTCGTGCGCGGAGTAACAGGTGACGATTATGTGCAGCGGATGCCCGGAACGCAAGTGGGAAACGAGGATCTGTATTGTTTTAAGGCTTTCTTTAAGCGTCTGTGTCTCCTGCGGCGAGATATCCGCCAGGACATCCAGTTCTTTTTCCGGGTCTCCGTAAAGCGCGCCGGCCAGGGCCGCAGCTTTGATCCCGCGCAGGCCGCCGGTATTGGGAACCGTTACCGCTTTGGTGTTCTTGATGACGTTGCCGGAACAGGCGACCAGGATACGTCTGATCGGCGCGTTCAAAGCGTTTGCGGCCACTGCGGCGCAATAGGCTATGGCGATGGGTTCGGTGCAGCCTGTCGCGACTTTCAGCTCATCTTCAAGGATCTGAGTGTACTGATCCCGCAAAGTCTTGGATAGTTTCACATCCGGAGTTCTTGTCATCCGTTCATTTCTCCCAAAGCAGTATAGTTGAAGCATGTTCGCTTGATCAGATTCCCGCAAACCGTTTCAGGGCCGGTTGGAAATGCTCGCTCGCCATTAGCCTTTTACGGCGCCTGCCATAATGCCGGACTTTTGTAGCGTTTGTAGTGCCAGATATATTAGAATGCTGGGCACTACGACAAGCGTGGTACCGGCCAGCACGACCTGCCAAGGGGTGGATAGTCCATCGGATACAGGAAGCATCGAGACAGACACCATCAAAGTATACTTGGAAGTCTTGCGCAGGAACAATAGCGGCCAGAAGAAGTCGTTCCAGCGGGCGATGATGGTGAGCGATGCCCAGGATGCCAGCGCAGGCTTGATGATGGGCAGTATGATGCGCGTAAAAATACCAAAATCCTTGCATCCGTCGATGCGTGCAGCCTCGATGATCTCGTCGGGCACACCAAGGATATACTGGCGCATATAGAATATGCCTACTGCCGTGGCGATACGCGGAAGGATCAGCGACCAGAGGCTGTTGATCAAATTGATCTTACGCATAATGATGAAAAGCGGGATTGCTCCGATCTCGGTGGAGATCATCATGGTTCCGATGACAAAGTAAAACAATGCGGTGCGGCCGGGAAACTTGTACTTGGCAAACGCAAAGCCTGCCAGAGCGCAAAAAAACAGCGTGGTGATCGTGCCGATGATGGTCGTAAACAGGCTGTTGTAAAGATTTTGCCAAAGGGGAATCAGTTCGACCAGCCGCTCATAGTTGGCCCAGGTCGGTTGCTGTACGGTCAGCGCGCTGAAGCCCGAAATGCTTTCCCCAACGGTTTTGAAGGAAATGATCATCATCCAGATAACCGGGAAAAGGCAAAATGCGACAATTATGAGCATGAAGAGGTGAATGAAGGCCTTCCAGGCGATATTCTTTGCTCTCATTTCTTGATTCCTCCACTCATAGTTCGCCCTGACGGCGGCGTATGGCAAACTGCACGATGGAAATGGATAAGAGGATGAGGATCAATACAACGCCGATGGCCGAGGCATAACCCAGCTTGAACGTGGTGAAACCCGTTTGATACATCAACTGGAAAAGCGATGTATTGGAGCTTCCAGGACCTGAGAGCACGTAGGATTCGTTGAACAGCTTCCAGGAATCTACCGTGATGGTGACAAAGCAGAAAAAAAGAATGTTGCCAAGCAGCGGTAGTGTGATGTTGCTAAATTGCTGTGCGCCGCTGGCTCCATCAATGTGCGCGGCCTCGTAATATTCTTCGGGGATGTTCAGAAGCCCCGAGAGCACTATCATCGTATACCAGGGTGTCAAGCGCCAGACGTGCAAGATTACAACGGGGATTCTTGCCGTGCTGCTGCTGGTCAGCCAGGGAACTCTGTTTCCGCCCGCCTTTACGATGATCTCATTGATCAGGCCGGAATTTTCCTCGAAAAGCATACTGAAAATAAGACCCATGGCGACTGACGCGCATACATACGGCAGAAAGGTTGTTGTCCTAAAAAAAGTCTTGGCGCGGAGATTGTCGCTGTTTAGAAAAGAGGCGATGGCGATAGCCAGCAACAAGACACCTGCGGCACTTAACACCCAATAATACAGTGTGTTGCGAATGGCATCCAGGAACATATAGTCTTGAAGCATTAATCCGTAGTTGTCCAGCCCCGCCGGCTTCATGGTCCTAAGCCCGTCCCATTCGTTGAAGCTGATCTGCACCGTCCAGATGACAGGTATCAGCTGAAAAAAAAGGAAGAGCAGTATATAAGGGCTAATGAATAAGTAGGGATAGCGGTGTTTTTTGAGCGCCTTCAGCATAGGGCTTCACCTCCGGTTAAGACTGCCCGGGCAAGCCCAGAGGGGCTTGCCCGGTAACAGGGAAATTCTTTTGGAAAGGTTCGGGACTATTTGATGCGGATGTTCAGTTCCTTATCCATATTCTGGATGGCTTGCTCCATTGTTTGTTCGCCCGCAACATATTTCTCAATTTCTGCACTGATGATGCTGTCGGCCTCGGCGTCCTTCTCGGTAACGGGCATATTGGGGGAGGCATTGTTGAGGCCTTCGCCCTCCGCCTGACGGAAGGATTGTCCGCCGTAGAATTCGCTGGGTGCTTGCCAGAAAGAATCGGCCAGAACGTTAAGGGCAATGGGGTTGGAGTATGCGCCCTTGATTTCTTCCATGTTCGTTACCCAGGCGTTGCGCGAGACCACGTCGGTCTGGAAATCGTACCACATGGTTTTGATCAGCTCAGCATATTTGTTTTCTCCATTGTTCACAAGGCACAGGTAGTTGGCGACCGGCGCGCCATTCTGGCTGACGGATTCAAACATAGGTGCGTTCATGACACGCCATTGTCCTGAGGTTTTTACTAAGTTGGCACGGATAAACTCATCCCAGAAAGCGCCGATGTAGAAAGTGGCGATCTTTCCTTCATCCGTCGCTTCATACAGCGGCGGCTGCATCATCGTGGTCTTGTAGAGGAGATCCTCGCTCATCAAGGTATCCAGGAAACCAAGCGCCAGTTTGGTACCCTCATCGCTTCCAATGATGGCTTTGCCGTTTTCATCCCAGATGCGGGCGTTGGCTTGTGGCATAAGTCCCCTGCGGCCCCAGTAGCGCCAAGTGTGGTTCGTGGGCGATACGTAGGACAGGTACACTTCGCCGTTGCTCTTTTCTTTCAATAGACGCCCTGCTTCCAGGTACCCATCAAAGGTGGACATCAAAGCAGGGTCAACACCGTACTTTTCAAACACGGCCGCGTTGTAGAACAGCAGTTGGGGACGGACAGCTTCGGGCAGGCCAAACACTTTGCCCTCGATGGTGGCATCGCCTGCAGCGCCGCCGATGAATTCGCCTTCGATGCCTGCGTAGTATTCGGTCACATCCACCAGCAAGTCGGCCGCTGCCAAATCGATGATGCCGACTGCGTCCAGATAGATGCCGTCGGGCAAGTCAGAGGTGGCGCCTGCGAGATAGTCCATGGAGATTTTCTGACGGCCCGCGGCCATCGACTCGATCTGGACCATTTCAATTGTTACGCCGGGAGCGACATCGGGGTGGTCTTGCAGCCATTTTTCATAGTACATCTGCAAAAACTGCGGCTGACCGGTGCAGTAAATGCGGATGGTTCCTTCCGGATGGACGGGCTTGCTTTCGGCAAGCGCAGCGCCCAGTGATGCGAAAAGAACAAGGGCCAACAGGATGGATACGATTCTTTTCATTGCGAGTTTTCCTCCTTTTATTTCATAGCAGCCGCCTTAACGGCAGCGGCTATTGAATCGGTGGGTATTTCGGTGGGCAGTGTGCAGTCGGCGCCCAACAGGAAGCCCTTTTTGCCAAAGGAAGCGATGATATCGCCTACGGCTTGGGTCAGTTCTTCCTTCGTGCCGTCCACCAGCACGCCGCTGCGGTTGTGAAGGCCGCCCATGATGGCGCTTTTGGGGAATAGCTTCCTTCCTTCTTCCAGGGAGAAACCGGTCTCATACACACCCCAATTGACTACATCGCTCAGTGCGCCGTAGCTCTCGTAGCGCTGCATGTTCAGGTTTTCCTTGCAGATGTGCAAAAAGGTGTGCCCGCCCGCGTCGCGTATGGCAGAGAGAATCTTTTTTTCAAACGGCGCGATGAAGGTCCGGAACTCGTCATCGGCAAAATAGTGCTTTTCGCCGCCCAGCGCGGCGTAGTAGATCCCGTCCACGCCCATTTCGAGGCAGGCGCGGGCATAATCGATCATGCCATCCGTGATCCTTTCAAAGGCCCTTAAGACCGGGGCGCTGTTCTCGCGCAGGTGGGCGCAAAGCTTCTCGCGGATGGGAACATAACCATACAGACTCTCAAAAGGATGGATCGCTGAAGCGCAGATGCCGTGCAGCGTGGCGACGACGTAGGAACCTTCAGGCACCTTTGCCATGATGTCCCCGACCAGCTGCAGCTGCTGTTGCATAAAAGGCGCGGTCCGGTCAAAGGCGGGCACTTTGTCCCAATCGTCCGGTGTGCCAAGTTCACCCGCCAAAGGCACCAGGTTTTCGTTCATGATCTTACTGATGTCGCAGTCCGTTTCGCGGAAAAAATCCAGGTGCGCCTGCACCGCGGCGTCGCCATGCGCCCTTTCCTTCGGGAAGTGGAGCGAAAAACCGGCGGGAACACGGTCGACTTCTCCTCCCGTGATGGCGGCGAGGACGCGTTGCTTCTTGGTCATTCAATTTCTCCTTTTAGTATATTAATGCGCGGATGTCTTTTTCCAGGATGGACAATGCCCGTGGCTTGTCCTTACTTAAAAGGGCATCCAGGAGGGGACCGTGCAGGTCGTCCTGCGTCTGATGGTTCCTGCTCCCCAGGAAATACTGGGTGGAGGCGCGGGCGCAGTCCAGCAGGGTTTTTTCGAGCGTATCCTTCATGCGTCCGTTGCCGCCCATCTCCGCCAGCGTTAAGTGGAAACGCATGTTGCGTTCCCAGTGATCCTGCACGCGGGTCTTGAGGGCCTCTTCTTTTTGGTTGTCCAGGTGCACTGTTTGGAGTGCCGCGATATCCTCTTGGGTCAGATGGTCAAAACTCGCATTCAGCAGATGGAGTTCCAGCACCCGGCGAAGCTCGATCATTTCCTCCGCTTCGCGCGGAAGGATATGCATGACTTTATAGCCCGTGCGGGGGATGCTCTGCAGCAGTCCCTCATTGCACAGTGAGATCAGCGCTTCGCGTACCGGCGCGCGGCTGACCCGGTATTTTTCCGCCAGACGACCCTCTGAGAGGATGTCGTTGGTGGTGATGACACCGTTGATGATGTCGCTGTAGATATTTTCGTAAACCTTGGTGGTCATCGGTTTTCCGTCCATTTGCGCTCCATCCTTGTGTCATTTAATGGTCATGTCAGTAATCATATCAGACTGTCTGGTTGCATTCTACACATTGTCTCGCGGGAAGTCAAGGGAAAGATCACACGGCAAAATTGTCTTGGCTATGGTATACTGGTTCCGGGCAAACGCGAAGAATAGCCCCGGTGCATCAGGCTCGCTATGGTGAGCCTGACTCGGGTCGGCGCGTAACACGCATCCGATTCTTCACTTTTGCGGCGGCTTGGTATATAATTGGCAACAGAGCCGCATTTACTTCAACAACTGCCCCCCAAAATGAGGACGGCGGGACGGCCCCTCGGATAACGAACATCAGTGGGCTTCACAAACAACAAGGAGGACGATCCATGGAAACCAGACCTTATGTCTCATGGGAATTGATGAATTCATTCCTGACCGATGCCTTCGCGGGGTACGGCGTGCCGCGTGAAGAGGCTGCCATCTGCGCGGACGTGCTGCTCGAAAGCGATCGGCGCGGCATTGAAAGCCACGGCTGCAACCGCTTCAAGCCCATTTACATCGACCGCATCGAGGCGGGCATACAGCATCCGATTACAAAGATCGACGTCATAAAAGAAACGCCTACCACAGCGGTGCTGGACGCTAATGACGGCATGGGCATGGTCGTCAGCCACAAGGCCATGAAAATGGCGATCGAAAAGGCGAAAAAGTACGGCCTGGCAATGGTTGCGGTGCGCAATTCCACCCATTACGGCATAGCGGGTTACTGGAGCACCATGGCCACTAAAGCCGGCATGATCGGCATGACGGGCACCAACGCCCGCTCTTCCATTGCCCCTACTTTCGGTGTGGAAAATATGCTGGGTACCAACCCCCTCACTGTCGGCTTTCCCACCGATGAGGATTTCCCCTTCCAGCTTGACTGCGCTACTTCCATTACCCAGCGCGGCAGGATCGAGTACTATGCCCGCAGCGGCATGGATACCCCCGCGGGAATGGTGATCGGGCGCGACGGCAAGGCCATGACCGACAGCCCGGCAATACTCAAGGCGCTCAATACGGGCGAAGCGGCGCTGGCGCCCCTGGGCGGTATTGGCGAAGAACTGGCGGGTTACAAGGGCTACGGTTACGCTACGGTCGTGGAGGTGCTCTCCGCCGCACTGCAGGCAGGCAGCTTCCTAAAGGGCTTGAACGGCATTAGTGAGAAGGGTGAGAAGCAGCCCTACCACCTGGGCCACTGGTTCCTGGTGATCGATCCCGAGGCATTCATGGGGCTGGACAGCTTCAAAAAGACCTGCGGCGATATCCTGCGCGATCTGCGCGCTTCCCGCAAGGCCCCGGGACACGACCGTATCTACACCGCCGGCGAAAAGGAATACTTGGTTTGGCTGGAGCGCCGCGACAAGGGCGTGCCGATCTCTCCCGCCGTGCAAAAAGAGATCGTCGCCATCCGCGATAAACTGGGGATGAGCTATCGTTTCCCGTTTGAAGAGGTCTGAGGCGGAGCAAGCATGACGAGGGACCCCGGACTCGCGTCCGGAAAAATCGGACAAAACGAACCGAAGCCCCTCATGTCTTTCAAGCTGTAAGTGCGGGAGAAAAGATGATCGTAAAAGTAGTACCCCACGACCCTTCCTGGGAAGAAATGTACAGGGCCGAATCCCCTGTGATAGCGCATATTCTAAAGGACATCCTGGTGGACATTCATCACATCGGCAGCACGGCCGTCAAAGGCTTATCCGCGAAACCCATCATCGATATCATGCCCGTTGTAACGGACATTACTTTGGTGGATCGGTATGACGCGGCTTTTGAAGCCCTGGGCTATGAGTGCATGGGGGAGTTTGGCATTCCGGGTAGAAGGTACCTGCGCAAAGGCGGGGATACGAGGACCCATCAGGTCCATATCTTTGAAAAAAGCAACCTTTGGGACATCCGGCGGCACCTGGCGGTCCGGGACTACCTGCGCGCGCACCCAAAGACGGCAACGGAATACGGACAGCTGAAAGTCGCATTGGCGGACAAATTCCCGGATGACATCAAGGGCTATTGTGACGGCAAGGACAGCTTTGTAAAGAGGCTCGAGCAGGATGCCCTGCGGTGGTATCAAGTAAATCATGGGAAGTATGCGAGTCGGCCTGTTCAACCAAGTTAGCGCGATGGCACCGCGACCCGCCCGGGAGCAGTCAACAGGCTGCTCCCTTTTTCGTGCCATTCGAAGGGGATGATACGCTAAGCGATACCTCCATTTATGCAAAAAAAGCGCCGGTAGATGAGAAACACAGAAGACACCTAACCAATGTCTCGACGAGATGAAGGCAAGGGCATCGCTACCCGAGCGCAAAGCGGGAAATCCCTTTGGTGTTTTGTCCGGTTGACCGGATCAAGCCGGGTGATCAAGCGGAGGACCGTGTCAGAAGATATGGATGCAGGGAGAACCGTTCCTTGTGTTTGTACTCAAGCATCAAACCCAATGGCCGGTATTTGCAGCCGGCTAACTTCAGTATCTGCTTTTTTCCCGCATTGCTTCAGCACCTGAGATAACATCAAATAATTCAGAATCAATGCTGCTCTGGCGCATGCGATGGTATTTGTTTTTCAACTCGTTCAACAGCTCATCAATATTTTTATCAGCCCGTTGCATCGCCGCCAGTCGGCTCGCGTTTTCACTTGCAAGGGATTCTGTGCACGCGCGAAAGAGTGAGACAAAAAGGTATTCATGGATGAGCGCCGACAAGGTCACAAAGGAATTGCCGACAACTTCGGGCAAATTGCCGTCCGGCCAGGGAATTTCGGACATTTCAAGACGCCAATTCTCGTCCAACGGCAGTAGACGCTGACTTACAGGTTCGTAGACTGTCTTGGCCGATGGTCTGTTGTAGAAGAGTCGGATCTCATCTATCTCACCTTGGCTTTGACTCGTCTCACAATCAACAAGCAGCTGCCCGACAAGTGGCGTAACACCTTTGATGGCATACGGAACGGAATATAGTCCGACCGGCGAAAAGCCCGTGTCCGTCAAGCTGTTATACACGCGTTCACCAACTGCCCAGATATGCTTCTTGCCGGGCAGCGCTGCGAGCCTCGCAGTCGCATAATCAGCGATTACATCATTAAAGCGGCCCACCATTCCTTGATCTGAACCAAACACGACTACTCCCGTTGTTCGGGTAGATTTCTGCTTTGTCGGAATTTCCGGCAAGGGCTCCGACCCGATCATGCGCAAGCACAAGCCAAGCCCCAATTCTATCGTACTGTAATATTCAGCAAGAGCGATCACAGACCTCTCATATTGACCAATGCTTGATGAGGCCATGGCCTTCATTGTACGAACGACTGATTTCAGATCCCCGGCGCTCTTTATCTTTCGGCGCATACCGGCCATACTATCACTCATGACATCTCCTCATCATTTGAGCGCTGTTTCCCCAAGAGGAAGAAGTGCTTTCCGGGCTAGCTCCAGGAGTTCATGACGATCTTCATCGCTCAGTTTCTCAGCGGTTTCAAACCGCTCCCGCGTGTCAGGATGGATGTGGTCGGCCATTTCGCGCAAAGCCTGTTCAGCCTCCTCGATCTTGTCGAATGGCAGCTTATCAAGGAGTCCCGCGCTGAGTGCCAACAGAATGATTATCTGGGCCGGTGCAGAGACCGGGGCAAACTCCGGCTGTTTTAAACAGGCCCGGATCCGCCTTCCGTGTTCAATAATTTTCGAGGCATCCTCATCCATTCTTGCGCCAAACCGGGCAAAGTTTTCCAGCTCCTCAAATTGCGAATAGGCAAGTTTGAGGTGCTCTGCCACATCTCGGAACGCCGCTGATTGTGCCTTGCCCCCAACGCGTGAGACGGACTTACCCACATCAATGGCAGGCAGTATGCCCAACTCGAACAGCGTCGGTGACATATAGATCTGCCCGTCTGTTATGGAAATCAGATTGGTTGGAATGAAGGATGAAATATCCTGGGCCTGGGTTTCGATCACAGGCAATGCCGTTATCGAACCACCTCCGCGTTCCTTTCGCAGATGCGTCGCCCTCTCCAGCAGGCGTGAATGGATATAGAATATATCCCCGGGGAAAGCTTCCCGCCCGGGCGGCCTGCGCAAAAGGAGAGATAGCTGGCGATAGGCGCGGGCATGTTGCGTTAGATCATCATAAACAATCAGCACATCCCGGCCGGCTTCCATAAAGGATTCCCCGATACTTGTCGCGGCATAAGGGGCAATATACAAGAGCCCGGGTGCATCGTTTCCTTCTGTTACCATTATGACCGTGTATGCAAGCGCGCCCTTTTTTCGCAACGTCGATACAACCTTTTGAACAGATGAAGCGCGCTGGCCGATAGCGCAATATACGCAAAGCACATTGCGTCCGCGTTGGTTGAGTATAGTGTTTATGGCAATAGCGCTTTTTCCGGTTTTCCGGTCGCCCAGGATCAATTCGCGCTGTCCGTGTCCGATAGGAATTAATGCGTCGATTACTTTAATGCCTGTTTGGAGAGGTACCGAAACAGGATCACGGTCCATGATAGGCGTGGCAGGACGTTCGATGGGCAGGCGGCTGTCTGTCTCTACCGGTCCATTCCCATCAAGCGGCCGGCCCAGCGGATCGATAACACGCCCTATTACCCCTGTGCCCACGCCCACATCCATGACGCGGCCGGTGCGGCGAGCCTCGTCTCCCGCGTTCAGCTGTTGATAATCTCCCAGCAGCACGACACCTATCTCATCAGGATCCAGATCCAGAGCAATGCCAAGCACCCCTCCGGGAAACGACACCAGTTCCTCGTACCCCACGCCCGGGAGTCCTGAAACCCTGGCGATTCCTGTGGAGATACTTGTAACCATACCTGTTTCTTGAGGAGTCAGCTGCGGGGTGAAAGACTTCCGTACCAGGCTTATACCGGAAAATACATCATCAATCGTATTCTCTATGCGCTGAGGGCTCATCATCAGTGGCTCCTTTCTGCCGTCTGGGATTCTTGACTAATCTCGTCACGGCTCGTTGGAGCGGCCCTCTTTTATAAGCCGGTCAACGCTTTCTTCCAGCGATGCGATGTAATCCGCGATGTTCCAAGCAATTTTGTGCCCGTTGGCAACAAGTTCAATTCCCCCGATAAGTTCCGGAACGGTCTTGAACTTCAGGCGAATTTCCGTTGGGAATAATTCACCAAGTGTCTTTTGCATATTATTGCGCTGCGCTTGGGACAGCTCAAACGCACTGTTCAATTGCGCGGTTCCGCTTTGCGCGCTGAGGGCTTTGATAAGGCGTTCTTTTTCTTCACTGCCCATGTCCCGTAAACGGCGTGTGAACACCTCACAAATGCGTTCTTCCAGACTGTCTGAACTCAGATCAGCCAGTGCTTTACGTGCGATGGCAAATACTTCTTCCTGTGTTCGCAGGCCTATCGCCCTGTCCAGTTTCTGCGCATCATGAATCAACATTTCCTGCCTCTTCGCACGCAAATTATCGGCCTCTTCGCTCGCTTCATTCAGAAGGCGCCGGCGTTGCGACTCAGCCTCGCTTGTTGCCTGGCTCAGCAGTTCGGCGTGTCGCTGTTCAAACTCCTCATTCTTCTGTTGAAATTCCTTCTGCTCTGCTTGAGCGGCTGCCTCTTTCCTGTCAGCGTCGGCAAGTTTCTCAGCGATCAACTTTTCCCGCGCATCGATGGCTTTGAGTATGGGTTTGTAAAGGAACCGTTTCATCAGCCAAATAAGGAGAAGAAAGTTAAAAGCCTGTGCTGCGATGACGAACCAGTCTATGATCATAGGTTATATTCCTCCGCCCGCAGAGATGAAGTGGTTCCAGAACGGGTTGGCGAAGATTAGGATCATCGTGACCACAAAGCAGTAAATGGCTGTGGATTCGATCATCGCGAGGCCCACAAACAACGTTCTGGTGATCGTCGCCGAAGCGTCGGGCTGCTGTGCCAAGGAGCTCAAGGCTGTCGCAACCGCTTTTCCCTCAGATAACGCCGGCAGTAAAGTACCGATACTGATAGTCAGCCCCGCGATGATGATCGATACGGCTCCTATGATTGTGATACTGTCCATTGATGTTTCCTCCTATTGCTTATCGTTTATTGGCTTGATACCTATTGTTCCTCAGTCTTCGGCTCGGTCTTGGTTTTGTGGGTTACCGTTGCAGCAGCAATGTAGACTGCGGCCAAGACGCTGAAGATGTATGCTTGCACAAGGCCTGTCAGCAGACCAAACAGCGTCATAATGATGGGAAACAAAAACGGGGTAATGGTAAAAAGGATAGCGATAATCATCGCTCCGCTCATCATATTGCCAAATAAACGGACAGCCAACGCCATGGTACGGGAAATCTCGCTGATGATATTGAACGGCAGCATGATGAATGTTGGCTTCACATAGGATTTCAGATAGCTTCCCAGGCCCTTTTCCTTGATGCCATAGAAAGGAACAGCGACAAACACACAAAGCGCAAGCGCGATCGTCGTTGAGAGTGAACCCGTTGGAGATTCAAACCCCGGTATGACTGTGCACAGAGTGGAAAAGGCGATAAACAGGAATATCGTGCCCAAAAAGCCAACGTACTGCCGGGGGCTGCTCAATCCTATCTCTCCGATTTGTGCTTCTATGCCTGTCACAATGATCTCCAGCAGGTTCTGCCAACGGGAGCGTTTGTGGCCCGGCTGAAGTCTGCGCGTAATGATCATTGAACCAATCGCCAATACGAGCATTATTCCCCAAGTGAAAACGATCGTGGCGTTCAACTTTATCGGCCCGTATTGCCAATATACAATTTCGTCAGGACTTAGCCTCATAATGGTCCTCCCCCACCGGATCGACTTGTTTTTCTGCCGTTGCCCGGAGCCTCATGTTGATTATGAAACGTGCCGCGACAAATCCTCCCAAACATAGCATAAGCCGTTGCCATTGCCCGGCTCCTACGAGCCAGAATCCCGCCAGGACGACTATTGATCGCAAAAAGAAACTTCCAAGGAACCAGAGCGCCGGGCGCCGGACTGAAGGGGCTTTCCTGGTCGTCCACCAAAGCCCGCCAAAGAAAAATGCACCCAGTGAAATGCCTGACAGTAAGGCTAAGACCAAGCCCAAAGCATCATTCATCCTTTTCCTCCTGCTCTTCATTGATATCTCTGCCTTCTTTGCTAAGCCAATGCCAAGCGTTCAGGCAGCCGGCTGTCAGGCCAACGATGATCAGCGTCAGTGTCCAGGAAAATTCCACGTTAGTCTTGTCATCAAGCCAGACACCAAGTGCGGCTCCGGCCAGTGTCGGCACCGCGACCGACCATCCAATAAGTCCCATCATGCCCAGGCCGGACCAGACCCCCGGCGCTTTGTTTCGTCGCGCCTTAAGTTTGCGCTCCGTATCGGCTCCGATCTTTTTGCTGAAAATACTCCAATCCCTGGTTTCTTTTGGCTTTCGTTTTTTATTCATTGTCCAGATCCTTCAGACGGTGAATGAAGCTGCTTTCCATTTTGGACATCGCCAATTTGACAAGTTGCTCTTGCTCATTGAGTTCCAAGAATTCATTTTTCACTGCATCGCGCAGCTGGGCAAGGTCCTTCCCTCCGATCGCATTGCGTACCGATATGTTTACATCCAGTCCCGTCTTGACAAGCACACCTTCATCAACGGCTACATATGCTTCACCGTTCATTTCTGTTTCATAGGTGAATATTCCGGGGACGACTGCCGCAACACAATCCAGCCGATGGGGGAGGAAACCAAATGAACCCTGCTGTGTCTCAAAGACAATCCGTGTTACACCGTTTACCTCGTTGAAGACCCTAAACGGCAGAAGGATTTTCAAATTCATTTTTTCCGTCTGCATGCTTGGCCTCCTTTTCTCAAAATTGCCCGGAACGTCTTGAGAATTATTATCCTTCTGACCCTTAGTCGGATGGCCCGTGTTTCTGCGTTGCTTCGTCAATTGACCCGATCATATACAGCGCGTTTTCCGGATAGTCCGCGAACTCATCGTTAAGGATTCGTTCGCATCCGTTCAGCGCATCTTTGAGGGAGACATATTTACCCTTCATACCGGTAAACTGTTCCGTTGAAAAAAACGGCTGGGTCAAAAAACGTTCCAACCGGCGTGCGCGCGCGACTATTTTTCGATCTTCTGAGGTAAGCTGATCCAACCCGAGCATAGCGATGATATCTTTGAGGTCCGCATACAGTGCCAGTGTTTTGCGAATCTCCTGCGAGAGATCGTAATGCCGCCGGCCCACGATGCCCGGTACGGCCATCTGCGAACCGGACTGGAGCGGATCGATGGCGGGATACAGCCCCTCGTTTGCACGCTTACGGGAAAGTACGATCGACGCAGAAAGGTGAGAGAACGTGTGTACTGCTGAAGGGTCTGTCAAATCATCCGCCGGTACATACACCGCTTGTATCGAAGTGATCGCGCCTGAATCAGTATTGGCGATGCGTTCTTCCAGCGCAGACAGTTCAGTGCTCATCGTAGGCTGATAACCCAGACGGGACGGCATACGACCCATCAGCCCCGATATCTCCATGCCTGCCTGTATAAAACGGAAGATATTATCAATGAGCAGCAGAACGTCACGATGCTCATCGTCCCGGAAATACTCGGCCATTGTTAGTGCGGCATTGGCTACTCGGAACCTGCTGCACGGTGGTTCGTTCATTTGGCTGAAAATCATGACCATATTTGGCAGCACGCCGCTTTCTTTCATGTCGCGATAGAGTTCTTCCCCTTCGCGCGAGCGCTCGCCGATACCGCAGAAAATGCTTGCGCCCTGCTGGTGACCGATCATATTGTGAATTACTTCGGTTAGAAGTACAGTCTTGCCTACTCCCGCCCCGCCAAAAAGCCCCGCTTTTCCGCCCCGTTCCAGCGGAACAAGTACATCAATGAGTTTGATACCTGTTTCCAGTATTTCAGATTTGGTGGAACGGGTTGAGAAAGGTGGAGGCTGACGGTGAATTGAACGCCATTGGACAGAGGAGGGGGCTTCCTGATGGTCGATGGTATTGCCGAATACATCGAACATGCGCGAAAGGATCTCTTTGCCGACCGGCGCTTTCAGCGGTTCGCCTGTATCTTCCACTGACATGCCCCGTGACAGACCCTGTGTAGGCGTCAATGCGATACCGCGCACGTTACGCGTATCCAATTGCTCCATCACTTCTATAATGACTTGACCTTTGTCTCCGGTGCGCAACAGCGAATAAACGAACGGAAGATGATCATCAAATCGTACGTCCACGACACTGCCTTGTACTGCTACAATGACACCTCGGGATATCCCTCTGTGGTCTTTTTGCCCGTTCATTCTTGTCCCCCCGCGTTTACATCAAGTTGGAAGAGGAAGGTAGAGCGGGAGCAGGATGCCCCCGTCAGAGTGAATGGTCTTAATACAACAGAACTGTTGTGATGAATATTGAAGCGATGTGATAACAAGCGTTACCGGGCGAATAGATTGACAGATCAATTAGGGAACGTTCAGAAATAATAGCTTTATCTTATCATGTTATCACATAACGCGTCAAATTCGGCCCAATGCAGGATGGTGTCAAGATGTTGCGGGTTCAACAAGTGACGTGATCAAGAGGAAGTTCATACTGTGCCAATACCAAAGGACACCCTTAGCGCGATCTGATCTCCATTTTTCGCCGGGAAGCGAACGAAGAGCAGAATCAAAAATGACCCGTAAGGGTCCTCGAAACCCAATATGCGCCTCTCCAGCCGGTCATCTTCCGACTGAAGGGGCGCATGTCGTATATCGCTTGTGTAATTGGCTGTGGTTCTCCAAAATGGGGCAGAGCGTGTGACCCCCCCGGGGAGTGTTACACGCTCTTTGCAGATCACACTTAAGGCGTAAACCCGGGATCCACCGTGCCCTGCGTCAGGAAGCCGCGCGTCATCTGCCCGTTGTCGTTTACTTCCACGTAGTCCCAGGCGCGCTGCGCGGAGTAGAAACGGCTGAGCCACGTGACGGGCGTGCCTTGCGGCAGCCGGGTTATGGGTGTCAGCGCCATGACCGGGTCCTCCGTCAGCTGCGCCTCTTGCAGCGTGACCGTCGGGATATACTGGAAGGACAGTTGCGGCAGGTTCGGCCTGTCCTTAAAATCACCGGGAGATGAGAAACCCACGCGGACGCCGCCGTTGTTGGTTCCGTACATTACCATCATCCAGCCGCTTTCCCAGCCGGCGACGTACAGGCGGCCGTTGGTGCTGGCGAGAGCTTTGCCGTTGGCCCCGCGCCGGTAGTGCGTGCCCGGCCCGTCATAGACCTGGAGCTTCTGATCAGGCCCGAAGTGCACTTCCTGAAAGCCGCTCAGGAGGCCGTTGATACGGTCATCAAAGACCGGGGGCAGGGGTTTGCCGGAGGGATTGGTCGTACCCTGCGCTTTCATGTCGGCACGCACCCTTTTAATGAGCGTGTAATTGTACCACTCCGCATTGTTGGGCCTTGGGCCGTCGTCCCATCGGTCCCCGTTCCAGGGATAGGCGGGATCCACGCGGTACCAGGTTTGGCACTGGAAATAATTGTCATACCTGCCGCCGGGTTCAAAGGGCCGTCCGTGACGCGCGAACAGCTCGTTGAAGGCGTACCCCAGCGCGTCGTACTGCCACGCGGCGACTTCCTCATACGTCAGCCGCCTCGTGTCAGAATCCGGAAACAGGTAGAAGTTGGACGCTCCGGCCAGTACCGGAAGAAGCAGCATCGCGACAGCGATGAACAGGCACACTCGTCTTTTGTTCATGTTTATCCCTCCTCATTGAATTTCAAGTGTTTTTTGCATTCCACGGGTTTGCTTCCCGCTGTTTCCGCCCGATGCACTCATCAGCAGGAGCAAACGCCGATACCTGCTATACCGCCAAAAAAGTGCCCCTGAGCTCCGCGTGCAGCGGGCCATGGCTGTTTAGATACATTTGCATCGCGTCGATGACCCTCTGGGGATGGTCTTTGCGGTTGCGGCCGAATTTCTTGGGGACGCCCTGCAGCGTAACATAGGCTGCCGTATAGTATTTGTCGGGGTTTACTTCATCATTGCCGATGAAAAGCTTTTGAATGCGGTGTCCCTTGGGGTTCTCGATCTTGAAGTAGACGTTGAGGCCCAGGCAGCGTTTGACGTACCCGCCCATCTGCGCGTACGCGTCACACGAAAACGTCCTTTCCAGGTTTTCTTCCAGCATGGCCAGCAGTTCTTTTCCTGTGATCTCCACGGTGGAGACCGGCGGATTCATGGGGATGATGTTGTACAGGTCATTGAGTGTGATGTCCCCGGGAATGATCGGCGCTCCGTAACGCCAGCCGTTGGAGAATGCCAGTTGCGCCCCGGTGCTGTGGAGCAAAACCTGCAGGAGGAAATTGTCCATCGTCGTTTCAAGCGCGGCGGCACGGTGGAGCGCCGTCGCAGCAGTGCCCACCACCCTTGACAATTCTTCTTTGAAGGGCGCGAGCGCATTATGGACGATATCTTCTACTTGCGCATCCGGCGGTATCGCGGCCTCCATTTCAAGGAGCTCATGCCGGTAGCTGACGATTTGGCTGCCCTGCATTTCCAGCTGCAGGTGCCCCAGGAATGATCCGTGGCAGCCCGACTGGATGATCAGCGTCTTTCCCTGCACGACCGGCTGGTAGAGGCGGTTATGCGTGTGTCCGCTCAGGCACACATCGACCCCGGATACTTCCGATAAGAGCTTCATATCCTGCGCGAAGCCCAGATGCGAGATGAATACGATCAGGTCTGCTTTTTCCTGCGTCCGCAGAACGTCGATGATCTTGGGAAGTTCATCCCGTCCCAGGGTAAATTCCACCCCTTCGCTAAAGGAAGGCGGCATGGTCTTGTCGATAATGTTTGACGCGGCGCCTATCAGGCCGATCCTGAGACCGGCCACCTCCTTAACGGCATACGGGGGATAGATCAGCCGGCTGGTCGCTTTATCATAAATATTCAGCGCCAGCATCGGATAGTTGAGTTTGTCCGCCAACTGCTTGAAGACTGCGGGATTGAACGCAAATTCCCAATGTGCCGTCATCGCGTCCAGACCCAGCGCGTTAACGACGGGCACCATCGCCTCCCCCGCGGTCTTGACCGCGGGGTACGTACCGTGGAAAGTATCGCCGCAATCACAAAACAGGACCTTGCCCGGATGTTCGGCGCGGATCCTTTTGACCGTGGCGGCGATGCGGGCATACCCGCCGACAGGGCGGTATACCGCCTCCCCTCCCTGCCAAAACAACTCCTGATGCAGGTCAAAATAGGCGTGGCTGTCGTTCATTTGAACGATGCTCAGTGACGTATTGTTTTGCATATGCTGCCCCTTTCTTATTGCAGTATGATCCACAACACCAACGCGGCGACGATCAAAAGAACCGCCGTAATCAATATCATGGCGCCCGATGAATTCTTCGAAATGCCTTCCTGTGAAAGCCTTACGCATATCCGCCGGTATCCGATAATGGCATAAATGAAGATGCTCGCTGCCCAAACCACTAGCAATCCGCCGATCACCTGCGACACGACCCTGTTCAAAATGCTGCCAAAATCCAGAGCGCGCACGATCGCCAGGCCGCCGCCCAATGCCGCCAGCCCGGTCCGGATCCACGCGGAGAATGTTCGCTCGGCCGCCAAAAGTGTCCTTTGCGCGGCGAGCTC
>LFTR01000138.1:18874-21600 GCA_001513425.1 Clostridiales bacterium DTU024
GGCGCTCCGTTCCCGGCTTGCCCATATTCCGGGGCCCAAGAGCAGGTCGTCGATATACTGCCGGAAGCGATCCACCAGGTCCAAAGCCCGCGCTTCATCCTGTGCTTCCGCAAACAGCCGCAGTTTGGGTTCGGTGCCGGAAAAGCGGCAGATAATAAAGCTGCCGTCCGGAAAGTACACCATGCATCCGTCTTCATACGACACGCGATCGATCTCCTGCGCGAAGCGCGGCAGATGGCGCTGCTGCATCACGTCTTTTTCCACGGCGGCTTTTTCCTCGGGGAGCAAATCAAGACTGTCTTCCAAGGCGACGTGCATCCCCAGCTTCCGGTACAAGCCGTCCAGGATCTGGGAAGGGCTTTTCTTCAGCGCGCTCACGGCTTCCACCAGCAAAGCCGCCGCGTAGACGGAATCCTTGCCGGGGATGTGACCGCGGACCGTCAGCCCGCCGGAGGACTCGCCGCCCAGCACGGCATCGCTCTGTTCGATCATGCGTGAGATGTGCTTGAAGCCCACGGGCACCTCATAGCACTTTTCCCCAAAGGACGCCGCCAATTTGTCGAGCATGTGGGTAGTGGAATAATTGCGCACGACGGGACCCCGCCATCCACGGTGTTCGTGCAGGTAATAGTAAAGCAGCACCAGGATCTCATTGGCGGTGATGTAGCGGCCGTTGCTGTCGATGATGCCCAGGCGGTCGCCATCCCCGTCAAAGGCGATGCCCAGGTCATAGCCCCGGGCGGTTACCTTGTAACTGAGTTCCCTCAAACTCATTTCGCTGGGCGCGGGCATATGGCCGCCAAAGTACGCGTCCCGCTCAAAGTTGATGTAGTCAACCGTGCAGCGCGCCGTATACAGCAGTACCATCAGGGGGTACGCGCCGGAGCCGTGCATCGGGTCAAACAAAATGCGCAGCCCTTTTTCGCGGATGAGGTCCATCTTGATGCAGCCCTGGATGCTGTCGATAAAGTCATTGAAGGGGTTCTGCGGATAGGTGATCAGGCCCTTTTCTTCCGCCAGGGCGAAGGGCATGCTTTCAGGGTGTCTGTTGCTTTCTTCTATGAGGGCGGTCAGCTTTTCCAAACGTGCCGTAATTTCCTCCGATGCATCCCTGCCGCCCTCCACGATCAGTTTGATGCCGTTGTAGGTGGGCGGGTTGTGGCTGGCGGTGATCTGGACGCCGTAAAACAGGCCTTTGGCTTTAACCGTATACATGACAAGGGGCGTGGGCGCCGTGCGCTTCATGAACCAGACGGGGATCCCGTTGGCGCACAGGGTCTCAGCGACCCAGCGCGCCGCGTCAAACGAGAGGAAACGCCTGTCAAACCCGATCATGACGGGCATGTGCTGTTTGTTGTCCCTTATGATCATGTCGGCCAGGCCCTGCGCCACCAGACAAATGTTGTCATAGGTGAAATCCTTGCCGATGATCCCTCTCCAGCCGCCTGTTCCAAATGCGATCATATTATCTCCTGTGCAGAGGTATTTCGTTCTTTCAGTATACCACGCACAAAAATCGATACGCAAGCGAGGTGCGCGTCGGCGGCAACGCTTGCCTGTGCCGGGATGCGCAAGGGGAAAATTGAACCCGGGGAACCGTACCCCGGATCATATAAAGAGGCTGCCGGAAGGCAGCGTGAAGGGCTTTAGCGTCAGGTGTTAACCGCGTGGAGGGATGTGCTTTTTTCGGGAAGCGCCATCTCCCTGTTCTAAATTTAACGCCGTCACCTCAAAAAAGACACAGCGCGCCTTGCTTTTTACGACAGCTGGGCGACCGTAATCCTCCCGGTTGGCCGGGTTGGTATCTAAAGCGCGTTTTCACTTTTGATCATTTTTTGCCAGACGTCCGGTAATGGGACGTCGCTGATCATTTCATCGATTTGCGAAAGTGAACCCAGGCTAAGGAAGAACTCTTTGCCAAACTTGGATGAATCACACAACAGCACCTTGCGCTTGGCATGACGGAACATGATCTGCCGCAATCTCGTTTCTTCAACAGAGGTATCGTTCATGATCCCCGGGGCGGAAACACCAAGGCAGGAGAAGAACATGATGTCCGCAGTCATGCTCTGGATCATTCCTTCCGCATGATGTCCAACCAGGCTGAAGGAATTGTCGATCATCGTTCCACCCGTGCAGAAAGTTTTTATATGCATCCTGCCCAGTTCGAGCGCCGCCTTAATGCCATTGGTGATGACGATCAAATTGTCCGCCGCGCGCAGATAGGGGATGAGAGCGAAAGCCGAGGACGAAGCATCCAAAAGGATCACATCATTTTCTCTGATGAGGCTTGACGCCCTTCTGGCGATCGCATCCTTGGCCTGAGCATTCACGTTTTCCCGCAGGTATAGGGGAACATCGCGATTGCTCTGTTTGACCAATATGGCGCCGCCATGGACACGGCGGATAACGCCTTCCTTCTCCATCGCGGTCAGGTCACGGCGGATGGTCGCTTCGCTGACATACAGACTCTTTGCCATCTCCCTTACAGTGACCGCACGTTCTTCGCCAAGTACTTTTCTAATTTGACTGTGCCGCTCTTCTTCCAACATACTCTCACCTCGCAATACATTATAGACGATCCCCGGCAACCCGCAAGTTCGTTTTTGCTTGGTTTTGCGTGGTTTGCACCCGGTGAATGACGATTTGTCAACTATATAGCCAAATATTGACATCACCAGGCTCATCCTGTAATATCAAATCACAATAGAGTGAAGACATTCTGA
>LFTR01000138.1:21678-28193 GCA_001513425.1 Clostridiales bacterium DTU024
ATTCAGGAACTACTATCACATAAAGCAAATGTCTGCGAATGCGGACGAGATCATGCCAGCAGTCTGCAGTATGTCAAAATCGCGCCCGGCGCTATTTGTTGTCTCCCGGATACCCTTGCTGCCTTGTCTGTGAAAAGGCCTTTTGTTGTCTGCGACCGGAATACATACAAAGCCGCCGGCGAAAAAGCAATTTCCCTATTGAAAGAAGCCGGCATCGATTACCGTTTGTTTGTCTATGAATCCACCCCCCGAAAAATGGAGCCCGATGAGATGGCAGTGGGTTCTCTGACCATGGCGTTTGACACTGCCTGTGACGGGATCATTGCTGTGGGCAGCGGCGTCATCAATGATTGCTGCAAGGTGTTGGCCAATAAAGTCAAGCTGCCCCTCAGCGTCGTCGCGACCGCTCCTTCCATGGATGGTTACGCCTCCAGTTCCTCTTCCATGATCCGCAACCACATCAAGGTCTCTTTATATGTCGAATGCCCCCATGCCATTTTGTGCGACATCGATATCATGAAAGACGCCCCCATGGAGATGCTGATGGCAGGGCTGGGTGATATGTTGGCCAAGTATATCGCCATTTGTGAATGGCGCATATCCAACCTGGTAACCGGCGAATACTATTGCGAGAACATTGCCAATCTCATGCGCAGTTCTGTCAACAAGTGCTGGAATATGGCCGACAGACTGATGACACGCGACCCTGCTGCCGTCGCTGCCGTGACCGAGGGGCTCGTTCTTTCCGGCATTGCTATGAGTTTTGCCAATATATCGCGGCCCGCTTCCGGGCTTGAGCACTATTTTTCTCATTTGTGGGAAATGATGGCGCTTGCGCGTGGTGAGGAGTGCCACTTGCACGGTATTCAGGTGGGTGTGGGAAGTGTCATTACTTTGCATCTGATGGATGAATTAAGAAAGGTCCTGCCCGGCCGCGAGCAGGCAGAAAAAGCCATGAGTGCCTTCAGCCAAGAAGTGTGGGAAGAGGAGATGCGCGCCATTTTCGGCGCCATTGCGCCTGCCGTTATTGCCGATGAGAAGACGACCCTAATCAACGATCCCTTGCGCCACGCGCAGCGGCTTGAGAAGATATTGGCGAATTGGCCTGAGATCCTGCGCATGATGGAAGAGGAACTGCCGGCGACCGGGGAGATACTCTCTAAAATGAAGGCGCTGAATATGCCCCATGCTCCGATAGACTTGGGGATCGACCTTGATGAAACAAGAAAGGCATTTATCGGCTCCCGGGTGATTCGCGACAAGTACCTGACCAGCACGCTGATCTGGGATTTGGGCCTGACACAGCAATTTGCAGATCTGCTCAAGGTCGCCTATTGATCACTTCTACGAGGATGACGCCGATGCATCGCTTGCGACTGATTGCTTTTGACTTGGACGGTACGCTGTGCCAGCATCGAAGCCCTTTGCCTTATGAGTCTTTGGCATTGCTGGGCGAGCTGGCCGAAGACTTTGGCCTGTTGATCGTGGGAGCGGGTTCGTGTGAACGTATCCATCATCAGATGGATCGATACCCGATCGATATCATCGGCAATTACGGCATGCAAACAGCAGAATTCATCAAAGCGGAAGACAGGCTGGCGTTGGCGGAGTCCCATTGTGTGCCCGTGCAAAAACAGCAGGCGATACTGAGTGCCTCTGAGCTGCGCAGATGCTATGGCTGGGAAGACTTTATCGGGGAAACGGTAGAGTTTCACCCCTCGGGCATGATGACCCTGCCGCTATTGGGCACAAAAGCGTCTATTGAGGATAAGCTGGCCGCAGACCCGAGCCGAATTCGGCGAAAAACGGCGTACGAAGGGGTCTGCAAACGCTTTTCAGAGTACACTGTTTTCATTGGCGGTTCCTCTTCCTTTGATATTGTGCCAAAGCCGTACTGCAAGCGCTTTGCCCTTGAAAAGTACGC
Organism: Clostridiales bacterium DTU024; assembly: GCA_001513425.1. Lineage (GTDB taxonomy): Bacteria > Bacillota > Clostridia > Christensenellales > Aristaeellaceae > DTU024. Next base: position 23,603 of record LFTR01000138.1, read on the forward strand.
GAAGCAGAAAAACCTGAAAACAGATGAGATATTGTATGTGGGGGATGACTATGGGCCCGGCGGAAATGATGAAGATCTGTACACATCGGGCATTCGTTTTGTGTGTGTAGATGATTACCGCCATGTAACGCAAGTGGTGAAACAAGCGCTTCGTCATCTCCGTTCCGATCATGATCGTACGTTTCAAAGGAGTGAAATGCAGTGAGCGTCAACATTATCATCAAAAATGCCGTCAAGAAATACGGTGAAAACACCATCATCAAAGGACTGGACCTTTCTGTCAAAAAGGGTGAGTTTTTTACCTTGCTGGGCCCTTCGGGGTGCGGGAAAACAACCTTGCTTCGCATGATCGCCGGCTTCAATTCCATTGAAGGCGGAGATTTCTATTTCAATGATAAGCGCATCAATGATTTGAACCCCTCCGTCAGGCATATAGGAATGGTGTTCCAGAACTATGCCATCTTTCCGCATATGACTGTCAGAAAGAACGTCGAATTCGGCCTGAAGAACAAGAAATTCCCGACGGATCAGATCAGAAGCCAGACAGACCGCTTTCTAAAACTGATGCAAATCGACAGCTTTGCGGACCGCATGCCGGATAAACTTTCGGGCGGCCAGCAGCAAAGAGTCGCCCTTGCGCGCGCTCTGGTGATAGAGCCCAACGTGCTTTTGATGGATGAGCCCTTGTCAAACCTGGATGCCAAACTTCGTCTGGAAATGCGCTCGGTGATCAAACAGATCCAGAACAGCGTTGGCATTACGACCATCTATGTGACGCACGATCAGGAAGAGGCGATGGCCGTCTCCGACCGCATCGCCGTGATGAACGCGGGCGTGATCCAGCATATAGGCACGCCAAAGGATATCTACCAGCGCCCGGCAAATCTGTTTGTGTCCACCTTCATAGGCCGAAGCAACATTTTGAAGGGACGGCTGAACATCCAATCAGGACGCGCCGTGCTGGAAATCGGCGATTACCGTGCCAATATTGACGGCGTTGCGGATAAACATCTTAAACAGCAGGACGTTCAAGTATCTGTTCGGCCCGAAGAGTTCCTTTTAAGCCACGCGCAGTCAGATGAAGGTATCCCGGCCACGGTTGACGACGCTGTCTTCCTGGGACTCAACACGCATTATTTCGTGCATATGGATGACGGCGAACGGGTGGAGATCATTCAGGAATCCACCATGAAGAACGACATCAAAGCCGGCAGCAGGATCTCTCTTGGCGTGAATACCGAGAAAATCAATCTCTTTTCGTCCGATGGCAGTCAGAACCTGTTGAGCGGCGTGAATAACGATGTCACTCAAAACTGAGAAAGGAGCATAGTTTTGAAAAAGACGATACGTTTGGATATGTGGAAGGGCATCAGTTTCTTTTTCCTCGCCTTGTTTTTGCTAATTCTGGTCTATCCTCTCTTTGGAATTTTGCGCCAATCGGTGATCAGCGGCGAGGGGCAGTTCACGTTTGCGGAGTTTCAAAAGTTCTTTTCACAGCCCTATTACACCAAGACGATCATCAACAGCCTTACTGTCAGCATTGCCATAACCCTCGCCACCTTGTTGATCGGAGTTCCTTTTGCCTATTTCTATTCCTTTTATCAACTCAAAGGGGCCAAGTTTCTATTCGTAATCGCCATACTATGCACGATGTCCGCACCCTTTATCGGTGCGTATTCATGGATCATGCTGCTTGGCAGAAGCGGTTTGATCACCAAATTTATCCGTGATGCTTTCGGCATTCGCATTGGCAGCATCTATGGTTTCAACGGCATCCTGCTTGTGCAGGCGCTCAAGCTGTTTCCGCTTGTGTTTATCTACATGAACGGCGTTTTCAAAAACATCGACAGCACCCTGCTGGAAGCAGCGGAGAACATGGGCTGCACCGGTATCAAGCGCTTTTTCAAGGTGATCATCCAGCTGGCGATGCCTACGATACTTGCCGCCTCCCTGCTTGTCTTTATGCGGGCGTTCGCCGATTTCGGCACACCGCTGCTGATAGGAGAGGGCTACCGCACCTTCCCTGTAGAAATATACAACCAGTATTTGGGTGAAAACGGAACCAATTACAGCTTCGCCTCCGCTATCAGCGTCATCGCCATTTTGGTGACAACAGCCATCTTTTTCCTGCAGAAGTGGATCACCAAGCGCTACAATTTCCCTATCAGCGCACTGCATCCGGTAACAAAGAAAACGCCCAAGGGTATCCGCGGCGTATTGATGTATGTCTACTGTTATGCGCTCATCGCCATTGCTTTCCTGCCGCAGCTTTATATTGTCTACCTTTCCTTCAGAAACATGGACGGAGCCGTTATTAAGGATGGCTTCTCGCTTGGCAATTTTGAAATGGCGAGCAAGCGTCTTTTGGGGCGCTCGGTCAGCAACACCCTGATCTTTGGCGCGGTGGCGCTGATCATCATTATACTCTTTGCCATCCTGATCTCCTACCTGGTCGTGCGACGCAGTAATCCGCTGAATAACGGCATTGATACACTGGCGATGATCCCTTACATCATGCCGGGAAGCGTCATTGGTATCGCTTTGGTCATCGCCTTTGGCAAACAGCCCTTCGCCCTTACCGGCACGGCAGCCATCATGATCATGGCGTTGGTCATTCGTCGAATGCCCTACACCATACGTTCGGCCACTGCAACGCTGCAAAATATCCCCATCAGCACAGAAGAAGCGGCTATCAGCCTGGGTGCGTCAAAACTCAAGACATTCGCGCGTGTGACCGTCCCCATGATGGGAAACGGCATCATATCCGGTGCGGTATTAAGCTGGGTCGCCATCGTGACGGAATTGTCCAGCGCCATTATCCTCTACAACAATCGCAACATTACCATGACCATGTCCGCCTATGTGGCGATATCGCGCGGCAATTATGGTCTGGCTGCCGCGTTCTCCACGCTTCTGACCGCTCTTACCACCGTTTCCCTGATCGTATATCTTTGGTTGTCCAAATCCGAAGATATCAAACTGTAGACCTCTTGGCTCAATGCGGCAACTTTGCCGCTTATATCGAGTAATATATTACCAAGGAGAGACACTATGAAAAAGATCATCCCCCTGCTTCTCGCTCTGTCACTGCTGCTGGGTATGGCCGGCATCGCTTCCGCCCAGGAAATCAGCGGCCGTCTGGTTTTGTACAGCTCCATGACCGACAATGACCTCAACAACCTGATCGACGGCTTCACCGAATTGTATCCTGATGTGGAAATTGAGATCGTCAACGGGTCCGGCGGCGAACTGATGGCCAGGATCCGCGCGGAAAAAGAAAACCCGCAGGGCGACATCATGTGGGGCGCGCTGTCAAACAGCGATGGCGACACGCATTCCGACCTGTTCTTGCACTGGCTGAGTGATTATGAAGACGAAGTCATGGACGATTACAAATCCGGCAACGGTTTCTACAGCCTGGATCATCTGTCCACGGTCGTCTTCGCGATCAACGTTGAACTGGAAAAGGAACTTGGCCTTGACATCAGGACCTATGAAGACCTGCTCGATCCCAAGCTCAGCGGCCAGATCTACGTTGCAGACCCCAATTCCTCCTCTTCCGCCTGGAATAATCTGTCCAACATTTTTGCCGTATATGGCAATGACAGCGATGAAGCCTGGGCCATCGTAGAGGGTCTGATGAAGAATAAGCTGGTCATCGGAACCTCCTCTTCCATCGCATTCAAAGGCGTCAATGATGGTGAGTATGTTGTTGGATTGACCTATGAAGACGGCGCTGCCACGTTGCCCAAGGCAGGCTCCACCGCCATCCGCATCCAGTATCCCGAAAACGGCGCATCGGCGTTTGCTTTCGGATGCGCAGTCATCCAAGGCGCGAAAAACGAAGCTGCCGCAAAAGCAATGGTCAACTACCTGATGAGCGCCGAAGGCCAGAGCGAATTGGGAACGCGCTTGGGCACCCTTCGCTTCACCAACAANNAACGCCAAGTATGAAACTCCTTATCTGCCTGCGAGCGAAGACATCAAGTGGGTAACCCGTGATATCGAATGGCTCACAGAGAATCGCGAAATGATCATGGAAAAGTGGAACGCGCTCTACGCGGCCAACTACTGATCCCATCCAATACTGTTTTCACAGCTGCCGGGCGAAGCGATTCGCCCGGCAGCTGCTTTTTGTAAAGCTGCTGAAATCTGGCAAGCGAAGTACATCAGAACCATTGCGGGCGTCAGGTTGTCACCAAGCGCCTTCTTTGCGGCAGCCGGCCCGTGTTCCTTTCTCGCTTGGCATCTTTGTTTCTTGGGCGCAAAGAGAACAGGGGGCCGCCTTGTTCTGCGGCGGCATGGCGGCCCTCTTGCTCGCGCGGTCCATCGCAGAAAAAGTCCTTCACGGGGGTTTCCACCGTGGGACAATTATGTTATAATTAAATGTAGGAATATGCAGAACCCACAGAATGCGAGCAGCAGCTTACCACCAAGAACGTGAAACGGGCCCGCTCCTGTTTGACTTTTCCGCCCACATAAGAAGACATACCCAGTACGACCGTTCCTTTCTGATCACAACTGAGAGATATGATTAGCACCGCTTGTCGCAGTCACATGGCTTGACGATGTATTTGTTTGGCCGCAAAAG
>LFTR01000103.1 GCA_001513425.1 Clostridiales bacterium DTU024
ACGATCGATAAGATGGAAAGCATCCGGGGCATGCGCACGGAGCTGGATGAAGAGGAAGCGGTCGATATCGTTCGCCGCGTCGGCTGCTGCGTGGCCGCCCAGTCGGGCGAGCTGGCGCCCGCTGACAAGCGGCTCTACGCCCTGCGGGATGTCACGTCCACTGTGGATTCGATCCCTTTGATCGCATCCTCAGTGATGTCAAAGAAGCTGGCGATGGGCGCTGACGGCATTGTACTGGATATCAAGGTGGGCGGCGGCGCGCTGATGCGCACCCTGCCCGAGGCGCTGGAGCTGGGCCGGACCATGGTAGAGATCGGCCGGCATGCCGGCCGCCGCGTGGCCGCTCTGATCACGGGCATGGAGGAGCCGCTTGGCTCCCACATCGGAAACGCTTTGGAAGTAAAGGAAGCCATTGACGTACTGGCGGGCCGCGTGAAGGGGCCGCTGCTGGATGTTTCCCTCCTGCTTGGTGAAAAGATGCTGGAGTTGGCCGGCCTGTGCAAAGACGCGCAGGAAGGCCGGGATATGCTCATCAAAGCGCTGGAAAGCGGCGCGGGCCTTGAAAAGCTGCGCCAGATGATCGAGGCGCAGGGCGGCCTTGGCGCGGTCGTCGATGATACCGGCCTGCTGCCGCGCTCACGCCTGAAAGTCCCGGTCATGGCTGAAGAAGACGGCTTTGTCGCCGCCATTGACGCGCTGGAGATCGGCCTTGCCGCCAGGGGGCTGGGTGCCGGGCGCGCGCGCAAGGAAGATGTCATCGATCCCGCGGTCGGGCTGGTGCTGCATTGCCGGGTGGGCGATGAGGTCAGGCGAGGCGATACCCTGGGCGTGATCCACGCCAATGATATATTGAAGGGCAAGGCGGCGGCTGAAGCCCTGCGCGGATCGATCCGCCTCAGCCCAAAGCAACAGGAAAGACCCAAGCTGCTCTACGCGGTGGTGACCGCGGAGAATACGCAGATACTATAAGCATAAAACGGCCTGACTGAAAGGATAGAAAAGTATGAAACGGATGCTGGTGTTGTTGATGGCGCTGTCGCTTTGCGCGCTGCCCGCCCTGGCCGGACAGGGCCCGGATGTCGGCCCGCTGTCTGTGGAGGAGCTGAATGCCTTTACCGAGCGCCTTCTGGTGCGCGGCCTGGCGGATCAGCTGCCGGTAGCGGCGAGCGAAGAAGGTTTTGTGGCGACGGGCGAAGGCTATACCCTTTATTTGGAAAGCTCCGACCTCAGCCTGGACAGCGTACTGTCCGACGCTTCCATCACGCTGGAATCTTCCGAGAAAGAGGATTTTGAGGACCCGCGCGGCATCACGGTCCTGACGCCGCTGGATGTGCTCTACGCCTCCTATCCCGATAACAACCCCGGCGTGTACGGCACCGGCGAAGGCGCCGTGCTTTACCTGATGGGCGAGATGCCGGGCGCTGTGGCGATGGGCCTGGTCACCCGCGACGGGCAGGATGTGACGCTGGTCGAGCACAGCCTGTGGCAGCCTGTTGAGGATGGCTATATGCACTCGGGCATACAATACAGCGTTGACCGCGGGCTGGTGGTGGGCATCCACTACTTCGGCGGCAGCGTGCTGAAAACATTGAGCGAAACGCAGGAAGCCATCGCGGCTGCCCGGAACCTGCTGGGAGCGCGGGAGTACTTCGCCTTTGACACGGTGAACCCCCTGCCGCTGCAAAGCGAGGACCTGAGTTTCGGTGACCTTGATTTCCTGGATCTGACACCCGAA
>LFTR01000123.1 GCA_001513425.1 Clostridiales bacterium DTU024
TTGAACCCAAAACATGAAAAATGTCTGAAAACATAAGCGTTTTCAGACAAAATGTGGTGGAGGTGAGGGGAATTGAACCCCTGTCCGAAGACACGATGATAGGGTTTTCTCCGAGCGGAGTCCGCAATTTGCATTCCCGCGTCAGGCCGCCTGCGGGCGGGCTTCCTGAGTTGGTAGCTTCATTTTACCGGTGTCGCCTCAAAGCTTTGACGAACCTGTTCCTCACATCAATGGCGCCGGCGATCCCGAGCCGTGAGCGCTTGGGGCCGACGTTCTCAGCCCTTAGGCTGCGAAAGCGTAATTCTGATTGTTGTCAGTTAATTTATGTCCCCGTTTTAACGCGGTCAGGGGCCGCGGCTCGCTTACCATACCTTCGTCCATCCCCGTCGAAACCAGTGCACCCCCATAATGGGGCCCTCAATACTGCAGGGCTTTGGTACCGGTGCGCAGGGCGCGCTCCATATCGCGCTGTGCGTCTTTTTTGGCCAGGTCGTCTCGTTTGTCGTGCAGGTGTTTGCCGATGCAAACGCCCAGTTCCATTTTGATGCGTCCGTCCTTAAGGTATACTTCCAGGGGGATCAGGGTGTAACCCTTCCGCTGCACCGCTTCCTGCAATTTGCGTATCTCGCTCTTGTGCAGAAGCAGGCGTTTGGGACGCAACGGGTCGGAGTTGAAGATGCCGCCCTGTTCGTAGGGGCTGATATGCATGCTTTGCACGAATACCTCGCCATCCCTGACCTGGGCGTAGCTCTCCTTGAGGTTGACTTTGCCCTCGCGCATGGATTTGACCTCGGTACCCATAAGCTCGATGCCTGCTTCCAAGGTCTCTTCCACAAAGTAGTCGTGACGGGCACGCCGGTTTTGCGCGACGGACTTGACGCCCTTTGCTTTGGCCATGCTCATCACTCCTTCCCTATGACCCGTATACATTATACCATGCCGCAGGACCCTTCGCAATGCGGTTGACAGGGGAACACACATACGCTATTGTGCCCTTAGGAGGTGACGCACCATGAAGAACACACTTTTCATTTTATTGTCCCTGTTCCTGTTTGCATCCGCCAAGGCGGAGGAAAGCATTCCGCTTTATCCCGCGCCGCCCGAAGAGGAACTGCGCGAAAAGCTTTCGCCGATCTCGTGGCAAGTGACCCGGGAAGCTGCCACGGAGCGGCCCTTTACAGGCGAACTGCTAAACGAAGAGCGCAAAGGTATCTATGTAGACATTACAACCGGCGAGCCGTTGTTCCTGTCGACCACCAAGTTTGAGTCCGGCTGCGGCTGGCCAAGCTTCACCAGGCCCATCGCAGACGAAGTGATCAATGAGATCAATGACATAAGTTTCGGTATGGTGCGCACGGAAGTGCGCAGCCGCTCCGGCGACGCACACCTGGGCCACGTTTTTGACGATGGTCCCAAGGATCAGGGTGGCCTGAGGTACTGCATCAACAGCGCTTCTTTGCGATTCGTCCCGTATGAAGAGATGGAAGCGGAAGGCTACGGCTGGCTGATGGACAGGATTAGCGAATAGTACCGGTTCCTCTATCGCGCCGCGTATTGCCGCCGCGCGATTTTTATTGCGGCCGTATGATATAATCGAAAAAAAGGAGGAGATGATTCTATGCATTTTTCCATGGTACACACCAATTTCAATGTGTTCGACCTTGATAAGTCGCTGGCGTTTTATTCCGAGGCACTGGGACTCACGCAATCGCGCCGCAAGGTGGCGAAGGACGGCAGTTTCATCATCGTTTTTCTGAAAGACGATAAGCATCTTTGCGAACTGGAGCTTACCTGGATGCGCGATCGCGAAACGCCCTACGATTTGGGAGACAAGGAGTACCATATTGCCTTTGTGACGGATGATTACGATGGCGCGCTTAAAAAACACCGCGATATGGGCGTGGTATGCTATGAAAATACCGATATGGGCATCTACTTCATTGAAGATCCGGACGGTTACTGGGTAGAAGTACTGCCCGGGTAATTACGGTGCGAGCGATGCGGCTTCCGGCCGCAGCAGCCCGCTGCCTCCTTCCCGGGCAAACAGGCATATCATCTCATTGGTGAGTGATATGCCGTCAAACGTGATCGCAATATCCTTGCGGTTCACCCAAGTGGCGTCCTCAAGTTCATCATCATTGGGGCAGATGAGAGGCGGACCTGCCAGGCGCACGAAGAAGCCCGCCAGCAGCGTGCCGGAAAATGCCCATGGCTGGCTTTTGTAGTAAGTGACGTCGGTAACCAGGAGCCCCGTTTCTTCGTGTACTTCCCGGCGTACGGTGTCCTCCAGCGTTTCGCCGATCTCGACATAGCCGGCCACCAGCGCAGGGCGCCCCGGCATTCCGCCCCTGATACGTGTGAGCAGCAACTCATCCCCATTTATCACGCCGACAATAACGGCCGGCATGATGGTGGGGTATTCAAAATGCCCGCAGGAGGGGCACAGCACCAAGCGTTCCTGTTTGCTGCGCTGCGTCCTTTGGCCGCAGACGCCGCAAAACGTGCGTGAGCGGTACCATCTGTAAAGATGATGCCCTGTTGCGCAGGCATAAACCATGTTTTTTGGCGTGCCCGAGCGCACATCGCGCAAGGGACGCAAACCATATCCATCCAGCCTGATGGCGGCGCTGGGGAAGCCCAGATAAAACGCGCGCCCGTCCATGGTGAAAACATATTCAAAGCTGTCACACAGGGGCGCGGCCAACGAATGGGTGGGGAGCTCCAAATTATCCCCGTCCTTCAGCAGCACTTCGTGCCGGGTGCACACAAAGATAGCGCTGTTTTCATCAGGCATTTGTTCCGCGGCGATTTTGTCGTAGGCAAGCGTTCCGGTTTCGTGCAGCATAGGCGTCCTCTTTCCACAGTATTGATGCTACTATACACGCAAACAGGGTGTATGGAAATGGTGAACTCTTCGGGTCATCTTGCCTAATACTGCGTTCCTCAGTATAATCAAAGTGGTTCAAAGGCTCCAGCCTGGCCGAACCGGAAGGAGTAAATATGCGCAAAACAAAAATCATCTGTACTTTGGGGCCCGCTTCCAGCAAGCGTGAAGTCATCCGCGAACTGGCTCTGGCCGGGATGAACGTGGCGCGCTTCAACTTTTCCCACGGCACGCATGCGACCCACTACGCGCTTTTTCAGGAACTGCAGTACGTCAGGAATGAACTGGCGCGGCCCATCGCAGCCATCCTGGATACCAAAGGCCCCGAAATTCGTATCGGCGATTTCAAGGACGGCAAGATCTTCCTTAATGAAGGAGATACATTCGTCCTGACCACGCGCGAGGTGCAGGGCGATGCCGGCATCGTATCGGTCACCTACAAGGACCTGCCGCAGGATCTGGGTGACAAAAGCCGCATATTGCTGGACGACGGCCTGATCGAATTGGCTATCGAAAGCATGACGGATACCGATGTCGTCTGCCGCGTGGTATCAGGCGGGGAACTGAGCAGCCGCAAGGGAATCAACCTGCCGGGGACACATATTTCCATGCCGTACATTTCTGAGCATGACAAAGAAGATATCCTCTTTGGCATCCGCACCGGGTTTGACTATATTGCCGCGTCCTTTGTGCGCTCCAAGGACGATGTGCTGGAATTGCGCAAGCTGCTGGATGAAAACGGCGGCGGGCACGTTAATATCATGTCCAAGATCGAAAATCCTGACGGCGTCAAGAATATCCATGAGATCATCGAACTGAGCGATGCCATCATGGTGGCGCGCGGGGACCTTGGCGTGGAGATCCCTCTGGAGGAAGTGCCGGTCATTCAGAAGTACATCATCAAGGAAGCGCGTATGGCAGGCAGGCAAGTCGTGACCGCGACGCAGATGCTGGAAAGCATGGTGCGCAATCCGCGCCCCACACGGGCGGAAGCCACCGACGTCGCCAACGCCATCTATGACGGTACCAGCGTTATCATGCTGTCGGGTGAGACTGCCAACGGCAAGTATCCGGTGGAGGTCGTGCGCACCATGGTACGCATCGCCGAGCGCGCCGAACAGGACATCGATTATGCCAAGCGCTTTTACGAACAGTCGGGCAAGGATCTGGAGTGGAATGTGCGTGATGCCATTTCCTACGCCACCTGCTCCATCGCCTACAATCTGAAGGCGACTGCCATCATCACTGTAACCAAATCAGGCAGCACTGCCAGAATGATCAGCCGCTTTCGGCCTACCATGCCCATCATTGCCTGCACGCCCAGCGCCGAAACACAGCGCCAGCTGGCGCTGTCATGGGGCGTGGAAGCGCTGATGGTGGGGGAAGAGCGCGTAACGGACATCCTGCTTGACCAGGCGGTCAATGCCGCAAAACGTGCCGGACTGGTAAAAGATGACGACATCGTGGTGCTTACCGCCGGCGTGCCGCTGGCGCGCGCAGGCGCTACCAATATGATCAAAGTTGTCCGGGTGGGGGAATAGAGCGGCATGGATAATCACAGCGGGTATGTTTCGCCCTTTTCGGCAAGGTATGCCGGCCCAACAATGCAGTACATCTTTTCTGATCAGCACCGCGCGGAAACGTGGCGCCGGCTTTGGGTGATCCTGGCGGAGACGGAGATGGAATTGGGCCTGCCCGTATCAGAGTCGCAGGTGGATGAGATGAAAGCCCATGTTACCGACATCGATTTTGAAGCCGTCGCGGCGTATGAAAGCAGCCTCCGCCATGACGTGATGGCGCATGTACACGCCTATGGCGATGTCTGCCCGCATGCGCGCCCCATCATCCATTTGGGCGCCACCAGCTGCTATGTGGGCGACAATGCCGATGTGCTGCTGATGCGTGAAGCGCTGCAGCTGATCCTAAAGCGCCTTGTGCAGATCGCCCGCACGCTAAGCAGGTTCGCCGAAGAATATAGGGCGATGCCCACATTGGGCTTTACGCACTTTCAGCCCGCACAGCCCACGACCGTGGGCAAGCGCGCGGCGCTGTGGCTGCACGATATCATTGATGATATTATTGAGACACAGCACGTGCTGGATCATTTGCAGCCTCTTGGGTCCAAGGGCACGACCGGCACACAGGCGTCTTTCCTCAACCTTTTTGAAGGCGATGAAGATAAAGTACGTGAACTGGATCTGCGCTGCGCACAAAAAATGGGGTTTGACAAGGCGGTTGCCGTGTCCGGGCAGACCTATTCGCGCAAAGTGGACAGCCGGGCACTGTTCCTTTTGTCCCAAATCGCGCAAAGCGCGCACAAGTTCAGCAACGATATCCGCTTGCTTCAGCATCTCAAGGAGATAGAAGAACCCTTTGAATCCCACCAGGTAGGCTCTTCAGCCATGCCTTACAAGCGAAACCCGATGCGCAGCGAACGCATGGCGGGCATTGCGCGTTTCATCATCAGCAACGCGCAAAATGCCGCGGCCACCGCATCCGCCCAGTGGCTGGAGCGCACGCTGGATGACAGCGCCAACCGCCGCCTCTCGCTGGCCGAAGGATTCCTGGCGTGTGACGGCTTGCTGACGCTTTATCAAAACGTGGCGAGCGGCCTGGTGGTCTATCCCAGGATGATCCAGAAGCATCTGAATGAGGAGCTGCCCTTCATGGCAACGGAGAACATTTTGATGGAAGCGGTCAAGCGCGGTGGCGATCGGCAGGAATTGCACGAAAAGATTCGCGTGCACGCCATGCAGGCGGGCAAGCGCGTGATGGAAGAGGGCCTGGATAACGACCTGCTGAAGCGCATTGCGGAGGATCCCGCCTTTGCTGTCAGCCTTGAAGACATCCGGGAAACCTTGTCACCCGGGCAGTACACAGGATGCGCGCAGATGCAGACGGAAGATTATCTGCACGGCGAAGTCGCCCAAGTGCTTGAACGATACAGCGACGTATCCACGCAAAGCGACAGCATTCGCGTGTAATGCAGTGAAATACAAAAGGGACGCCTTCGATTGAAAGCGTCCCTTTTTGGTTGCCGCGTTTACTTGTCGATCTTCTGCATAAGTTTGATGGTGATGAAAAACAGGGTCAGCACCAGAAACACGCCGACGAGGCCCACAACGCTAACAAGCAATCCTTTTGCAAACAGACTCATTTCTTTTCCTCCTTCATTACAGCAGCATGGTGACCAAGGTAATGATCATGCCGCCTGCGACGATGCTGCCCAGCTGACCGGAAACGTTGGCACTGATGGATTGCATCAGGATAAAATTGGTGGGATCTTCCGCCTTGGCCATCTTTTGGATGACGCGGGCACTCATGGGGAAAGCGGAAATGCCGGCCGCGCCGACCATGGGGTTGATCTTGGTCTTTCTAAACAGGTTGAGCGCTTTGGCGAACAGCACGCCGCCGGCGGTATCAAACACGAAGGCGAACAGGCCCAGGCCCATAATAAGCGCCGTGTCCAGCCTCAGGAAGTTTTCTGCCACCATGGTGGCGCCGATGGTGATGCCAAGAAGGATCGTGACCAGATTGGCCAGTTCATTTTGCGCGGTTTTGCTAAGACGTTCCAGCACACCGCATTCGCGGATGAGGTTACCGAACATCAGCGAACCGATCAGCGGTGAAGACATGGGAACCAGGATCCCCGATACCAGTGTGACGATAATGGGGAAGAGGATAAGGCTCGTTTTGGAGGAACGCGCTTCGCGGAAGTCCATGCGGATGAGGCGCTCTTCCTTGGTCGTCAGCGCGCGGATCACAGGCGGCTGGATGACGGGCACCAACGACATATAGCTGTACGCCGCCACCGAGATGGGCGCCATATACTCCACTAAGTTAAAATGGTTGGCCACGTACAGTGTGGTGGGTCCGTCTGCCGCGCCGATAATGCCGATGGCGCTTGCCAGACGCAAAATGAGGCTCTCATTGCCGCGCGTGGCAGGCAGGACAATGGGGATCAGCACCAGCGCCGTCAGAAAGGTGGCAAAGATGCCGAACTGTGCCGCCGCGCCAAAGAAAATCATGCTCGGGTCTTTCAGCAGCGGCGAAAAATCGATCATCGCGCCGACGGCGATAAATATGAGCACGGGAAACAGTTCGTTGGCAATACCCGCGTCAAACAACACCTTGAGGAATCCGGGGGCGTCCGCCGTGCCGATGGCCGCCGGCATCATTGTCTCCAGTACAGGGGGCAGGTTCGCCAGGATAGCACCAAAACCGATGGGCAGCAGCAGCGCCGGTTCGTAATCCTTCTTAATGGCCAGGTATATAAGCGCGCCGGCGATGATGAACATCACCAGCGTCTTGACGCCGGCCGCCGTCACAAGGTAGGCGACGCCCGAAAACAGGTCACCGATCATTTTGCCAAAGTCCATTATGGGAAACCTCCTTATTTGGTATGCTCCTCGCGGCTGTATCGCGGTCCCAGGGGCGCGTAACGGCGGGCGATCCAACGGCAAATGCCATCGAGCCCCGGATGGAGCATGCGTTCAGAAATGTTGATATAGTCCAGCTTGTCGCGTATCTCAAGCTTGGCCGCGTCAGGGATGACAATGCGCGTAAAGGCTTCCTGCGCGCCCGGTATGCCGTCGATCAGAAAATTGGGATCGCTGCACAAGGAGAACAGTGCAAATTGGTTGGCGATCCGGTTGCGCGTGGACGCCGGCTCAAAAAAGAAAGCAAAGGGTTTTTCGCTGATGTCTTCCAGGGACTCAAAGCCCTCTGCTGCATGATCCAGCATTTCCATGGAGAACACATTGCACTTCTCTTGGTACAGCAGCCGTGAATACTTTTCCGGCAGCAGATTATTGATCTTCTCCATATCGCAGCAAACGATGGCGCCGTCCTGGGAGTACAGATCCAGCTCTGCCGTCGCGAAGTGCGCTGCGACCAGGGGAGAATATGACCAATCCAGCAGCCGCGTGGGCAAACCGTACTGCTGGCCCGTGGCCACCAACTGCCAAAAGGAGTGCGCATCCTGCAATTCTGCGTAGCCGTACTTCTTAAAGCTGCGCAAAATCTGTTTTTCCAGCCCCAAATCATGCGGGCAGCAGCGGTTAAGCGATGGCGTCAGATCCCACTGCTTGTCAGATACGCCGCGATAGACGCGATTATTGCGGTAACGCAGTATGTTTGGATCCCATACGCCCTCAAAGGCGGCGCTTTGCAGCTGATCCCAGCCGTTGATGACAATCTCGCGCAAAGCAACGCCCCTCCTCGGCCAAAANNCGATAACCACAGGAGGTATGAAAGTGGCGGAAATACAATCAGAATTTATAGATGATATGCTGCGTGCGGTGCTCAAACTAAAGTCGGTCAAAGAAAGTTATATGTTTTTTGAGGACCTGTGTACCGTGGGCGAATTGCAGGCCATGGGGCAGCGGTTTGCCGTCGCAAAAATGCTGGATGCCAAGAACAATTATCAGGAAGTGGAAAAGAAGACAGGCGCGTCCTCCGCAACAATCAGCAGGGTCAACCGCAGCTTGCGCTACGGGGCGGGCGGGTATCGCCTGGTGCTGGAAAGGAGCCGCGCAGAAGATGGAGATCGATGAAAAGCTCCTGACGCGCGAGGAAAAGGCGGATCTGAAGCTGCGCCGGCTGTTTGAACAGGCGGGCTTCAGGCGCTACGCCATGAGCCGTTTTGAACCATACGATTTGTATGTGGAAAACAAGGACTTTGTGGGGCTTGACCGCATTATCACTTTCAGCGATATCGGCGGAAAGCTGATGGCGCTCAAGCCGGATGTGACGATGTCCATACTAAGGCGCGTCAGCGACGTGCCGGGCAGCCTAATGAAGGTGTACTACAATGAAAATGTATACCGCGCGCGCCCGGGGGATGGCGCGTTTCGGGAGATCATGCAGTCCGGTGTGGAGTGCATCGGCGACCTTGGACCAAGCGATATTTATGATGTCATCCTCCTTGCCGTACGGGCCCTGGACGCGCTGCATCAGGATAATGTTTTGACGCTGTCGCACTCCCTGTTTGTCGCGGGGCTGCTGAATCTGGCAGGCGTGCCTGCCGCGATGGAAAACAAACTGCTTCATTTAGTACGCGACAAGAACGCGGACGGCATAAAGAAGTTGTGCCGGGGGTTTGGCATAAACGAACAAGGATGTGCTTTGCTGTTGCAGCTTATTGGCATTTATGGTCCGCTGGAGGAAAGCATCATCAAAATGTCCGCCATCCAAGGAAATGCCATGATGAGAGACGCTGTGAAAGACCTTGCCGGCGTGAACGCGGCGCTTCTCCCGTTTGGGGCTCAACAGCATGTACGGGTCGATTTTTCCATCATGAACAACATGCAATATTATGACGGCATTGTATTTAAGGGGTACCTGAATGGTTTGCCGGGCGGCGTGTTGTCGGGCGGCCAGTACAGCGGGATGCTTCAAAAAATGGGGCACAGTATGGGCGCGATCGGTTTTGCCGTCTACTTGAACGAATTGGAGTATCTCAATGACTGATTTTATTCGCGTGGCCCTGCCCAAGGGAAGGTTGGGGGAGAAAGTCTACACCATGTTTGATAAGGCAGGCTATCCGTGCCCTGAACTGATGGAAGACAATCGTAAACTGGTGCTTGAGAATGCCGAAAAGGGCATCCGCTATTTTTGGGTGAAGCCCTCCGACGTTGCGGTTTATGTGCAGCGCGGCGCGGCGGACTTGGGCGTGGCAGGCAGTGATGTACTGGTGGAAAATGCCCCCGATGTGTATGAACTGCTGGATTTGAAAGTGGGCATTTGTCAAATGGTGGTGGCAGCGCCGGTCACCTGGGAAGACACGGGGATCCGCGCGCTGCGTGTGGCATGCAAGTATCCGCGCATCGCGGCGCGCTATTTTGAAGAAAAGGGACGCGATATAGATATTATCATGCTCAACGGCTCGGTGGAGATCGCGCCTCTGCTGGGACTGTCGGATGTGATCGTGGATATCGTTGAAACGGGCAAGACGCTCAAGGAAAACGGGCTGCATGTGGTGGAAAACATCCTGCCCATCAGCGCGAGGCTCATTGCGGGGAAGACCAGCTACCAATTCCGGCATGAGAGGATCCTTGAAATGTGCGCGAGCCTGAAAGCTGTGGTGGAGGGACAGACGTGATAAAAATCATTACGTGGCAAAATGATCTTGCCCGTGAGGCGCTGGCGCGCCGCTCACCGCTGAATACCGTGCGGGAAACGGTGCAAGAGATCATCCGCGATGTGCGCGACAACGGCGACGAAGCCTTGTTCCGGCTGGGACAAAAGTTTGACAATGCCGTCTTTACCGACCTGGAAGTATCCGCGGCGGAATGGGAAGCGGCGCTCCTCCAATCAGACGCCCGGCTCAAAATCATCATGGAAGAAGCGGCGGACAATATCCGCTCCTTCCATATGAAACAGCTAAGGGACGGGTTTGAGATCAGGCGCGCGGATGGTGCCATCGTTGGTCAGCGTGTGCTGCCGGTGGAAAGGGCGGGGCTGTATGTGCCGGGCGGCACGGCGGCGTATTATTCCACCGTCTTGATGAATGCCATACCGGCAAAGGCAGCAGGCGTTAAGGAGATCATTATGGTGACGCCGGCGCCGGGCGGCGTTATCAAGCCCGATATCCTGTCTGCCGCGAGGATCGCCGGGGTGGACAGGGTGTTTAAAGTGGGCGGGGCGCAAGCTATCGCTGCCTTGGCCATGGGGACCGCCAGCATCCCGCGCGTTGATTGCATCGTCGGCCCGGGCAACGCTTATGTGGCGGAAGCCAAACGGCAGGTGTACGGCCTGACGGGCATCGATATGATTGCCGGCCCCAGCGAAATTTTGATCGTGTCCGATGAAAAAACAGACGCGCAAATGCTGGCGGCGGACCTTCTGTCCCAGGCTGAGCACGATAAGGACGCCTCTGCTGTATTGGTCACCGACAGCATGGCGCTGGCCGGGGCTGTCAGCCGCGCGCTGGAAGAGCAGATCCCGCTGCTGTCACGCGCCGATATTGCCCGCACGTCCATTGATAAAAATGGCTGTATCATCGTTACTGATACACTGCGGAAAGCCGTGGATATCGCCAATGATTGGGCACCGGAACACCTGGAACTGTGCGTGGACGACCCCTTCAAGTGGCTGGACAGCATTGTCAACGCAGGCTCCATTTTCCTTGGGCGCAGCACCCCTGAGGCAGTGGGGGATTACTGGGCGGGCACCAACCATACTTTGCCCACTTCCGGCACTGCCCGCTTTTCCAGCCCTTTGTCGGTGGAAGATTTCATTAAGGTGTCGCAGTACATCTACTACCCTCGGGAAGTGACCGCTCTGGTAGCGGAAAAAGTGGCGTATTTTGCCGGAAAGGAAGGGCTGGAGGCACACGCACGCAGCGTTCTCCTGAGGAAATGAGCCGATTTTTGCACAATAAGTACGCCGCTCTGACCGCGTACACGCCGGGCGAACAGCCGCAGGACAAACAGTACATCAAGCTCAACACCAATGAATCACCTTTCCCGCCCACGCAGGCCGTGGTGCTCGCTGCCGGGGAGGCAGCCGCCCGTGCTCACCTTTATTGTGATCCGGACGTGCGCCTGCTGCGCCGCAAGGCCGCCGAAGTTTTCGAGGTGGGTGTTGACAATGTGCTTGCTTTCAACGGGTCTGATGAAGTCCTCTATTTTATTTTTGCGGCGTTCGGGCAGCAGGGCATCGCCTTTCCGGACATCAGCTATGGTTTCTACCCTGTATTCGCCAAGGCGAACGGCGTCGAAGCGAAGGTGATTCCCCTGACCCGGGACCTGCGCATCGACCCCGATGATTACTTGGACCTTGGTATGTGCATTGTCATCGCCAATCCCAATGCGCCCACGGGTATCTGCCTGGCGCTTGATGATATAGAGAGGATCGTCGCGTCCAATCGCAGCCATGTTGTTGCGGTGGATGAAGCCTATATTGATTTTGGCGGCGACAGCGCGCTTCCGCTTCTTAAAAAGTTTGACAATCTGTTGATCATCCGCACTCTTTCCAAGTCGCATTCATTGGCAGGGGCGCGCATCGGCTTTGGCATAGGCGCCAAAGACATCATGGATGATTTGGATCTGTTACGCTGCTGCGTCAACCCCTATAACGTAAGCGCCATGGGCCAAGCGGCAGCGCTCCAAGCGCTGCAGGAAAACGATTTGAACCTCAAACGTTGCCGCCAGATCGCCCGCATACGGGAACACACGGCGCAGACCATGAAAAACATGGGATTTGAAGTGACGCCGTCTCTTGCGAATTTTCTGTTTGCAAAGCACAGCCAGGTAACGGGTGAAGCGCTGTATGCGGGGCTGCGCGAAAAAGGGATATTGGTACGCTGGTTTTCGACTCCGCGCATCCGGGATCACATCCGGGTAACCGTGGGTTCTCATCAGCAGATGGAAATGTTCTTGTCTGCCGCACGCGATATTTTGGAGGATAGATAAATGCGCAATGCCGATATTGCAAGAAAAACCGCCGAAACGGACATTACCCTGTCGCTTGATCTGGATGGAACGGGGCAATACATGATCGACACGGGCATCGGTTTCCTCGATCACATGCTGACGCTTTTTTGTGTGCACAGCGGGTTTGATATGACACTCACTTGCCGGGGCGATACGCGGGTGGACGACCATCACAGTACGGAGGACATCGGCATTTGCCTGGGCCGGGCTTTCAAAAAGGCGCTGGGAGACAAAAAGGGCATGGCGCGGTACGCTTCTTTGGCCTTGCCCATGGATGAAGCGCTGGTACTGGCAGCGGTGGACATTTCCGGCCGCGGCATGCTGCGTTTCGCTTGTCAGATCCGCGCGAAGAAGATCGGAACCTTCGATACAGAACTGCTGGAGGAGTTTTTCCGCGCCTTTGCCACCAATGCCGACATTGCATTACACCTTAAGCAATTGGATGGGCGCAACGCGCACCACATTGCGGAAGCGGCCTTCAAGGGAACCGCGCGCGTGCTGCGCGAAGCGGTGAAGGTGACGGGGGAAACATTGCCGTCCTCCAAGGGCGTGATATGAAAATACTGCCGGCCATTGATCTGATGGGCGGGAAAGCCGTCCGGCTTCTTCAGGGGGATTACAGCAGGAAGACTGTCTATTCGGATGATCCCTTGGCTTTGGCGGTCCAATTCCAAACGGCAGGCGCACGGTACCTTCATCTCGTGGATCTGGACGGTGCGCGCGAAGGCAGCACCCCCAATTTCAGCGTGATCGCTTCCATCATCGCGGCTGGCAGCCTTAACGCGGAGGTGGGCGGCGGCATCCGCGATATGGGGACGCTCGAAAAATACCTCGCGGCAGGTGCCTGGCGCGTCATACTGGGCACCGCGGCACTCAATGACAAGGCTTTCCTGGGGGAGGCCCTGAGGAGATACGCCGCTCATGTCACGGTTGGTGTGGACATTAAGGATGGCTTTGTGGCGGTAAAAGGCTGGACAGAAGTGACGGAGCTGCCGCTGGATCCTTTCGTGACGCAGCTGAGTGATCTGGGCGTTACCAATATCATCTGTACGGACATCTCACGAGACGGCGCCATGCGCGGCACCAACAGGGCGCTGTACAGCCGCTTGATGCTCAGGCACAATATCCTCATCACCGCGTCGGGCGGCGTCAGTACGCTGGACGATATTCATGCGCTCAAGAAAATCGGGGTGGACGGCGTAATTATCGGCAAAGCACTCTACACAGGCGATATCGTCTTGGGATCTGCCATACAATTGGCGCAAGAGGAGGGGAACGGCGATGGATAAAAAGATCGTGGCATGTCTGGATATCATGAACGGCAAAGTGGTCAAAGGCATCAACTTCGAAGGCATCAAGGAGGTGGGCGACCCGCTCACACGCGCGAAATTATACGCTGATCTGGGGGCGGATGAACTGTGTTTTTACGATATCTCTGCCTCCGTGGAGGGGCGCATCCTGTTTACCGACTTGCTGGCTCGCATTGTCGGTGCAGTGCCTATCCCGGTATCGGCGGCGGGCGGCGTTAAGTCTGTGGATGACTTTGCCCGCGTCCTTGACACGGGCGTCAGCAAAGTCTCCATCAATTCCGGCGCACTGGCCAACCCGCAACTGGTTGCGGATTGCGCAAAACGCTTTGGCTCCGAAGAAGTGGTCGTAGCGGTGGATGCCAAGCGCGTGGGGGAAACATGGCATTGTTTTAATCAGGCCGGCGCCCATGACACCGGTGTGGACGTACTGCCTTATCTTAAGATCTGCGAACAAAATGGCGCGGGGGAGATCGTCGTCAATTCCATTGACACGGACGGTGTTCAGGAGGGATACGACCTGACGCTGCTGAAAAACGTGTGCGACACGGTGAACATTCCCGTTGTGGCAAGCGGCGGCGCAGGAAAACCGGAACACATACTCACTCTTTTTCTTCAGGTGCCCAAATGCGCGTCGGCGTTGGGCGCGTCGATCTTTCATTACGACTTGGTGAACATTCGGGCGCTCAAGACAAGGATGCGGGAACAGGGCATTCCCGTGTCCATTTAGGGGGACGGCATGGACATCGATAAGCTTAAGTTTGATGATGACGGACTGATACCCGCCGTCGTCGTGGATGCGGAATCCGGGCGGGTGCTGACGCTCGCCTACATGAACAGGGAGAGCCTCAAGGTCACCTTGGAGAAGGGACTCACCTGCTTTTACAGCCGAAGCAGGCAAACATTGTGGCTGAAAGGTGAAACGAGCGGAAATTTCCAGCACGTCGTGGCTATTACCGCGGATTGTGACAAGGATGCGCTGTTGGTGGAAGTCAAAAAGGACGGCCCCGCTTGTCACTTGAACACCGACTCGTGTTTCACCGACGTGCTCTTTGGTGAAGCCGCATCTGACGGGTTTTCCCTTGAAAGGTTGATGACGCTGCTCGCGGGGCGCAAAAACAACCCGCCGGAAGGTTCCTACACGTCTTACCTATTTTCAAAGGGACCGGATAAGATCCTCAAAAAAGTGGGGGAGGAATCTACCGAAGTCATTATCGCCGCCAAAGGGGGCGACAAGCGCGAGACCGTCTATGAAATTGCTGATCTGGCATATCATGTTATGGTGTTGATGGTCCAGATGGGCATCTCACTTGAGGATGTCAGGCGGGAATTGGCCGATCGGCAAGTGGTGGACAAAAAAACCAAACAGGAAAAGATGGCCTAAAACTTTTCCCATAGATCAATAAACCAAATGTGTCATGGCGTGTGCAGACTTCAATTGTACGTGCCGCGACGTTTTTGCTTGTTTTTCACAGCGTTCTCATGATAACATTGCACTAGGCGCCGGGAGATCACGTTTGCCCGGGATGGTTGACAGGCAAATTGCAATTTGTTACCTTTGTGTGGACAAAATTTTCAGGTATGGAACGGGGCGGGAGCGCTCAAGCCATGCAGAATAGGATAGTGGCATGAATCATTCAGGTGTTTATCTTGGACTGGAAATGGGGTCTACGCGCATCAAGGCGGTGGGGATCGACTCCAAGCATCGACCTGTCGTGACGGGGGACTATACGTGGCAAAGCAGCTTCGAAAACGGTGTTTGGACGTATGATCTGGACGAAGTCTGGTCGGGCATCAGGGCCGCGGTATCGCAAATGCAAGCAAAGGACGACATCGTTGGTATGGGCGTTTCCGGCATGATGCATGGCTATCTGGCGTTTGACAAGGATTGGCGCCTGTTGACGCCTTTTCGCACATGGCAAAACACATCGACCGGGCAGGCGGCCGAGGAACTGACGGATCTGTTCCGCTTCAACGTGCCGCAGCGCTGGAGCATCGCGCACCTGTATCAGGCGATGCTGAACGCTGAAACGCACGTGAAGGACATCGCACACATCACCACGTTGGCAGGCTATGTGCACGTTTCTTTAACGGGCGTCAATGCCGTGGGCATCGGCGAAGCGTCCGGCATTTTCCCCATCGACAGCAATACCCTTGACTACGACGAAGCAATGCTGGAGAAATTTGACACGCTGGCAAAGGGTATGCACTGTCCCTGGCACATTAAGGACCTTCTTCCCCGCGTGCTGCAGGCAGGCGACGCCGCGGGCTTTTTGACCCCGGAGGGCGCGTCGCGGCTGGACGGCCAGCTTAACGCAGGCATCCCCTTTGCTCCGGCAGAGGGCGACGCGGGCACCGGTATGGCGGCGACTAACGCGGTGGCCGCCCGCACAGGCAATGTATCAGCGGGCACGTCCATTTTTGCCATGGTGGTACTGGAACACGCGCTCAAAAACGTACACCCGGAGATAGACGTCCTCACCACGCCCGGGGGCAAGCCTGTCGCCATGGTACACTGCAACAACGGCACCAACGATATGAACGCGTGGGTAAAAGTCCTTCGCGAAACAGCGGCACTGTTCGGCGTTGAAGTCTCCCCGGGGGAGGCTTTCACCAAGCTTTATCAAAAGAGCCTGGAGGGCGCGGCTGACGCGGGTGGCATTCTGGTATTCAATTATCTGGCGGGGGAGGGCGTTACCTCTTTCAATGAGGGACGGCCGATGGTAATCCGCACGCCCGGCAGCAGTTTCACTTTGGCTAATTTCCTCCGCGCGCAACTGTATTCTTCCATGGCGACCCTGCGCATCGGCATGGACTTGTTATCGCAGGAAAATGTTGCCATTGATCGCCTCATGGGGCACGGAGGCCTCTTCAAAACGCCCATCGTGGCGCAGAGGTATCTTGCCGCGGCGTGCAATGTCCCGGTAACATGCATGGAGACCGCGGGCGAAGGCGGGCCCTACGGCATGGCGTTGCTGACAGCGTTCATGCTCAACAAGAAAAACGGTGAGACGCTGGAAAGCTACCTTGCGGACAGTGTTTTTGCGGACGCTGAATCCAGCACCCTGGCGCCCGAAGCGCCGGACGTGCAAGGCTTCAACTCTTTTCTGGAATATTATAAACGCGGTTTGGCAGTTGAACGATCCGCTGTTGAAAACCTATAGGAGGAAACCCATGAAACATTATCAGTTCTGGTTTGTGGTCGGGAGCCAATTCCTGTACGGCCCCGAAGTGTTGGAAACGGTCGACGATCGCGCGGCACAAATGGCGCGGGAGATGTCCAAGGCTTTGCCTTATCCGCTGGTGCACAAGGTCACGGCGAAAACAAATCAGGAGATCTCCGATGTTGTCAAGGAGGCCAATTTTGACGCTTCCTGCGCCGGCATCATCACCTGGTGCCATACATTCAGCCCATCAAAAATGTGGATAAACGGCTTTGCGCAGCTGCAAAAGCCCTATTGCCATTTGGCGACGCAGTATAACCGGGATATCCCCAATGACGAGATCGATATGGATTTTATGAACCTCAACCAAGCGGCGCACGGCGATCGGGAACACGGGTTTATCGGCGCGAGGCTCCGCATGCCGCGCAAGGTGATCGCGGGGTACTGGCAGGATGAAATGGTTCAGGAACGCCTGGGCAATTGGATGAAGGCGGCTGTAGGCGTTGCTTTTTCCAAGGACCTCAAGGTCATGCGCTTTGGCGACAATATGCGCGAAGTGGCCGTCACCGAGGGCGACAAGGTAGAAGTGCAGGCGAAACTCGGTTGGCAGGTCAACACGTGGCCGGTGGGTGAATTGGCGGAAATAATGGATGCGGTAACGGACACAAAGATCGATTCACTGATGTCTTTGTACCGTGAGCAGTACGATTTTGCGACCGATGACGTGGATACTATTCGCTACCAGGCGCGTGAAGAGATCGCCATCGCAAAGATGATGGAACGGGAAGGCTGCCGGGCATTTACCAATACCTTCCAGGATCTTTACGGCATGCGCCAATTGCCCGGTCTCGCTACCCAGCACTTGACCCAGCAGGGATATGGCTACGGGGGCGAGGGTGACTGGAAAGTCTCTGCCATGACTGCCATCATGAAGAGGATGGGCGAAAACGGCAACGGCGCATCCGCGTTCATGGAGGATTACACCTATCATCTGGCCAAGGGGCATGAGTACAGCCTGGGAGCGCATATGCTGGAAGTGTGCCCGAGTCTGGCTGAAGACAAGCCGCGCATTGAGGTGCACCCCCTTGGCATCGGCGGGCGCGAAGACGCGGCGCGACTGGTGTTTGAAGGGAAAGTCGGCCCCGCCATCGTGGCATCGCTCGTCGACATGGGTGGACGGCTCCGGCTGATCGTGCAGGATATAGAGTGCGTGAAGCCCATTTTCCCCATGCCCAATCTTCCTGTTGCGCGCGTTATGTGGAAAGCCATGCCCAATTTGACTTCCGGCGTGGAATGCTGGGTCATCGCGGGGGGCGCACACCACACTGTTCTGTCCTACGACGTTACCGCGGGCCAGATGCGTGATTGGGCTCGCATGATGGATATCGAGTTTGTCCACATTTCCAAGGATACAACGCCCGAAAAATTGGAAGAAGAACTTATGGTCAAAGACTTGGTTTGGAAACTGAAATGAGGCGATACTGATGCTTTCAGAACTTAAGCAGCTGGTGCTCGGGGCCAATTTGATGCTGCGTGACCATCATCTGGTCATATTCACCTGGGGAAATGTATCCGCTATCGACCGAAAGACGGGGCGCGTGGTCATCAAGCCCTCCGGCGTCGCTTATGACGGCATGAAGGCCGACGATATGGTCGTGGTGGATTTGGACGGCAACATACTGGAAGGGAGCTACAAGCCCTCTTCCGATACCCCTACGCATTTGGCGCTCTACAAAGGCTTCTCCGACATTGGCGCGGTGGTGCATACGCACTCCAGGTGGGCGACGGTGTTCGCACAGGCAGGCAAAGGGATCCCCGCGCTGGGCACAACGCACGCGGATTATTTCTACGGCGAAATCCCCTGCACGCGGCAGATGACGGCCAAGGAGATCTCCGGCAATTACGAAGAGGAAACGGGCAACGTGATCCTTGAGACGTTTGATGGGATCCCGCCCATGTCCGTTCCGGGGGCGTTGGTGCACAGCCACGGGGCTTTCGCGTGGGGGGATACGGCGGAAAATGCCGTGCATAATGCCGTGGTGCTGGAGGAAGTGGCGCACATGGCTTATCACACCTTACTCATACAAAGGGATCGCGCACCGATGCAGAAGGAATTGCTGGATAAACACTATCTGCGCAAACACGGAAAAGGCGCCTATTACGGACAGAAATGAGGCGCCTATGAAACGACTGGCGGTTTTGTTTACCATTTTGGCGGTACTGGCGGCGGCGCTGTTGCTGCTTCTCCCCAAGGGAACTCAGAAGAGGCAGCCGGACGCGGAACACCAAATCATATTGGGATTTTCACAATTGGGCAGCGAAAGCGGATGGCGCATCGGCAACACCCGCTCCGTCATTGCGGCCGCGGAGCGCGCCGGTGTCCAGCTGATGTTCAAAAATGCGGAACAGAAACAGGAAAACCAGATAGACGCCATCCGTTCGTTCATTGCCTACCAGGTGGACGTCATAGCTTTTGCTCCCATCGTCGAAGACGGATGGGATAATGTTCTGCGGGAAGCCAAGGATGCGGGCATTCCCGTCATCTGTTCTGACCGTTCCGTCACATTGGAGGATGAAAGCCTTATTACCGGCTTTGTCGGCTCTGATTTTTATCAGGAAGGTGTGCGTGCGGGAGAATATCTCATCAAGAAAATAGCCGGAGTGACCGGCCCTGTCCGCATCGCCGAAATATCCGGGACATTGGATTCCACGCCAATGCGCGACCGTGCACAAGGCTTTCGCGATACGATTGAAAAGGACGCGCGCTGCCAGGTTGTCTACAGTGAATCCGGCGACTTTCTCAGATCCAAAGGCAAAGAAGTAATGGTGGATGTTTTGGCGACCGCGGGCGAAGTGGACGTCCTGTATTCTCATAATGATTCCATGACGCTGGGTGCCATCGAAACGATCGAGCAGCATGGCATTGTGCCGGGAAAAGATATTATCATCATTTCCGTCGACGGCGAACAAGGCGCTATTGATCTATTGAAGCAAGGCAAGATCAACTGCGTGGTGGAATGCACGCCCATGCTGGGGGATGTGATCATGACGCTTGCCAGACGGCTGGCACAGGGCGAGACCATCGACCGCGTCACCTATTCTCAGGAGACGGTGTTTACTGATTTTGATGAGGATATGCTCAGCATTCCCCCGAGGGGGTACTGATGGCGAAACCCGCTTCTCTTTTTTCTGCAGTGCTTCCCGTCCGGGGGCCGCTGAGCCATCGGCTGACCATTTCGTTCCGTACCATCATGATCATGATGCTGGTCCCGGCGCTTCTATCCATGACCATGCTGACCAGCTTTTCCCGTTTGTATTATGCCTTTTTGACCCGCGCCGAAAAAATCGATTCCCTCACCGCCGTTGTGGTGGATACGCTGCCTGCGGAGCTCTTTGCTATCGTAGCCGGCCGTGCCCGGTTTGCCGCGGGGCGGCAGGATGAATTGATGACACAAGTCGGGAGCACGCTGGACAGTCTGATTGCCGAAAAACCCGCCGCGGAATTGGAACTGACGGTAGCACGCAGAACCGCCGAAACCATGGGCAAATATATCGAGCAATTGGGAAAGCAAATGGCGGAAGGCTCCACGGTGGACGAAGACGCGTTGGTGCTGGAGGAGATCAGGAACGTGTCCGCACTGCTGGGCGACATGTTCCGGGACGCTGTATCCGCTGAAATCAGGGCGGCCAATCAAACCAGCCGGCAATTGCGCACCGCGCTTTCGCTGGCGGTAACGCTGGAACTAGCACTGGTCATCTTTGCCCTGGTATTCATTCGTTCCGCCCGCGGGGCCTTATCCCGCGCCGTCGCGGACCCCTTGCTGGAGCTTCAAACGTTCGCGGGAAAGATCGCCGACGGACAACTGGATGTTCGCACGCCCGAGCCCGACGTGGATGAACTGCGCGCGCTCAGCGACAGCCTGAATATGATGGCGGGCAGATTGGACGGTCTTATCAAGGAAAACAAACGCGAGCAGGAGAACCTCAAAAAAAGTGAGCTTCGCGTGCTGCAGGCGCAGGTTACGCCGCATTTTCTGTATAATACGCTTGACGCCATAGTGTGGCTGGCGGAGGCGAAAAAGAACAGCGAAGTCATTTCCATCACGCGGGCCCTGTCCGACTTCTACCGCATTTCCTTATCCGATGGGCATGACTGGATAACCGTGTCGCAGGAGGAAGAACATCTGCGCGGCTATTTGACGATACAGAAGATTCGTTACCGCGATATTCTGGAGTATGACATCCGCATCGACCCGTCCCTCAAAACGGAGATGATCCTCAAGCTCAGTGTGCAGCCCCTTGTGGAAAACGCCATCTACCACGGTATCAAGAACAGGCGCGGCGGCGGCCGCATCGATGTGGATGTATGGCGGGACAATGCTCTGCTGTGTGTGAAGGTATCCGACAACGGCGTGGGGATGACGCCCGAAAGGCTGGAAAGTCTCAAGGCGATGCTGTCGGGGCGGGAGCCCTCTGCGGAATTGGGCTATGGGCTTTTCAGCGTACATCAGCGCATCAAACTGTACTACGATCAGCCGCAGGGACTGGATGTGGTCAGTACCTTTGGCGAAGGGACAGCCATCTCCTTTTGCGTTCCGCTTTCGGCGCACGGAGGCAAGAATGTATAAGGTTTTTCTGGTGGATGATGAGATCGTGGTCAGGGAAGGGATCAGAACATCTTTTCCCTGGGACTCCTCCGGGTTTGTTCTGGCCGGTGAAGCGCCGGACGGCGAAATCGCGCTGTCTTTGTTGCGGGAAATCAAGCCCGATATTCTGATCACGGATATTCGCATGCCTTTTATGGACGGGCTGGCACTTAGCCGCGAGGCGCTGGCTTTCATGCCGAGCCTCAAAATAATCATTCTCAGCGGCTATGACGAATTCACCTACGCGCGGGAAGCGCTTACCCTGGGCGTTAAGGAATATCTGCTGAAGCCTGTCAGCGCCCAGGAATTGGAGAACGCACTGCGACGCGTTTCCCTGCAGATCGATGAAGACAGGCGGCTGCACGCCGATCTGCAGGCGGTCAGAAAGCAGCTGGAGCTGTCCAGCGGGCTGATGAAGGAGCAGTTCTTGCGCGAAGTGCTGCAAGGCATCCGCGATGAAGAAAAACGTTCAAACGTTTTCCTGAATGCGCGCAAACTGGATATCGAGCTTACGAAAAGGTACTGCCGGGTGATGCTGATTTCCATCAGGCAAACCGCGCCTACGGATACCCTGCTTCCCAAAGCGCTCGTCACCCGCGTGGCGGACAGTCAGCCAAAGGGCAGCGTATACCTGTGTCAATTGGACGGGCTGTTGGCGATGCTGTATCTCAGTGATGATGCAGGTGTTATGGAAGAACAGGTCTTCGGTGTTGCCGGAGCGATCAAACATGAAGCGGCAGATCTTGATTTGCCCGCGATGCACATTGCGATCGGCAGCCAGGCGGGTTCCATTTATCAGGCACCCGATTCGCTGGCCTCCGCTTTTGTAACACTCAAAGCCATGCGCGGCCACATGAGCGAAGACAGTACCAGCATTATGGACAACGCCGATACGCAAGCAGAAATGAGCGAAGTCATTTCCCTGGCGGATGACGCGTCGCTCTATGACCGGTTGCGTTTTGCGGCAGTGTCGGACATCGGGGGTGTAGTGAATGCCTTTTTGTCCAAAGACGGTGTCGCGCAGCGCTCGACATTGATGCTGAACTACCTGCTGGTCGAAAGCATCCTGACCGCGTCGCGTATTATTCGCGAAAATGGGGGAGATCCGGAAAAGCTATTGCCGCACGGCATGCAGGATGAGCGCGGCATCGCGCTGTTGACTAAGCCGGAAGACATTTCCAAGGCCGCGCAGGGTGCTTTAACCCGCGCTTTGGAGTTTAGGGATACGCAGTCTCTTTCCAGATACAGTGAAACCATACGGCAGGCATGCTCTTTTATCGAAGATAATTACACCGACCCCAATGTTTCGCTCAGCGACGCGGCGGCGTCCGTTCATCTATCGCTCAATCATTTCTGCACCGTTTTTTCGCAGGAAACGGGCACGACTTTTATCGGTTATCTGACGCATTTGCGGTTGGAGCGTGCCAAGCAGCTGCTGGAGAACACGCAGATGCGTTCCTCGGAAGTGGCGCTTGAAGTAGGTTACCGCGATCCCCATTACTTCAGTTATCTTTTCAAAAAGAATTCCGGCTTAAGCCCCCGCGACTGGCGAAAAGAGCGGCAGGTCGACGGCTCGTAAAATATCACCCTTATTTCGTAATATTGTCCCCATCCTTTTCGACCAAATCCCAAACTTGGAAGAATTACACCTTTTTTCCAAATACAGTGGCTTGTGCGGGGCCGCACATTCGCCTAAACTGCCAATAAGTAGACCGCGTCTAACCGGTCAATAAAAACTGGAGGGTGCAAAATGAAAAAAATCCTCGTACTTGTCGTGGCAGCAATGATGCTGCTTACCGCTTCTGCCAGTGCCGTTACCATCGGCTTCTCGCAGATCGGCCAGGAATCCGACTGGCGTACCGCCAACACCGACAGCATCAAGGCTGCAATCGCCGATGAAGGCTGGGATCTGGTTTATGATGATGCACAGCAAAAACAGGAAAACCAAGTTAAAGCGCTGCGCAACTTCATCTCCCAGGGCGTTGACTACATCCTGTTCACCGGCGTTGTATCCACCGGTTGGGATGAAGTGCTAAAGGAAGTCAACGAAGCTGAAATCCCGCTGATCCTTGTGGACCGCATGCCCGAACAGACCACGCTGGACGCCATTGAGTACGTCGCTGCATTTGGTGGAGACTTCGTCGAAGAAGGCCGCCGCATGGCGTATTGGGCAGCCAACTATGTTGAGAAGATCGGCAAAGCTGACCAGGAAATGAACTTGGTCATCCTGGAAGGCACCACCGGTGCTGACGCCGCTTCCGGCCGCCAGGAAGGCATCATGGAAGTGCTTGAAAACTATCCGAACCTCAAAGTGATCGCGTCGCAGACCGGCAACTTCACCCGCGCCGAAGGCCAGACCGTTATGGAATCCTTCCTCAAAGCGCATGAGAAGATCGACATCCTCTTGGCGCATAACGATGACATGGCGCTGGGCGCAGTGGAATCCATCAAAGCCGCAGGCAAGGATCCGGGCGAAGATATCATTATCATCGGCTGCGATGCCCCCAAAACCGCTTTTGATGCCATTATTGCAGGTGACATGAACGCCACCATCGAGTGCACGCCCTTGTACGGCCCCTTCGTTACCGACGCAGTCAAGAAACTGATTGCCGGTGAAGAAATGTCAAAGACCATCATTCATCCCGAAGAAGGCGCGTTTGACGTTGAAGGCGGCATCGTATACAGTGCTGACGGCCGTCTGTCTGAGAAGGCAGCTGACGTTATCGACTCCCGTTTGTACTAATCAACCTGAAGGCTTATAAACGATAAGCCCGCGAAGGACGGATGAGGGCGAAAACTCTCATCCGTCCTTCTGATAAGGATGGTGACATTTTGAACGATATCATTTTGGAAATGAAAGGCATGGAGATAGCCTTTCCGGGCGTCAAAGCGCTTGATAAGGTGGACTTCACCCTGCTTAAGGGCGAAGTGCATGCTTTATTGGGGGAGAATGGTGCGGGCAAATCAACTTTGATCAAATGCCTCACGGGCGTTCATCGTATGGATGCCGGTACCATCTTGCTGGAAGCCAAGCCCATTCGTCCGTCCAACACGCAGGAAGCGCAGAGGCTGGGCATTTCCACCGTCTATCAGGAGGTGAACCTTTGCCCCAACTTGACTGTGGCGGAGAATATTTTCATAGGCCGCCAGCCAATGAAAAGGGGCCGGATCGACTGGAAAACCATGAACAAGCGCGCTTCAGAACTTATGGGACTCATGGGGATGGATGTTGATGTGACCCGCACTCTGGGTACCTGCTCCATCGCCATTCAGCAGATGGCTTCCATCGCGCGGGCGGTGGATGTCAATGCCAAGGTGCTCATTTTGGATGAACCCACTTCGTCGCTGGACGAAAATGAGGTGCAGCATCTGTTCCGAGTGATGAACGATTTGAAACAACGGGGCCTTGGTATCGTTTTCATAACGCACTTTTTGGATCAGGTCTTCGCCATATCCGACAGACTGACGGTGCTGCGCAATGGTAAGCTCGTCGGACAATTTGAAACGAGCAAGATCAATAAACTTGAACTCGTTACCAGCATGATCGGCAAAGACATCAACGTGATCTACAGCCTCAAGAAAGCGCAGCCCAAAGAGGACGCGCCGCAGGTTCTTGAGGTTGACAACATTGGCATTCCCGCCAAAGTCGAGGATATTTCCTTTGACGTCAAAAAAGGTGAACTGGTTGGTTTCGCAGGACTCCTGGGTTCCGGGCGCACCGAAACCGCGGAGATGCTCTTTGGTGTCACGCATCCGACAAAGGGCGAAATTACCGTGCACGGCAAAAGAGTACAACTGAAGGCGCCGCTGGACGCCATCCTGCAGAAGATGGCGTTTTGCCCCGAAGACCGCAAACGGGATGGGATCATAGGCGATCTGTCGGTGCGTGAAAACATCACCCTGGCGGTGCAGGCGACGCGCGGGTTTCTTCACCCCATGAAACGCAAGGAACAGGAAGAACTGGCAGACAAGTATATTAGGATCCTGTCGATATCGACCCCTGATGCTGAAAAGAGAGTGGGCGAATTGTCGGGAGGCAATCAGCAAAAGGTCATTTTGGCACGCTGGTTGGCAACGCAGCCTGACCTGCTCATACTGGATGAACCCACCCGCGGCATCGACGTGGGAGCAAAGGCGGAAATACAAAGGCTGATGCTGGAAATGTGCGAAGAAGGCAAGAGCGTCATCTTTATCAGTTCCGAACTGGATGAGATCATCCGTTGCTCCAACCGCATCATTGTCATGCGGGATATGAGCAAAGCGGCCGAACTGGATGGGGATACCCAGCAGGCGGAGATTCTGAAGATCATTGCCAGCGAAGACGAGAAGGAGGTGAGCGCGTGAAGCGTAAACTTGCCGGGAACGCTTTTCTCAAGTCCAAACTTTTTTGGGCGATCGTAGCGGAATTCCTTATCCTACTCGTCGGGTTCATCTTGCGGCCGGATTTTCTGAGCATCCAACTCAGGACCCTGGCCGACGGTACACGGGTGCTGTATGGTACGCCAATCGATATTTTCAACCGATCCGCAGAAATAACCCTCATCGCGATGGGGATGACGTTGGTTATCGCGCTTGGCGGCACAGATATTTCCGTCGGCGCCCTGGTAGCAGTGGCGGGCGCGATCGCACTTAAGTTTTTGCGCTGGGATGTGCTCATTTACAACACCCCCGGCGATTACACTGTCAAACCTTACTTTTATGCCATTGCCGTGCCGCTGATCGTTTGTGCCCTGATGGGGCTGTTTAACGGCTCACTCATCGCCAAACTCAAAATACAGCCCATCATTGCGACCCTTATTTTGATGGTGGGCGGGCGTGGCATCGCGCAGATCATTACCAACGGCAAGCAGTTCACTACGCAGTATTCTCCGTTCAAATTTATCGGCAACGGCAGCATCCTCGGGATACCGTTTCCCATCATCATAACGCTTGTGGTCGTCGTTGCGGTGATGGTATTTGTAAGGAAAACATCCTTTGGCATGTTTGTTGAATCAGTCGGCATCAATCCCAGTGCCAGTCGTTTGTCGGGTCTAAAATCAGGTACCATTATCATGATCGTCTACACCCTGACAGGCTTTCTTTCGGGGATATCAGGGCTCATCTATTCCAGCCGCATTTCGTCCAACGACTCCAACAATGCGGGATTGGGTTATGAGATGGACGCCATCCTGGCAGTGGTCATCGGCGGCACCAGCATGACAGGTGGCAAGTTCAGCCTTTTTGGCACCGTCGTGGGTTCTCTCATAATCCGGACTATTACTACTCTTGTGATGTACTTTGGCGTCGTGTCGGAAGCCATCATGGCGTTTAAGGCGCTTATCATCGCCGTTGTGATCGTGCTTCAGTCCGAACCCGTACGCAACGCCATCGCCAAGCGCCGCGAGAGAAGGCACCTGAACATAGGAGGTGAAATGCATGCTTAGTGTTGGCACATCCGGCGGTGTACAACGAAAAAAACTATTTGACCGCCTGACTAAACCCGATTACCTGATGGTCTATGCCACGATAGGCATCTTCATTCTCATTTATGCGTTTGGGGCCATTCTCTATGGTCACAAGGGGTTCACGTCCTTGCGAACCTTCATGCTGCTGTTCAGTGACAACGCCTACATAGGCATCTCGGCAGTAGGCATGACCATGGTGCTGATAACGGGCGGCATCGATCTGTCCGTGGGAGCGGTGGCCTCTCTGACGGGTATGATAATCGCCTACGGCACTTCCGTTATGGGACTGCATCCGCTTGTGTGCATCTCCATCGCACTGTTGGTGGGCGTCAGTCTGGGCGCGCTGATGGGCGCGTGCATCCAGTATTTGAATGTTCCCGCCTTCGTTACCACCCTTACGGGCATGTTTTTTGCCCGCGGCGTGTGTTCGCTTATCAGCCGCGACTCCATTTCCATCAAACACGATATGATCGATTCGCTGGCGGGCTTCAAGCTATACTTCAAATGGCCCAACGAGCTGGGCGAATGGGTCAAGATCAAGCCCGTCGCCAGCGTAGACCTTAACACCATCATGTTTGTGGTGATGATTATCATCGGTGCCGTTATCCTGCAAAAGACGCGCTTTGGCCGCAATGTTTACGCTATCGGCGGCAGCGCGCAATCCGCCAATCTCATGGGTCTGCCCGTTGGCCGCACCAGGGTGATGGTATACGCTTTCAACGGCCTGTGCTCGGCGCTGGCAGGCATCTCCTACGTCCTGTATGTAAAATCAGGATGGAACCTGGCGCTGATGGGTTCGGAACTGGATGTTATCTCCAGCTGCGTCATAGGCGGCGTTATGCTCTCCGGCGGCGTGGGTTACATGGTGGGCACTCTCATGGGCGTTCTGCTCAAAGCCACTATCCCTGCCATTATCACTTTTAACGGCGCCATGAACTCCTGGTGGGCCAAAATCTTCACCGGTTTGCTGTTGCTGCTGTTCATCGTTATCCAACGGCTGGTGGTTTCTGCTACCGCCAGAAGGAAAAACAAGTAGATTGCCCCGAACTTGCGTTATCAAGATACCCCGGGGAGCCGCGGCGCTGTTGCCGCGGTTCCTTTTTGTGCCGTATCGGTGTGGACGGCGGCAGAGGCTTGTGCTATGCTGATTTCAATCCGCGAGAGCCGAGATGATGAGGGGGAAAGTTTCCTGCGCGGTCGCACGGACGGGAAGGCGATGCATTTTTCCCGGAGAGTATCGGCGCGGCGGGAAGCCGAAGCAGAATGGATTTTTTCGTGGGAACTTATGCGCGGGATGGCGGACAGGGGATCTCGCATTGCCGCTTGGAGAGAGATGCACTATCGGTTCTTGGAACCACTCAAGCCATCGACAACCCGATATGGCTGCTCTGGTCGGAACGATTTGGAACGTTGATCGCCTGTGGCGATGATCCGGACACAGGGAGCGGCCTTGCAGCGATGCTGGACGTCCGCGAAGACGGGATGCGTCTTAAGTCGCGGCAAGCAACCGGCGGGGATGTACCGTGCCACGCAGCTTTGAGTGATGACGAAGCCTTTTTGTACACAGCCAACTACATCGGCGGTTCTGTTTCGGTGCTGCCAATACGTGATGGCGCTCTTGATAAGCGTGTCCAACTGATTCAGCTTGTGGGCAAAGGCATTCATCCGCGGCAGGATTCACCGCATGCGCATATGATATGCCGACGGCCGCAAACGCAGGAATACTACCTGTGCGATTTGGGAACCGACCGCATCCTGATTTATGATGGAAAAAGGGAAACCGGGCGTCTTTCACTGCGTGACATTATTAGGACCCCTTCAGGTCTGGGACCCAGGCATTTGGTGTTCCCGGGCCGCGACAGGATGCTTGCGTTATTCGAGTTGGAAAACCTCCTGGGTGATTATGCGTTTGAAAATGGCGCTTGGGTATGTCGTGCCCTGGTGTCGACACTGCCGGAGGGTTGGCATGGGGAGAGCACAGCCGCAGCCGTGCGCGTGGATAGTGATCGTGTTTATGTATCCAACCGCGGCCATGACAGTCTTGCCTGTTTTGCGATGGGATCAAGTTTTCTCGCGTTGGAATGGATCCGCCCCTCGGGCGGCGCCTTCCCACGCGATTTTGTTATTCTTCCGGATGGGCGTTTCCTCATCGCGCACCAGAAAAGCGGTGACGTAACCCTTTGGACGATACGGGGCGGAAAACAGGCGCACCTGGCGATACCGGGCGCCGTGTGTATCTGCCGTCAGAAACCGTACCCATAGAAAGGTGCTGCCAATGTGGATATTTTCGTATGCATAAAGCAGGTCCCGGCAACTTCAAAAGTGGAAGTCGATGAAGAGACGGGCGCATTGAAACGCTGGGGCGTCAAGAGCAAGATGAATCCCTATGATTTGTATGCGCTGGAAACAGCGCTGCGCCTGCGCGAGGAAACGGGCGGCAGGGTCGTCGTAGGCACGATGGGGCCGCCACAGGCGCAAGCCATCATCAAGGAAGCCTACATGATGGGCGCGGATGAGGGTTATTTGTTTTCGGACAAGCGGTTGGGTGGGGCGGATGTGCTCGCCACCAGCTATACCCTCTCGCAGGCTATCCGCAGGATAGGGGACTTTGATTTGGTCCTTTGCGGCAAGCAGACGACAGACGGCGACACCGCGCAAGTCGGACCCGCCATTGCGGAGCACATGGGTATCCCCCATGCCGTCTGGGTGAGCGAGATACGGCCGTGTGAAGGCGGTATCGAAGCGGAGCAGCAACTGCAGGAAGTCATCGAGACGGTATTCCTGCCTTTCCCGTGCCTTGTTACGGTGGAACAGGATATTCACACGCCGCGCCTGCCGAGCATGAAAAAGCAGCGGGAAACGAAGGATCGGAAGGTCACGGTGTTTGGGCTGGATGTTTTTCTGGATACGGACGAGGAGCATTACGGGCTCAGCGGCAGCCCCACGCAGGTGGAGCGCATTTTTCCGCCGGACAGCGACCAAATGCATGAGATGATCACAGACGGTGATCTGGCGGGGCAGCTGCACCTTATGCTCAGGAAATGGAAATTCATTTAGGGGGGGCACCATGCCGCGTATAGCGATCATTGAGCGGAAGTGTACGGGCTGCGGCGACTGCGCAGCGGTCTGTCCTTTCAGTGCCATCGACATGAACGAAGGAAAAGCGGACATCAACAGCGGCTGCCGCGTGTGCGGCATATGCTTAAAGGTGTGCCCGCAAAATGCCATCATCAGGCTGGAAACCAGAACGAAAAGCGTCGACAAGAGCCTTTGGAGAGACATCCTTGTCTTCTGCGAGCAGTCTGAGGGGCATCTTCATCCCGTATCGCTCGAGCTGGTCGGCAAGGCGCGGGAACTGGCTAAGGTGTGCGGCTTCAAGGTCAACGCCCTTTTGATCGGGCAAGGGTGTGAAAAGCCCCTGGAAAACCTGCGGCACTATGGCCTCAGTGATATCCATGTTTTCGATGATTTGGAACTGGGCTATTACCGCGCCGAGGCTTACGCTGCCTGCGCAGAAGAAGTGATCAAGTCGTTGCGGCCTTCCGTAGTGCTTGTCGGCGCGACGGCGTTGGGGCGCTCGCTCGCTCCCAGGTTGTCAACGCGTTTCCACACGGGTCTGACGGCGGACTGTACGCGTCTTGAGATGCGGGTGAACAGCGATCTTGTGCAGATACGCCCGGCCTTTGGCGGCAATATCATGGCGCAGATCGTCACACCCAATACGCGCCCGCAGTTTGCCACCGTGCGCTACAAGGTGATGGATACGCCGCAAAGGGAGGAGACCGCATCGGGGCGTGTCGTTCGGCACGGTCTCCCCAAAAAGGTATCCGACTGCAAAGTACGTTTGACGAAGCGGCGTCATGTGGAGAAAACGGCGAACATTTCGGATGCTGAAATACTCGTCGTGGGCGGCAGAGGGCTCAAAAGTGAAAATGACCTTCAATACGTCAAAGAGTTGGCGCGGCTTCTGAAGGGTGAATACGCCGTCAGTCGTCCTTTGGTCGAAAAGGGGTGGGAAACCAATGCGCGGCAGATCGGGCTTTCGGGCCGCACAGTGCGTCCCAAGCTGATCATCACCTGCGGCGTGTCCGGCGCTATTCAGTTTACGGCCTGCATGAACGCCGCAGATCGCATCGTCGCTATCAACAGCGACCCCAATGCCCCTATCTTCAGCGTGGCGCATGTGGGCATCGTGGGCGATCTGTACCGGGTCTTGCCGCAATTGATCGAAGAACTGAAAGAGAAAAGAGAGAAAGATGCCGTTTAGCAGAGTGAGTGTTGAGGATATCGCGTATTTCAAGAGCATTCTGTCTGACGTACGCGTGATCTGGGGGGATGCCATCAGCGAAGATTACGCGCATGACGAGATGACGGAGTACGGATCCTTCCTCCCGGACGCGTTGCTGCTGCCGCACAGTACGGAAGAGGTAAGCCGCGTAATGCGATACTGCCACCAAAACAGCATCGCCGTAACACCGCGCGGCGCCGGTACGGGCCTGTGCGGCGGGTGTGTTGCGCTGCACGGCGGCGTCGTCCTTTCCATGCAGGAGATGAAGCGTCTTTTGGAAGTGGACAAAGTCAACATGACGGCGACGGTGGAACCGGGGCTGCTGCTCATGGAGTTCAGTGCGCTATTGGAGGGAACGGGGCTTTTTTACCCGCCTGACCCCGGGGAAAAAAGTGCCACGGTATGCGGCAACATCATGACCAACGCGGGCGGCATGCGCGCGGTGCGTTATGGCGTCACCAAGGATTATGTACTGGGTATGGAGATCGTGCTGGCAGACGGCACGGTAACTGAGCTTGGCGGCAAGGTCGTTAAGTCGTCCAGCGGATACAACCTTATGCAGTTGCTCTGCGGGTCCGAAGGCACGCTGTGCGTTCTGACAAAGGCCATCGTCAAACTGATCCCCGAACCCAAAGCGAATATTTCTCTTCTGGTGCCGTTTGATTCCCTGGACCAATGCGTTTCCTGCGTGCCGGACGTGCTCGCCTGCGGGTGTGAACCCACTGCGGTGGAGTTTATGGAAAAGGAAGTCATCGTGGCGGCGGAAAGCTATTTGGGCAAACAATTCCCCGACAAGAACGCTGATGCCTATCTGCTGGTGCGCTTGGACGGCGCGGACGAAGCGGTACTGGAACCCCGTGTGCAGAGGGTGACTGACCTGCTCTTATCAAGCGGCGCGCGGGATGTGCTGCTGGCAGACACGGACGAAAGGAAATCGGGCATCTGGGATGCGCGCGGCGCGTTTCTGGAAGCAATCAAGAATTCGACGCCCTCCATGGATGAGTGCGATGTGGTGGTGCCGCAGGAAAACGTCGCGGAATTTGTGCAAAAGTCGCGCGATGTAAGCCGCGAAGAGGCAGTCCGCATACGCTCTTTTGGGCACGCGGGGGATGGCAACCTGCACCTGTATGTGTGCCGGGACGCTTTGGACGATGAAACCTGGGAGGCTCGCCGCGCGCAAGCGATGAACAGACTGTACTCTTTGGCAAAAACCATGGGCGGTCACGTTTCGGGCGAACACGGCATCGGACACGCCAAGATAGCGTTTCTTGAGGAATCGGTGGGTGAAACACAAATGTCGCTCATGCGCGGCATCAAGAAAGTGTTTGATCCCGAGGGCATCCTTAACCCCGGGAAAGTGCTCAACTGACTGAGTATAAGCGCTCCGATAGCGTTTGACAAAAATTGGGGCATAAGCTATACTGCTAAAGCCTTATCGATCAACGGTTTGTGAGGTTTATGCGCTCGTAGCTCAGCTGGATAGAGTGTCAGACTCCGACTCTGAAGGCCGCGCGTTCGAATCGCGCCGGGCGCACCAAGGAATCCCTTGAACTTATCAAGGGATTTTTTTCGTGCGTGTTATCGTGCCATCTCCATCAGAAGCCCCGCCGCAGCGCCCAGCACACCGGTCGTCAGCATCACTTTGATGGGGCTGGGACGCCATTTTCTGAGGGCAAACAGCGCCCCAATGAAACATACAAGGGAGATCACGTCAAGGTTTTGGAGCGTGTAGGCTTTAGTATCAAACATAGCGAGCCGGAAAATGGAGAAGCCCGCCGCGGCGATCATTGCGACAATGGCGGGGCGAAAGCCCGACAGTACGCCGTCCACCCACGCCAGATTTTTGTATTTGTTGTAGAAATAGCCCAAAATGGAGACGACGAGGCAGGCCGGGAGAATAGCGCCCAATGTAGCGACGACCGCCCCAACGATACCGTTCAGGTGCATCCCCACAAACGTAGCGGCGTTGATGGCGATGGGGCCGGGCGTCATTTCGGCGATGGTGACCAGGTCGGTGAATTCGCTAAGGGTCAGCCAGGGGTGAAGCTGCGTGACCTGCTCCTTGATAAGCGGGATGGCAGCATACCCGCCGCCGAAGGCCAGCGCACCAACCTGAAGAAAACTGAGGAAAAGCTGAAGGAGTCTGCTCACGCCTGCTCCTCCTGCTTTAAGCGCCACTTGGCGCCCAGCGCCCCCAGGATGCCCGCGATGGGCAGAATAAGCACGACACTGATACGGAAGAAGTAGACGGCAGCGAATGTGCCCAGCATGATGAGTGCGGGCAGCGCCCTTTTTTGCCCGAGGATATTCTGTGCCATTGTCCATACCACATCGGCAATGACTGCGGCGACACCGGCACGCATAGCGTGCAGCAGCGCGCCCACGATGCGATTGGTGCGGAAAGCATCGTAAAAAAGCGATATGACGCTGAGTGTGATCATGGGCGGCAGCAGAGTTCCCAATATTGTGACAAAAGCGCCGGGCAGCCCTGCCATGCGGTAGCCCAAAAGCATGGCGGTGTTAACAGCCAAGGCGCCGGGCGAGGCTTGCGCGATGGCGACCAGATCCAGCGCCTCTTCTTCGCCAAGAAAGCAGAGTTCGTCGCAGAACTTCTTTTTCATCAGCGGGATGATGACGTAACCCCCGCCGAAGGTAAACGCGCTCAGCGCAAAGGTGGAAGTGAACAGCTGCCAATAGAGGGAAGGCTTTTTGCCCTGTTTCTTGCCTTTTTCCCGCGTCATTGCGCGAACCCAAAGTCAAACAAGCGTGCCATGTCTGCCCAGGCTTTATAACGGTCACGACAGTCCATCACGACGGCGATCAACAGCCGGTCGCCGCGCGCCGCCGCGCCGGCGTAGCAAAAGCCC
Organism: Clostridiales bacterium DTU024; assembly: GCA_001513425.1. Classification (GTDB taxonomy): domain Bacteria; phylum Bacillota; class Clostridia; order Christensenellales; family Aristaeellaceae; genus DTU024. The sequence goes on from LFTR01000123.1 coordinate 34,038, forward strand.
GCCGCGCGCGTGTAGCCCTTTTTGATGCCAAAGGCGCCTTCGTAGTAGCTGGGGGAAAAGGGCTGCAGCAGTTCTGTGTTGTTCCTTATTACGAGTTTTTCTCTGAGGCTTGTGGGGGGCAGGGTGTATTCCATGCACGCCACGATGTGCACAATGAAGTTGTTGCTCATAGCATGGCGCGACAGTGTTGCCAGATCGCGGGCAGTGGTGTAGTGGCCTTCATGGTGATAGCCGTGGGGATTCATGTAATGTGTATTGGTCATGCCCAGACCGGCAGCCCTTTGGTTCATTTCATCAACGAAGGCATCCACTGAGCCCGATACGATCTGCGCGACGGCGTTGGCCGCGTCGTTGCCGGAGCGCACCATGAGACCGTACAGCAAATCCCGCAGCGTCATTTGTTCGCCCGGGTATACGGGCACGAGCGATGAATCCTTGGGCACTTGCCGGGCGCTCGCAGGAACTGTTATGGTGCGGTCCAGATCGCCATGTTCAACAGCAATGAGCAACGTCATAATTTTTGTGGTACTGGCAGGAAACATGTGCTTGTCCGCGTCCTTTTCAAACAACACACGGTCATTCGCCGCGTCAAGAAGGATAGCGGTGCGCCCGTAGAGATACTCACTTGTGAGGGACATGGGACGGCTGTCGTCAAAAAACTCAGGCGCTTGGATGCCGTACGCGGATAGGTCGTTTGCCATTATATCGCGGGTAGCTTTATCATAAACCCCGTTGGCTTCAACGTCCGTGGCGCCGCCCAAAACAAGTGTTTCCTGCAGACGCGTGAGAGCATCTTCCGTGCGTGAGCCAAACAGGCCGTCGGCTCTGTCCTCAAGGTAATTGAGGTCATACAGGCGGTGCTGCAGCGTTAGCACTTTCTGACCGCTGCTGCCCCGGCGCAGGTCCAGGTATTGTCTCATGACGATGTCATCATACAAAAGGGTTGCAGTTTGCGGTCCAAATACACCATCGACCGATAGTGTGTGGCCCTGTTCCTTCAAGGCCGTCTGCGCCGCTATGACGCAGTTCAGTGTCGCGGGGCCGTACATGCCGTCTGCCGTACCTTTCAAAAAGCCAAGCTCGATCAGCCGGTTTTGCAGCCGGACGACTTCGCTGCCCCCGCTTCCCAAATAAAGGGTGGCGGGCGCTTCACTCATACTCCCCAGCGGGATAAGAGCCAGCAGCATAAAAAGGCACAACAAACGCTTCATCAAAACCCCCTGATCCTTTTGACAATTGAACGGCGCAAGCGGTCGTATTCTTGCATCAACGTGCCCATTGTACTATAAATGCGGGCGCGTGCAAAGGCGGGACCGTTTACGGATCAGGAAACATTTGGTACACTTGCAAGGATCAACATTAGGAGGAAGAAGATGAAAATCGCATTTATCGGCGTGGGCGTCATGGGGCAGGGCATGGTGCGCAACCTTATGAAAAAGGGACACGAACTGCACATATTTTCCAGAACAATGCACAAGGCGCAAGAGGTCATTAGCGAAGGCGCCATTTGGCATGATTCCGTGGCGGAGTGTGTTTCAGGGTGTCCGGTCATCATTACGATCGTGGGCTACCCCAAGGACGTGGAGGAAGTATATTTTGCTGCAAACGGTATTTTGGCTGCCGCCCGCAAGGGCAGTATCGTCATTGATATGACCACCACTTCCCCCCTGCTGGCAAGGCGCATTTATGAGGAGGCCAAAAATCGGGATATCCGCGCGCTGGACGCCCCCGTTTCCGGCGGCGACAGCGGCGCACGGTTGGGTACGCTTACCGTGATGGCAGGCGGCGACCGCGACGCTTTTGACGAATGCTTGGGTATTTTTGAAAGCATGGGCAGCAATATCCGTTATGAAGGCGCGGCGGGCAATGGCCAGCACACCAAAATGGCCAATCAGATCGCCATCGCGGGCGCTATCGCCGGCGTCTGTGAAGCCATTGAATATGGCAAAAAAGCAGGCCTGGATACCGGCCACATGCTCGAAACGATAGCGTCCGGCGCTGCCGGTTCCTGGCAGATGAGCAACAACGGCAAGAAAATTGTTCAAAACGATTTTGAT
>LFTR01000165.1 GCA_001513425.1 Clostridiales bacterium DTU024
GCAATTCGCTACAATATACCCATTCACACATCAACCCATTGTTCGAAGCGAGAGCGCCCAATACGCTGCTTGACAACGTTTCCCGGTTGTCTTATAATCGCACTTGCTGCAAAGCAAGCGGTTGTGGCGGAATCGGCATACGCGCACGTTTGAGGGGCGTGTGGTTAACACCGTACGAGTTCAAGTCTCGTCAACCGCACCACAAAAAAGCGCTTACGGGTACATACCCGTAAGTGCTTTTTTGACGGCCAAAGTTGTTCGCTGTCACTCCATTGAGGTGGATGTCCCTGTAATAAATGAGATGATCTCCCTGATGGGAATGGCCTCCTCTTTTTCAAGGGAATAGACGCAGTTGCTTTCGTATTTCTCAAGCCGGAGGGGATCAACCGGGTTTTTGAGCCAGCACTTCTGAGCGCCCGCAAAATTGCCCACAGCAACACGCCGCATGATACCGCGTATGTCGTTTTCTTCACTTCGGGCACAGGACGGATGCTCGCACAGCCGGCAGCGCAGCGCCTGCCGCATCATCTGCTGTTCCTTTTTCGCGTATGTCTCATAAAGCCTGCCCCGGGTGAAGGGCTTGTCAACAAGCCTGACATAGTCCGTCATTTTCTCCCGATACACAAAAGTCTCTTTGCCAAGCTTCTTGAGCACCGCATTGGCGGCGGTCAACCCTGATGTCGTCACGGTGGGCGTGCCTGTTCCCATCACGGTCGATTCGCCGCAGCAAAACAGGTTATCCCAACGGGTTCTGATGTGCAGCCGCTTAAACATGTGCTGCCCCAACATCTGCTTTGGCCCCGCCACAGCGCCGCCGTTTTTCATGGTGTGCCGTTCTATGGTGCAAGGTGTGGCGACTTGCGCGTAGCGCACGGCGCTGCCAAAACCCGGGAAGCGTCTTTCCAGCACCGAAATGAGCCGCGCTTGCTCCTTCTGTTTTTGGCTCCTGTAAACTGTTTTGTCAGAGCGATCCCACTTTTCAAAAGTTGGTCCGATGGCAATGACAGTATGCTCATCCTGCGCGCAGAGCGTTCTGTCGTCAATGCTGAGAATGTACGCTGTCACTTCGCTTTCATCGAGCTTCTCGGGATTGCCCACCAGCATCTCAATAGGTGCGGTATCGTCAGGGATGATGTTCTTGTCCACGACGGTATACAGTACCACGCTGGGGTAAGTAGGCACCTGGCGCTTGGCCCAGGCACGCCGCTTCAAAGTCGTGTACTTGGGATCGATGAGCTTGTCGTAAAGGTTCCATACGGTGCCTGAATAGATAATGATGGGGGCCTTTACCTCATCGCCACATAATAGACGTACGCCGGCGGGTTTCCCGCCTTCAAAAATCAGTGAGACCGCTTCACGCTCCAAGAGCATATCCCCGCCGTTTTCTTCAATGACCTTCTCGAGTTTTCCAGGCAGGAACAACGTGGAGCCGGCGGGATAGTAACTGCCACCCACGTGGTTATCCACAAACATGACCGCCGCCAGTACTGCCGGCGCTTCCTCGACCGTCGCGTAGCAGTATGTCGAAGTGAGTTTGTCAAAAAACTTGAAGATCTCCGGATCGCCGAAATACTGTTCAAGCAAGCTTTTCGCGCTTTTGTTCAGATATCCAAGAAACCGTACATATGATACCGGATGCTTCAGCATGCTCTTGAGGGCAGCCTTCCCATCCGTTTCATCCGCTGAAGTGTAGCTGGGGGTCTCCACCATTACGTGTTGATACATTCTGAGCATATCCCGGTAAAAACGACGTATGTTGTCCCGTTCCTGTGGGAAAACCTGCGCCAGTTCATCGGCGAACTTCTCAACATCCGGCCAGAATCGTATCCGCTTCCCTTCATAATTGACGCAGTACAAAAGGTCATGCCGAATGATATCGATTGGCTCTTCAAGGCAATTGAACACAAACCGGTGCGCGTTGAACCCCTTCTCCCCGAAGCCATACAGCACTGCTGAGCCTTGATCAAAGGTGACATGACCGCGCTTGAAGACGCCGCATGAGCCACCGGGATTGTAGCTTTTCTCTATCACCGCGACCTTAAGATGCCGCTTGGCGAGCAGGCTTGCCGCCGTAAGACCCGCAAGGCCTCCCCCGATCACGATCACGTCGTACCCCATCAATATCGCACCGCCATGTACTTATTCTGCCGTTTCTTGATTTATGTGCAGTCACTCCATTATACTTGCCCCGTTTCTCAAGTCAACGTTTTTCAGAAGCCCTGCGTATGGCTCGACGACCACCCGCGCGAGCGCTTCTGTGTGCCCGTTTGACACCCAAAGCCGAATACAGTATGATGAAAAAACTCTATTGGAGGAGGTGTACCATGGTCAAAATAATGACAGATACATCCACACTGTTTTCGGTGGCAGAGGGCAAAGCGATCGGGCTTACCGTAGTGCCGCTGAGCGTGAGTTTGCATGATAAAACCTATCGTGAATTTGAGGACATCGACACGGCGCGTTTTTTGGACATGTTGAAAGACGGCAGCATACCCAGTTCCTCCCAACCGTCCCTGGGCGAAATAATCGATGCCTATAAGAGCCTTGACGGCCATGAGGTGATCAACATTACCATTGCCGACGGGCTGTCGGGTACCTACCGCACGGCTGAGCAGGCAAAAACCATGGTCAGCAACGAAGAAGATATCACTGTCATCAACAGTGGTACCCTGTGCGGCCCGCACCGCTACGTTGTGCAGTGGGCGCTTAGGATGGCAGAAGCGGGCCGGCAGGCGAAGGATATTATCGATGAGGTTACGGAAAAGCTGAAACATCAAGTCTCTTTTCTTATGCCTATGGATTTCAACTTCCTGCGCCGGGGCGGCCGCATCACTCCCTTGGCCGCAGCCATGGGCAGCATATTGCGCTTCGTTCCTGTCCTGACACAGACGGTGGACGGCAAGCGTCTTGAACGCGCGGGCCTGAGCCGCAATTTTGCCCATGCATTGAAAGTCGTATTGGACAAATTGGCCGCCTTGGGCGCGGGCGAAGGAACGCTGATTTCTGTCAGCCACGCGGGCAACCCGGACAAAGGGGACAAAGCCGTGCAGGCCGTCAAGGAACGCTTCCCGGGTGCGCAGGTAGAATTTCTGACGCTGAGCCCCGCTTTTGTGGTGCAGGGCGGCCCCGGCTGCATCGCGGTGCAAATGATTCGCAAATAAAACAAGCGTTTGGAGGACTGTTAGCCCCGTATGAAGATGCCGTTGCTGCTAATGTCATTAGCGGGGGTGTTGTTGTGCCTTGGCGTGGTCGAAAGCCTTCGGCATGCCCGGCGCATCCGAAAAATACCTGTCCGTATACTTGTCAACGGCACACGGGGCAAAACCAGCGTCACGCGCCTGATTACCGCCGCGCTGCAAAGCAGCGGGCGGTTAGTGCGCGGCAAGTGTACAGGCACCGACCCCCGTGAGATACTCCCGAACGGTTCAGAATATGAGACACCGCGCCCGCATGGAGCACGCATCACGGAGATGAAAGGCTTTTTTGCCCGTGCCGTCAAGGACGGCTCAGACGCGGTGGTTATTGAGTGCATGGCCGTGCGCCCAGAAATGCAGCAGGCGCTGGCGCGGCATCTGGTAAAGCCAACGATAACCGTTATCACCAATACGCTGGTTGACCACATAGACGAAATGGGCGCAACGCGGACGGAAACTGCGCAATCGCTGCGCCATTGCCTGATACCCGGTACAGAGCTTGTGACAGACGAGGCCTTTTTTTTGGATTGGCCCGCACTCTTTGGCGGCGACAAGGATCCCTTGCCCGAAGACTACGCAGGCCGGTTTTCGTTTCCCGTATATGAAAGCAATTTGCGTCTGGCGCTGAGCGCGGCGACGCTGGCAGGAGCAAGCAGAGAAACGGCGCTGCTTGGCATGCCCAAGGCACGCCCCGATACCGGCATGGCGGGGCCTTTTTACGTGAAGCAAACCAAGATATACAACGCGTTCGCGGCAAATGATCCTGTTTCCACCGCGCTATTGGCGCAAAACGCGGCCAGGGCGCTCGCCGGGAACGACAGGTTTGTTATCCTTTACAACAACCGCGCGGACCGGGAATACCGCCTAAAAAGCTTTGTGCAGCCGCTCCAGGATCTGGCGACGTTTCATCCGCGGCTTCACATTATGGGCGATAGCAAGAACAAAGTAAGCCGCTATTTCGCGCGGCGGCTGCCCTACCCTTGCCAGCCACTGGATGTGCAACAGCTTCAAAGCGAAACGTTTTATGAAACCGATCAAGTGGTGCTGTGTGTGGGCAACATTAAGGGGGACGGCCACGCAATGATCGAATATTTGATCCATCAGGGAGCGGAACAATGATACAGTCGGCGGTTTTTTTGAGCATTGTGCTGGGTTTTTTGTCCCATGAGTTTTTAGGGATCGCCACGGGTGGGCTCATATCGGGCGGTTATCTGGCGCTCAATATGGCGCAGCCCCTGCGGCTGGCAAGCACTTATTTGGCCTCTATTCTGGTGTTTTTGCTCGTACGGCTCATGAGCCGGCACATCATTCTCTTTGGTTACCGACGCTTTATGGCCAGTATCCTGACCGGCCTCGTCATGATATGGCTGTTCGAAAAACTGATGCCGGTCATGCCGTATATCGACCAGGACATCCGCGTAGTGGGTTACATTATCCCCGGGCTCATAGCCAATGACATGCTAAGGCAGGGCGTCATAAAGACAACGCTGGCGTCGCTGCTGTCCGCTGCCGCGGTGCGCGCCGTGCTGATCATCGGGGGAGCGCTGTGAAACAAGCCAACACATTCAGCCGCGCCAAAATCCACCCTGTTTGGCTCGCCTTGGCGCTGATCATCATGCTGACCGGTCTTATAGCCAGCACGCTGATGCGCACCACACAGAAGAATGCCTGCTATGATACGCAATTGAACGCCGCGCTTCGCATGGCGCAGGCGGAAAACGTTTTACTGGATCACATAAAGGAAAACAACATCTCCATCACGCAGGAAGATATCAACCACACGGGGCTGATCGGGCCGGAATGGACGGTACTGACCACCTCGCTGGGCCTGGTGGAGGCCAAGCGCACGAGCCTGCACCCCGATTTTGCCGCACTGATGGTAGAGTACTTCGAAGAGGCGGGGTTGCGCGCGGGGGATACGGTAGCCGTGGGCGCGTCGGGCTCCTTTCCCGCGCTGGTGATCGCCACCGTCTGTGCCGCCAATGAAATGGACCTGCACACCAAAATCATCGCATCCTTCGGCGCGTCGATGTACGGCGCGACCAGGCCGGAGCTGACGGTAACCAAAATGCTTGCCATTTTGCGGGACGAGAAAATCATTGACTATGAGCTCGTGGCAGTGTCCGCCGGGGGCGATAACGATCAGGGCGGCGGCGGAATGTTTGAAGAGACCGGGGATGTTATCGCCGCGCTCGCCAAAGACAGCGGCGTGCCGTATATCAATGAAGACAACCTCGCCCAAAGCGCAAAAAAACGGCTCGAACTGTACGGCGAAAACGTGCGTTGCTTTGTCAATGTAGGCGGCGCCAGTGCCAATATGGGTGAAGGCGCCGCCAGTGTCTCTTTTCCAGCCGGCCTCACACTGGATCCGCCCCCTATCCCGACGAATGAGGGGCGGGGTTTGATTTTTGATTACGCTGCCCTGGGCGTGCCCGTCATACACCTGCTGAACATCAGAAAGCTGGCATTTGACAACGGTATCCCCTTTGATCCCGTTCCCCTGCCCGCGCCCGGCACCAGCGGGGTATATACGCGCACGGCACACAATGTACCGATATTGATTGGGGCTTTGGCGTTGTCTATTGTGGTATTGGCCGCGGCGAGGCTGCTAAAGCGCAGAGAGTAAAATGCCCTGTGTGTCTGCCTGCATCATCTGTACACGCCACCCGCCCGGCACATCTTCCAAACTTCGCGACATCGCGCTCACAAAACCATCCTCATGATACAGGCACATAATGGTGGGCCCCGCGCCGCTGATGAAGACCGCATCCGCCGCGTTTTCTTTTGCCGCGCGCACGACAGTCTCGCTGCCAACGATCAGCGCAAAGCGGTGATCCTGGTGCAAACGGTCTTTAAGGGCGACAGATATCAAGGGCATATCGCCGGTCTCCAGCGCACGCAGGAGCAGCGCTGTATGGCCTACGTTGAATACGGCATCCTCAAGGGTCACGGTTTTGGGCAGCGCCTCGCGCGCCGCGACGGTGGACAACTCAAAAGAAGGTATCAGCGCCAAAAAACGAACAGCGGGGTGCAGCGGGACAGAAGCGGTATAGACCCGCCCACCGTCCATCACCGACGCGCACAGGCCGCCATAGATCGCCGGGGCAACGTTGTCCGGATGCCCCTCAAGCGCTGTACAGAGCTGCAGCAGCTGTTCTTTGGGAAGGGTTTGTCCGCTGAGTGCTGCCGCCGCTGATGCACCCGCCGCGATGAAAGCGGCGCTGCTGCCAAGTCCTCTTGATGCGGGAATATCCGAAGACACCGTAAGCCGAATGCCCGGCACACGCACGCCCAATTGCACGGCGGCATATTGATAAGCGCGCACCGCCAGATTGCTGACGCCTGAGTATTCGGGCGCACAGCCCGTGACGATCACGCCGGCAGGAATGGCTTCGAAAGTGAACTCCGCGTAAACGTTAAGCGCGCAGCCCAGGCAATCAAACCCGGGGCCAATATTGGCGGACGTGGCGGGAACACGAATCTTCACCATTTTGACAGCGCCGCCTTTCTGAAAACATAGGCAGACATGTCTCCGACGTCCACTACATCCTGATGTACCACCGTCCTTTTGGCCAAAGCCTGCAGGGGCGGCGGCACGGCAAGACGCAGCTTCTGCCCCAGTTCACCCGGAGCGCCGGGTGTATCCGAAACGTCCAAGTCCAAAGCTTCACCGATGGCGCGGGGAAACTTAAACGGTGATGCGGTGGCCAGCACGATATGGGGATGTCCCTCTGCCTCTCGCCTCGTGTCCTGCGCCACTTTCCATGCTGCGGCTGTGTGGGGATCAATCAGATAGTGGTTCTTCTGCCACACATCCCTAATGACGGCCAGCGCTTCCGCGTCCCCGCAGCTCCCGGCACTAAACGTTTGCCGAATGCCGTTCATGATGCGGTCGGGCACGGTGTATCGGCCTTCGCTCTGAAGGGACCGCATGCATGACCGCACAAAGGGCGCATCGCCCCCGGACTCGAAAAACAACAAGCGCTCCAGGTTGCTGGACACCAAAATATCCATGGAGGGCGACAGCGTCTTTTTGAGCGTCCGCCTGCGGTCATATATGCCGGTCAACAAGAAATCCTTCAAAACGTCGTTGGCATTGGTGGCGCAGATAAGCCGCGCGATGGGAAGCCCGGCGCGTTTTGCCAAATATCCCGCTAAAATGTCGCCGAAGTTGCCGGTAGGCACAGAAAAACTGACTTTGTCGCCGGGCTTGATTCCCCCCTGTTTTATCAACTGATTATAAGCCATAAAATAATAGGTCATCTGCGGCACCAGGCGGCCGATATTGATGGAATTGGCACTGGACAGCCGCACGCTAAACGGTGCGGCATCCGCAAAAATGCGCTTGACCCCTCTTTGAGCGTCGTCAAAGTCGCCACGAATGGCGCACACGCTGACATTATCGCCGTCCTGCGTCACCATTTGTGCTTTTTGCACCGGGCTGACGCCCTTTTCGGGGTAAAACACAATGATGCGAACACCCGGGACATGGAGGAACCCTGACAAAGCAGCCGAACCTGTGTCGCCGCTGGTGGCGGTCAGGATAAGAATGTCTCTTTGAGGGCTGCTTTTGCGCAGTGCCGCTGCCATCATGAGCGGCAGGGCGCATAGGGCGATATCCTTAAACGCGCAGGTAGGGCCATGGAAAAGCTCCAGCACATGGTTGCTGCCCACTTTCCTGAGCGGCGTTACATTCGGCACCGCAAACGTTTCCCTGTACGCCCCGTCAGCAAAACCCGCACATTCCTCTTTGGTATAGCCCGGCAGCATTCTTTCAAAAATGCGCGTTGCCAAAGAAATGTAGTCTTCGTCCGGCAAAGCGGCATCATATAACAGCGGAATGGTGTCCGGCACATAGAGGCCACCATCCGGAGCGATTCCGGACAGTACCGCTTCGGGCGCGGTGCGGTCAAAGATCCCTTCCCGCGTACTGCCAAATAGCATCTCCGGCGCCCTCCCTCTTCTGTCTTTCGCTCATCTTAACATCTTTCCATTTTCTTGGGAAGATAAGCGCAAGCAAAAAGCCCGCCCGAAGGCGCGCCAAAATAGCCATTCTCAGTGATTAAAGTAGCGGCGCAGAAGCCCCAAAAACATCTTGCCGTGGCGGGAATTGTCGCGGCTCATTTCGTGCAGGGCATCATGGATACCGTCGTAGCCCAACTCCTTGGTCAAGACGGCCAGTTCCTTCTTGCGCTTGGAGGCAGCATACTCCGCTTCTACGCGCACCGCCAAATTCTTTTCGCTGCTGTCGGAGACGTCGTCCCCCAAAATTTCCGCAAGGATCGCCGCGTGCCGCATCCTCTCCCGCGCGACGCGCTGGTAGGTGCTGCCAATCTCAGGGTGCCCTTCACGGTCGGCCGCGCGGCTCATCGCAAGATACATCGCTTCATCGCGGCACTCCTGATCCAGTTCCTCCCGAAGCGCTTTCACCACGCGTTCATCCAACCCCCGGGCAGCACCGATGCGATGATCATCCGCCCAGCTGCGTTCTTCCGAATGCTGCTCAAACGCATCCTTGGGCGCCTTGCAGACAGGACAAATGTCCGGCGGCTCCGCCCCTTCATAGACATATCCGCATACCTTGCAAACCCATTTCATCGGTGCTGCCTCCATAGAAAATAAAAAGTCGATCCCATGACATAAATATACCCGCCCGCGCTCCAGGGTAAGCAACGCGGACGGGATAAAGTGTTAGGCTGATTAAATAAAATACTTCTTGATAAAATCAGGCGCGTCGGAATCGTCGCAGCTAACGGAGAGAACGAATTGGATATTGTGTTTTTCTCCCAGTTGATCAAGGTGATTAAAAAACCATTCGGTCTCGTTTGGCTGAACGTTGACCATTTTCAAGAACGCATCCACAAAAATTTTGCTGACATCGAAGTTTTGAGACAGAATCCCGCACAGGAAGCCATAGAACATTTCGGGCCCGGCGACACCATAGTCTCCCGCGTTGACAAATCGGACTTCATGCCTTAAATCGAACATATAACGGTTATCATCATCAATAAATATCACATCACCATGCTGATCGTTAAAGGCTGCGTTTGTCATGTCGATGAGGCGTTTGGTTTTGCCGGAACCCTTCTTCCCGTGTATGACCTGTATCATGGCACATCCCCCCTTATGAGTGTTATAGTTGTTTTTCTACATTATACACGAATGGCACCCCAATTTCCACCCTTTGGCAAAAAGTGTACCAGAATTTCGCTCCTCCTCGCGGCGCGTCAATCAAAAAACCTTGAATTATCTCATAACTCAAGGCTTCCTGATCTTGCGGAAACGTGAATGGTTTTCAATCTTTCGCGTCGTTATCAGGTTTTACCCAGTCATACGCCCAATATTCGCCCCCGTCATCGGGGCGGACGCGGCCGCAATAGCGGAAGCCCGCTTTAAGGAAGGCGCGCTGCATAGGCACGTTTTTTTCTCCCGTATCGACGCGGATGTAGTCAAATCTTTCCGAACACCACGCGAAAATGGCTGCGGCAATGCCTTTTACCCTGCCGCGGCTGGCCAGGCGGTGCAGCGCGGCATAGGGGCCGTCATGGTGCCAGGCGCCGTTGAAGATCGTTTCATACAGGTCTTCCGGCCCCATGGCTATATAGAAGACACCCTCGATGGCGCCGCCTGATTCCACCACATAACTTCCGCCGCTCCTGATGTCCCGCTCAGCCAGCGCCGGGGGCGGATAGCCCACCCACTGTTCGCCGTTGCCGCGCGATGCCATGAAAGCGCGCGCGCTTTCAAAAACGGCCATGATGGTGTCAATATCCATCATGGTCGCTTTGCGAATAACAAATTCAGCCATTATTCCTTGCCCTCCTGCTCCCTGAGCGCGATCGTAAGCGCATCGATGATCTCATCCAATTCCCCGTCCATGATGGCGTCAATCTTGTACAAGGTGAGATTGATGCGGTGATCGGTCACGCGGCCCTGCGGAAAATTGTAGGTGCGGATACGCTCGCTGCGGTCCCCCGTGCCCAATTGCCCCTTGCGCTCGCCCGCATAGGCAGCGTCGCGCTCGGCTCGGCGCATCTCATGCAAGCGTGATTTTAGCACTTTCATCGCCGCTTCGCGGTTTTTTAGCTGGCTTTTTTCGTTTTGGCAGGTCACCACCAAACCGGAAGGCAAATGCGTGATGCGAACGGCGCTGTCGGTGGTGTTGACGCACTGTCCCCCGTGGCCGCTGGAGCGGTACACATCGATGCGCAGATCGTTCAAGTCGATCACGTCATCGATATCGTCGATTTCGGGCAGCACGGCAACAGTGGCAGTGGAGGTATGGATGCGCCCCTGGCTCTCGGTGGCGGGCACGCGCTGCACGCGGTGCACGCCACTTTCAAACTTCATACGGCTAAACGCGCCCACACCCTGCAGCATGAACACGGCTTCCTTGATGCCGCCCACCTCGCTGTCGGTGATGCTGGTATACTGCACCTTAAATCCCCGGCGCTCGGCGTAGCGGGTGTACATGCGCAGCAGCAGCGCACCAAAAAGGCCCGCTTCATCGCCGCCCGTGCCCGGTCGGATTTCCATAATAACGTTGCGCTTGTCATTGGGGTCCTGCACGATCAAATAGCCTTTGAGCTCTGTTTCCTCCTTCTCTTTCTTCATAAGAAGGCGTGTGAGCTCCTCCTGCGCCATGTCTTCCATCGCGGGGTCGTCAAGCAGCTCTCTTGCGCCACTGATTTCTTGCAGCGTCGCTTCATACTTCAGCCACGCGGCGACCGGCGCTTCCAATTCCTTCATTTCAATGAGGATCTCCTGCCAGCGGGAAATATCCGCGGTGACGTCAGGCTGCGACAGAGCGGCGGTCAATTCGTCGTACCGCGCCTGCATCTGTTTAAAGCGTTCCTCAACCATCAAAATTCTCCTTAAGCCGCGCACGCAGAGCGCGGGGTAATCCGCCCAAGTCATTATGCAGCGTTATACCGGTAAACCGGCGTGCCGCCAAAGCCCTTACGGCATCGCTTTGCCCGTCGCCCAATTCGCACACGACATAGCCGCCCGGGTTCAAATACTGCGGTGCTTCCACAAACAGCCTGCGGTAAAAAGAAAGGCCGTCCGTGCCGCCGTCCAGCGCCAGCATGGGCTCGCGCTGCACTTCTTCCTGCAGCAGCTTCAGATCCTCTGTGGGGATATAGGGCGGATTGACCACGATCAAGTCAAACGTGCCCCTGGCGGGCGCAAAAAAATCGCCCTCATAGAATGTAATTTCCACATTGTGCAGCCCCGCGTTATCCCGCGCCAGTTTTAAAGCGTCCGGGGAAATGTCGGCCGCGCACACCTCGCAATCCGCCCGCAAAACCTTGATGGCAACCGCCAAAGCCCCGCTGCCCGTGCACAGGTCCAGCACGCGTGCGCCTTTTTTGAGCACGTCCAGCGCTGATTGGCAGACTGTTTCGGTATCAATCCTTACGATCAGCACATTTGACCTTGCCAAAAAGCGCAGCCCCATGAACCAGGCTTCGCCCAGGATATATTGCAGCGGCTCGCGAAGGGAGCGGCGTGCCACCAGGCGCTCAAATCGCGCAAGGGATTCGGGTGGTATGTCGGGGTCCAGCGCCGCCAGTTCGAGCGGCTCAGCGCCCATGACCCACGAAAGCAGCTGCCGCGCGTCATGCAGGGCAGACGGCACCGCATGGGCGCCTAATCGTACTTCCGCCCGTTGGACGGCGGTCCTGAAGGTCATTGCGCGGCGGCCATCTCCGCTTGGCGGGGCACGATCACCCAGCCTTCAGGCGTCTTCTCCCCGTCCGGCAGGCCGTTGAGCGCGGCGTTCATGGACACGATCGCCACTTCCACCATGTCGTCGGTGGGCGGACGGGTCGTAAGGCGCTGCAATTGCATGCCCGGCCAGCGCAGGGCGCGGGTAAAGGGCGTGTCCGCGTGGGCAAGGCCTTTCAATATCTCGTAGCTGATGCCCGCCACCAGCGGCAGGAGCAACAGCCGGCTCAGTATGCGCACGAGGTAGTTGGCGCCCAGATCAAACCCGGTGATGCTGAGCACCGCCTGATCGATAACGCTGTAAAAGATGATCGAAAAAATGAACGTGATCAATAGAAAACTGGTGCCGCAGCGGGGATGCAGCGTGGAAAAGGTCTGCGCGTTCTCCACCGTCAGCGGCAGTTTGTTTTCGTGGCAGTACACGGTCTTATGTTCGCTTCCGTGGTATTGGAAGGTGCGCCGCAAATCTTTCTGCAAGCCGCAAATATAAAGATAACCCATCAGGATAATCGTGCGGAAAAGCCCGCTTATCAGGTTGACGGCGGTCAAAGACCACCCGGCATTCCTTAGTGCTTTGACGGGAAGATTGGGCAGCAGCACAAACAGCCCCATGGAGAGTGCCAACGCCAATACGATAGCGATACCCATGAACACCTTGTCCGCCTTCTTGCCAATCCTCTTTGTGAGCCACTTCTCGAACCGGGAGGGTTCCTCGTCCATTGCGCCGCCCATGTTGGCACTGTCCTCCAGCACGTTCATGCCGTATTTCATCATATAGAACATGTTGACCGCACCGCGCAGCAGGGGAAGCCCCATCCACTTGTGCTTTTTGCCGGGCGAAACGTATTTCTCGCGCTTAACGACGATGTCGCCGCTCTCGCGGCGCACTGCGATGGCCATGTAGTCGGGCGCTTTCATCATGACGCCCTCCAAGACGGCTTGCCCGCCGATATCCGCGGGTCTTTTGGCTTCTTTCTTCATGCGCACTCCTTCATTATTACGATATAAAAGACAGGCAGACAAAACGCAAGAAATGCGGCTGTCTGCCTGTCGCTGGTCACTAATGTCATTCCATGCCGAAGCGCTTCTTGAAGCGGTCTACACGGCCGCCGGTATCGATAAGCTTTTGTTTGCCCGTAAAGAACGGATGGCACTTGGAGCAAATTTCAACACGCTGTTCCGCTTTAGTGGAACCTGTCTCGAACGTTTCACCGCAGACGCAACGCACTGTGGCCTTGCCGTACTTAGGATGAATATCCTTTTTCATTTTGATTTCACCTCTCTTGCGCTCTGATTCCCGGATTCATGGCGCGCAACCATGAGCCGTACAAAGAAGTATAGCACTTCAGGTTTGCCAATGCAAGCGTTTTTCGTTCGGCTCCCCGGCTGATCTCAGCCCTCAGCGGCCTGCGCAAGTCACTGAACCGCGTGCAAGGATCCTTCCTCCCAAAAAACAAAGCAAAAACAATTGTCACGGCAATAATCCAACCGTTTTAGACAAGTACGGATTGACTTCCTTGCGCACGGCGTGCTATTTTGAATTTGTAGTTTCTTTAGGAGGCATTATGCGAACGCATCAAACCCTCGGCCTGCTGCTTACCAGCCTATTGGTACGAATTATTATCGTTACCAATAGGTTTTGTTGTATACGCAGGATCAGACCCGTGGCATAGATTTTGATGGATCGCCGCCCGTCCCTCTGTATGCAACAGGGGGACGGGCTTTTTACTTGAAAGGAGCGGCACGATGCAATTAACAGGCGCCCAGATACTCATCCAGGTGCTCATCGAGCAGGGAGCGGATACAGTTTTTGGATACCCCGGCGGCTCGGTACTCACCATCTACGATGAATTGTACAAAGCCCGCAATGAGATCTTCCACTGCACCACGTGCCACGAACAAGGCGCCGCGCACGCGGCCGACGGCTATGCCCGCGTATCGGGAAAGCCCGGCGTAGTCATCGCTACCTCAGGCCCGGGCGCCACCAATCTGGTAACGGGCATCGCCAACGCGTATCTCGACTCAGTGCCCATGGTCGCCATCACCGGCAACGTGTCCCGCGCTTTGATCGGACGGGACAGCTTCCAGGAGGTGGATATCACCGGCATCACCATGCCCATTACCAAGCACAATTACATGGTAAAAGATGTCTCAAAACTGGCGGACATCATACGCGCCGCCTTCCACTTGGCTATCTCCGGCCGCCCCGGCCCCGTTTCCATCGATATTCCCAAGGATATCCAAACCGCCGTGACGGAATTTGTTCCCGGCGTGAAGATCGAAAAGAGCAACGGGCTGGACGCAAGCGAAGCATCCCTGGCGCGTGCGCTCAAGCTGATTTCCCAATCCGAGCGGCCCTGCATTTACGCGGGCGGCGGTGTCGTCATTTCCGACGCCGCTGAGGAGCTGCTGTCCTTTGCCGAAATATTGGATTGCCCCATTGGCGTGAGCATGATGGGCCTTACCGCCGTGCCGCATGACAACCCGCGGTTCCTTGGCATGACGGGCATGCACGGGCGCTATGCCGCAGGCAAAGTGCTGAGCATGTCCGACCTGATCATCGCGGTGGGCACACGCTTTTCCGACCGCGCTACCGGCAACAAGCAGGCCTATCAACTGGGACACAAAGTGCTGCATATTGATATTGACGCGGCGGAGATCGGGAAAAACATCGTCGCGGATGAACACTTGGCGGGGGATGTCAAGCACGTGCTGCGCCAGCTGATGACGCTTGGCGTGAAGCGCAGACCCTCGGATTGGTTCACGCAAGTACAGAAGGTACAGGCCATGCCCGACAACCATTTGCAGATGCCCAAAGATACCCTCAACCCGCAGACCGCCATTGAGGCAGTCAATGTCAGGCTGTCCCCGGGCGACGTGATCGCGACCGACGTCGGGCAGCATCAATTGTGGACGGCGCAATACTACCGCTTCAGACGCCCGCGCACGCTGGTGACCAGCGGCGGCCTGGGCACCATGGGCTATGGCATGGGCGCCGCCATCGGAGCTTGCATGGCGCGGGACAAAAAGCGCACGGTGCTCTTTACGTCCGACGGATCCTTCCATATGAACCTCAACGAAATGGCGACCGCCGTTTCCTGCGGCCTGCCGCTGACGGTGGTCGTGCTCAACAACAATGCGCTGGGCATGGTGCGGCAATGGCAGACGCTGTTTTACGCGGGCCGCTATTCCCACACTTCGCTTGACAGGCGGACGGATTTTGCTGCCCTGGCGGATGCTTTTGGCGCAAAAGGGTTTTATGCGGATGACCTGAACAACCTTAACCTTGCGCTGGACGAAGCCCTCCGCCTGGATACGCCCACCCTTATCAACGTATGCATCGGCTGTGACGAAAAAGTGCTTCCCATGATCCCTGCGGGCGGGACCATCGACGATATTATCTTGAAAGGATGATGTCCCATGAATGAAGAAAAATTCGCGCTGTCCATTCTGGTCGCCAACGAATCGGGTGTGTTAACAAGGGTATCGGGTCTGTTTGGCCGCCGTGGATACAACATCGACAGCCTGTCGGTGGGTGAAACGGAAGACCCGGCATTGTCGCGCATTACGGTGGTATCAAGGGGCGACAAGCCCACGCAGGATC
Source organism: Clostridiales bacterium DTU024 (assembly GCA_001513425.1). Classification (GTDB taxonomy): domain Bacteria; phylum Bacillota; class Clostridia; order Christensenellales; family Aristaeellaceae; genus DTU024. The sequence goes on from LFTR01000165.1 coordinate 15,526, forward strand.
AGATCATCAAGCAGCTGCAAAAACTGGTGGACGTGAAAAGCGTAACGCTGCTGGACTGGAACAACACGGTGTTCCGCGAACTGATGCTGGTAAAGGTCAACGCGGAAATGGCGACGCGCGCGCAGATCCACCAGATTGCGGAGGTGTTCCGCGCCAAGGTGGTGGACTTGTCCACTTCGGCCATGACCCTGGAGATCACCGGCGAAAACCCCAAGCTGGACGCCTTTGTCAGTAACCTTGTACCCTACGGGATCCTGGAACTTTGCCGCACCGGGATGACCGCTCTCTCAAGACACGCCAACACAAATAAAACATATGAAAGCGAGGAAGAGCTCAAATGGCAGTGATGTATTACGAAAAGGATTGTTCCCTGGATCTTCTCAAGGGCAAGAAACTGGTGGTAGTGGGCTACGGCAGCCAAGGCCACGCGCATGCGCTGAACCTTAAAGACGCGGGGCTGGATGTCACCGTGGGACTGTATGAGGGCTCGGCCTCCTGGGGGAAGGCCGAAAAGGCAGGACTTAAGGTGCAAAAGACCGCCGACGCTGTCAAAGACGCAGACGTGGTGATGATCCTGGTCAACGACGAAAAACAGGCCGATCTCTACGAAAAGGACATCGCACCCAACCTCCGCCCCGGCATGGCGCTGGCGTTCGGGCACGGGTTCAACATACACTTCAAATCCATCCTGCCACCCAAAGACGTGGATGTCATTATGATCGCGCCCAAAGGCCCCGGGCACACCGTGCGCAACCAGTATAAGGAAGGCCGCGGCGTGCCGTGCCTGATCGCCGTCTATCAGGACGCAACGGCCAAAGCCAAGCAATTGGCATTGGCGTGGGCGATGGGTATCGGCGGCGCCAGGGCAGGCGTGCTGGAGACTACCTTCAAGGAAGAAACGGAAACCGACCTCTTTGGCGAACAGTGCGTACTGTGCGGCGGTGTGACAGCCTTGATGAAGGCCGGATTTGACACCCTGGTGGAGGCCGGATATCAGCCCGAGAGCGCGTATTTCGAGTGCCTGCACGAAATGAAGCTGATCATCGACTTGGTCAATGCGGGCGGTATGGACTTCATGCGCTACTCCATTAGCGATACGGCGGAATACGGCGATTACATGGTGGGCCCGCGCATGGTGACGGACGAGACCAAAAAGGAAATGAAGAAAGTACTGGGAGAGATCCGGGATGGCAGCTTCGCCAAGCAATGGATCGCGGAAAACAAGCAGGGCCGTCCCAACTTCAGCCGCCTGCGCAAAGAGGCGCAGGAGAGCCAATTGGAAACCACCGGCAAGGAACTGCGCGCCAAGATGACCTGGAAGCGCGAAAGCTATGAAGCATAAGGACGCGGCCTGTCAGCACAGCGGCACGATGAAGCTGGGCGCGGAACGCGCGCCCCAGCGCTCCTTGCTCAAAGCGGACGGGCTGACAGATGAACAGATCAAAAAGCCCCTGATAGGCATTGTCAACAGCTTCAATGACATTGTGCCCGGGCACATCCATCTGGACAAGATCAGCCGCGCGGTGAAGGATGGCGTCCTCATGAACGGCGGCACACCGCTGGAATTCAACACCATTGCTGTGTGCGACGGCATAGCCATGGGGCATGAAGGTATGCGCTATTCGCTGTGCACCAGAGAACTGATCGCCGATTCGGTGGAGTGTATGGCGCGCGCCCACGCGCTGGACGCCCTGGTGTTCATCCCCAGCTGTGACAAGGTCGTGCCCGGGATGCTCATGGCGGCCGCACGTCTCAACCTTCCCGGCCTTTTCGTGGCCGGGGGACCCATGCTGTCCCTGCCCGGCAAAAACGGCGCCGGCATGGACCTCAACAGCGTGTTTGAAGCCGTGGGCGGCCACGCCATCGGTTCGGTGACGGAAAAGGAACTGTGCGACGTGGAAAACGGTGCCTGCCCTACCTGCGGCTCATGTTCGGGCATGTTTACCGCCAATTCCATGAACTGCCTGTGCGAGGCGCTGGGGCTGGGGCTGCCGGGCAATGGCACCATTCCCGCGGTCTTTTCATCGCGCATCCGCCTTGCCAAGCGCGCGGGCGAAATAATCATGCGGCTGCTGGAAAAAAACATCACCGTGCTGGACATCCTGACTGACACTTCGCTCAAAAACGCGCTCGCGGTAGACATGGCGCTGGGCTGCTCCACCAATTCCGCACTGCACCTGGCCGCCATCGCACACGAAGCTAAACTGGACTTCAGTCTACAGCTCATCAATGAAATTTCGGCGCGCACGCCCAACCTGTGCAAACTGGCGCCCGCGGGGCCCCATCATATGCAGGATCTGGATGCCGCCGGCGGCGTCTACGCCGTGATGCGGCAACTGCTCCAAGGGGGATTGCTGGACGGCAGCCCCATGACGGTACTGGGCAAACCCGTGAGGGAGAGTGTGGAGGACCATCACGTGCTGGATGCCATGGTCATCCGCCCGCTGTCTGATCCTTATGCGGCGGCCGGCGGCCTCGCCGCCATGTTCGGCAATCTCTGCCCGCGCGGCGCCATCGTCAAGCAGAGCGCCGTCGCCCGCCAAATGCTGCGCCACGAAGGACCGGCACGCGTATTCAACTCCGAAAATGACGCGGTCGACGCCATCTTCGGCGGCAGGATCCGGAAAGGCGATGTCATCGTCATCCGGTATGAGGGACCGCGCGGCGGCCCCGGCATGCGCGAGATGCTCGGCCCTACCAGTGCCATTGCGGGCATGGGCCTGGACAAAGAAGTAGCGCTTATCACCGACGGACGCTTCAGCGGCGCGACGCGTGGCGCCGCCATCGGCCATGTATCGCCCGAGGCGGAAAGCGGCGGCCCCATCGCGCTATTGGAAGAAGGCGACAAAATCCAAATCGATATCCCCGCTAAGCAACTGAATGTGCTGCTGAGCGAAAATGAGTGGGAAACGCGGCGCGCGCGCCATAAGGCACCTGAGCCGCGGCCGCTTTCGGGGTACCTGAGACGTTATGCCAAATGGGTGTCATCCGCCGACAGGGGCGCTGTATTCCTGGAAAGCGAGGAAAACGAATGAAAAAGATAAAGGTATTTGACACGACCCTGCGCGACGGCGAACAGGCGCCCGGCTGCTCCATGGTTTTCAAGGAAAAGATCGAACTGGCGCTGGCGCTGGAAAAGCTGGGTGTAGACATCATGGAAGCGGGCTTCGCCATCGCTTCGCCGGGCGATTTTGAATCCGTCAGCGCTATCAGCGGCATCATCAAGAACAGTTCCGTCGCCAGCCTGGCGCGTGCCACCCGCAAGGACATCGATGTGGCGTATGACGCCGTCAAAAGCGCGGTCGCGCCGCGTATCCATACATTCCTTGCCACTTCCCCCACGCACATGGAATACAAATTGCGTATGACACCTTCCCAGGTGCTCGAAACGATCGGTGATATGGTCGCCTACGCCAAATCCAAGCTGTCCGACGTGGAATTTTCCGCCGAGGACGCCACACGCTCCGATCCCGCTTTCCTGGCGAAGGCGGTTAAGGCGGCGGTGGACGCCGGCGCCACCACCATCAATATCCCCGATACCGTGGGCTATTCGGTACCGGCCGAAATGACAGAGCTGTTGGAATTTTTGTACGCCAACGTCGACAATTTGGACAAAGTCACCCTCAGCGTTCACTGCCACAACGACCTTGGGATGGGCGTCGCCAATACCTTGGCCGCCATCCAGGCAGGGGCCACCCAGATCGAAACCACGGTATGCGGCCTGGGCGAAAGGGCGGGCAACGCCGCCATGGAAGAAGTCATCATGGCGCTCAACACCCGCCGCGACCGCTTCCCCTACGAAACCAACATCGTCACGTCGCGCATTTTCCCCGTCAGCCGCCTCATCTACTCCATCGTCGGCATGACCGCGCCGCTCAATAAGCCCATTGTGGGCGCCAACGCCTTCGCGCATGAAGCCGGCATCCACCAGCACGGCGTACTCGCCAAGCGGCAGACGTATGAGATCATGATGCCCGAATCCATCGGCCTGACCACCAACAAAATGGTACTGGGCAAGCATTCGGGCAAACATGCAGTGGAGGACCGCCTGAAGGATCTGGGCTACACCATATCCAAGGAAGAGATGGACGACCTCTTTGGGCGGTTCAAAGCCCTCAGTGACCGCAAAAAGGCCATCACTGACGGCGATTTGGAAGCGCTGGTGCTGCACCGCATCCATATGAACGGTGCTGCGTGGAAACTGGATCGTTTCACCGTCAACAGCGGCAATTACGTCGCCTGTTCCGCCGTGGTGCGCATGTCCCACGAAGACGAACTGATCGAAAAAGTGGCGCTGGGCGACGGTCCCATCGATGCCGCCTTTAACGCTGTGGACAAGATCATGCGCGTGCCGGAACACCGTTTGGAAGACTACTCCGTGCAGACAATTTCGGAAGGCAATGACGCGCAGGGCGAAGCCATCGTCAAGCTGTCATCCGGGGGCAATACCGCTACCGGGCGCGGCCTGTCTACGGACGTGGTGGAAGCTTCCATCCTCGCCTACATCAACGGCATGAACAAACTGCTATGACAAGAACGACGAAACGCATCCAGATATTTGACTCCACCCTGCGCGACGGCGCGCAGGGTGAGGGTATCTCCTATTCGGTGACGGACAAACTGAATATCGTCCGCGCGCTGGACGACTTCAAAGTGGACTATATCGAGGCGGGCAATCCCGCCAGCAACCCCAAAGACATGGCGTTTTTTGAAAAAGTCACTAAGGAAAAGCTTCACCATGCCAGGCTGTGCGCCTTTGGCGCCACCCACCGCAAGGGCCTTACCGCGGACAAGGACGCGGGGCTCAAGTCCCTTTTGGATGCCGGCACGCCGTGCGTGTCTATTTTCGGCAAGACCTGGGATCTGCACGTGGAGAAGATCCTGAGGGCCACTTTGGAAGAGAACCTGGGCCTCATCTATCGCACCGTCAAATTCATGAAGGACAACGGCAAGGAAGTCATTTTTGACGCCGAGCACTTCTTTGACGGGTTCATCCGCAATGAAGAATATGCTTTGAGGACTTTGGAAGCGGCGCTTTCTGCCGGCGCCGACCTTTTGTGCCTGTGCGACACCAACGGCGGCACGCTGCCCGGGCAGATCAAGGACATCGTGGAAAAGGCCACCGTGCGCTTTCCCGGAGCCGCGATCGGCATCCATTGCCACAACGACACGGGCTGCGCGGTAGCGTCCAGCATCGCCGCCGTGGAGGCGGGCGCAGTACAGGTACAGGGCACATTTGTGGGCACCGGCGAAAGATGCGGCAACGCGGACCTGTCCGTAATCATCCCCAATCTGCGCTTCAAAATGGGCTACTCCTGCGTGGGTGATGATCTGACGGGGCTTGCGCGCACGGTGCGGCATATCTGCGATATCAGCAATATGCGCGTGTACAATTCCAAGCCCTATGTGGGCGACAGCGCGTTTGCCCATAAGGGCGGCATGCACATTGACGGGGTCAACAAAGTGTCCGCCTCCTTTGAGCATATCGATCCAAAGGAAGTCGGCGCGTCGCGGCGGTTCCTGATGAGTGAAGTATCCGGCCGCAGTACGGTGATGAAGAAGCTGGAAACCGTGGCGCCGGATCTGTCGCGCGATTCGCCCGAAGTGGCCAAAATACTGGAAACGCTGAAAAATATGGAGAACAACGGCTACCAGTTTGAAGCGGCAGACGCCAGTTTTGAACTGATGGCGCTCAAGACCCTGGGGCGCTTTTCCCCCCATTTCCGTCCCATTATCTACCGCACAAGCGGCGAATACCCGCCGCCGGCGGGCGAATTCAGCGCCAGCGCTATCCTAAGCCTTGAAGTGGACGGCAAGGAGGAAACGACCGCCGCCATGGGTAACGGCCCGGTACACGCGCTGGACAACGCGCTTCGGAAAGCGCTCAGGGTGTTTTATCCGGAACTGGACGTCGTACGCCTGAGCGACTACAAGGTACGCGTGCTGTCGGGCGCGCATGCCACCGCCGCCAAGGTGCGTGTGCTGATCGAATCCACCGACGGGGATATCATATGGAATACGGTGGGCGTGGGCACCGACGTGGTAGCTGCCAGCTGGGAAGCGCTGTGCGACTCCCTGGAATACATACTGCACTTAAGGAGGGGAAATAGGCAATGAGCATGACCATGACGCAGAAGATCATCGCCGCGCACTGCGGCAAAGAAACGGTGACGCCGGGCGAGATCGTCCTGGCGAATACAGATCTGGTGCTGGGCAACGATATCACCGCGCCCGTCGCCGTCAACGAGTTTGAAAAGGCGAACTGCGCTAACGTGTTTGACAAGAGCAAGGTGGTGCTGGTGCTGGACCATTTCGTACCCAACAAGGATATCAAGGCGGCGGAGCAATCCAAGCAGATAAGGGAATTTGCCCGCAAGCACGATATCGAAAACTTCTTTGACGTCGGCCAGACCGGCGTGGAACACGCGCTGCTGCCTGAAAAGGGCCTGGTGACGGCGGGCGATCTGGTAATCGGCGCGGACAGCCATACCTGCACCTATGGCGCGCTGGGCGCCTTGTCCACGGGCGTCGGCTCCACCGACATGGCGGCGGCGATGGCGTCGGGCAAAGTGTGGCTGCGCGTCCCGGAAGCCATCAAAGTG